>JAGWBC010000019.1:0-11850 GCA_021296115.1 Anaerolineae bacterium | reverse complement strand
GGTGATTTTGGCTACCAGGTAGCGGCGCCGGTATTCAGGCGCGTGGCTGAGCGCCTTGTTATTTTGTTGGAAATACCGGATGATAATGTTAGAAGTCGCCTGACAGCGGCTGAGGCGGAACTCAGCACAAGCGAAAGCTAGCCAAAGAAATCATATGGATGGTCAATTACCGCTGGCGCTCAGTGTCGGCGGGGCAACGTTCCTGCTCGGCGTCATCTGGGGCGGCCCATTTGTAGCGATTCTGCAGCGCCTAAAGCTCGGCAAACAAATCCGCGCCGAGTTGATGGACAGCCATCACGTGCAAAAAGTCGGTACGCCCACGATGGGCGGCATCATGATCATTCTGCCGACCATGGCCATCACGCTGGCGCTCAATATATCGCCCATCGTCGAAGAAGGTTCCGGCCGCAGTATCTTGCTGCCGCTGATCGTGCTGATCGGCTTTGCCCTGCTTGGCGTCATCGACGATTGGGAGGGCATTCAGACTTCACGCGGCAATGTTGGCGAGGGCTTATCCGGCACGATAAAGTTCGCCGCGCAAATCTTGTTGGCGCTGATCGCATCGACCGTCATCTCACACTTTGAGTTTTCATTTGCCAATTCGATGATTTTGCCGCTGGTGCAAGTCGCGATTCCTTTGCATCCCGTCTTATTCGTTTGCATCAGCACCTTCATCATTGTCGCATCGTCCAACGCCACCAACTTTACCGATGGTTTGGACGGTCTAGCGGGCATCATTACCGCCAGCGCTTTTGGCGCGTATGGCGTCATCGCCTTCTTACAGAACCAGATCTTTATGGTGGAATTATGCTTTGTCATCGTGGGCGCCTGTTTCTCCTTCTTATGGTATAACGCGCACCCGGCGCAATTGTTCATGGGCGATACCGGCTCCCTGGCTTTGGGCGCCACGCTGGGCACGGTTGCTGTAATGACGGGTCACTGGCTGCTTCTGCCCGTCATCGCCATTGTGCCGGTGATGGAAATCCTCAGCGTGATCTTGCAGGTCGCCTCGGCCAAGTTGAGCCGACGCTTCTACGGCGTCGATATACGGCCCTTCCGCCGCACGCCGATCCATCATCATTTCGAGCTTGGCGGCTGGAGCGAAACGCAGATCGTGCAGCGATTCTGGCTGATTGGCATTCTCAGCGCCTTCGTCGGCGTGGCGCTTGCGCTCCTGTAGTGGGCAGGGGCGGATTCCCAGCTCACGAAGTTTGCGCTCATTACTTCGACAAATGATCCAGTCTGAATAAGTCGCAGATGGTCGATGCACTATAATATTAGTGCTCTGTCCAGTTCCTAGTTTAGCGAGAGCCGAGTTTTTAATGGCGCAACGCGACCCTTTGGCCGGCAAGCGGGTAGTTGTTTTTGGCTTTGGGCGCCAGGGGACCGCCCTCGCGCGCTGGCTGCCCACCGTTGGCGCAGAAGTAGTAGTCACCGATAGCCGCAGCGCCAAAGAGTTGGGCTTGCGCCGCCGCGACTATCCAGGCCTGCGCTTTTATATGGGCGGGCATCCCGACGAGGTTTTGGTCGGCGCGCGCTGCATTTGCGTGTCGGGCGGCGTCCCGCTTGACCTGCCCATACTGCAGGAAGCGCGCGAACGAGGCATTCCCCTCACCAACGACGCCCAGCTTTTCCTGGAACGCTGCCCGGCCCCGGTCATTGGCATTACCGGCAGCGCCGGAAAGACCACCACCACAGCCCTCGTTGCAAACATTGTTGCCGAGGCCGGATACAAGGTTTGGCGCGGCGGCAATATCGGCAATCCGCTTATAGAGGACCTGCCACGGATTAGAGCCGCAGATATCGTCGTCATGGAGCTGTCCAGTTTTCAGCTGGAACTGATGTCGGCCAGCCCGACGGTCGCCGCCGTCCTCAACCTGACGCCGAATCACATCGATCGGCACGGCACATTTGAGAATTACGTCTCCGCCAAAGCCAATATCCTGCGCTATCAGCGCGCGACGGACGTGGCGGTCTTGGGTTGGGACAGCCCCGTCAGCCAAGCGCTGGAGCAAGTGGTCGCCGGCGAGCAATTGGCGTTCAGCCTGTATGACATGGTACCGGATGGCGCTTTCATGCTGGGCAGCCGGCTGCTGGTGGCCGGATCAGCCAGTTATGACATGGGCCCGCATGTGGTCTGCGAGCGCGAAGAGATCCCCCTGCGCGGCGATCACAATGTTCTGAACGTTCTGGCGGCCTGCGCCATCACCGGCGGCATGGGTTTGGCGATTGATCGCCCGGGCGTCACGCCGGATGTTATGCGCAAGTCGATACGCAACTTCCAGCCGGTAGCGCACCGCCTGGAAACCGTGCGCGAAGTGGGCGGGGTGACTTGGGTCAACGACAGCATCGCCACTGCGCCCGAACGCTTGCTGGCGGCTTTATCCAGTTACGAGGAACATCTGGTGCTGCTCATCGGCGGCGCTGACAAAGACCTGCCTTGGGAGGCGGCGATTCATTTCGCTCTGCGTAAAGCGCGGCATATCATCGTTTTCGGCGAAGACGGCGCCAAACAAGTGGCTTCAAAAGTGATGAATCTCATGGAAAAAATGCGCGTGCGGGACGACCAGCTTTCTCGCGTCCAGACGCTTGACGAAGCAGTTGAGCGCGCTGCCGATGTCGCGCAAGCGGGTGATATCGTGCTGCTGTCGCCGGGCGGCACTAGTTACGACGCCTACGATGATTTTGCTGCGCGCGGCGCCCACTTTCGCCAATTGGTATCTGAACTATAATGAATCTGTTAACGCAGACGGCTAGAAATTTGAATGACTGAACAAGCTATCCATGACGGCAGACAACGTCGTATCCGCCGCCAGATACGGCGCAGTCCCGGGTTGACCGTCGTCAACGACGACAGCGTTCGCCGCGTCAAGCATCAGAGGATCCGTTTCATTGCGACCTTTGACAAACCCATGCTGGCGATAGTGCTGCTGCTGCTCATTATCGGCGGGCTGATGGTCTTCAGCGCGACCTGGGATTGGAGCAACCAGACCTACGGCACGGCATCCGGCTTTTTCGTCGAGGAACATCTGCGCAACGTCATACTGTCGACCGTCGCGTTGTTCTTCTTTGCCACACTCGATTATCGCTTTTGGAAACGTTTCGCTATCTGGATGCTGCTCTTTACGATAGTAGCCTTGGTGGCGGTGAGAATGTATGGCGAGCTTAAATTCGGCGCGCGGCGCTCCTTCGCCGGCGGTCGCTTGCAGCCCGGCGAGTTGGCTGAATTTGCGGTTGTGCTGTATATGGCTGCCTGGCTCGGATCCAAAGGGGCGCGCGTGGACAGCTTCTTTTTTGGGCTGCTGCCTTTTATGGCAGTGGTCAGCGTGATCTCGGGCTTGATTATTTTGCAGCCTGATCTGAGCTCGGCCGGTATCGTGGCTCTTACGGCCGGTGTCATGTTTTTCGTCGCCGGCGCCAACTTGCTCCATATTCTGGCGGTGGGCGGCATTACGACTGCGGTCGGCATTGTCGTCGTGCAGTACTGGGAGTATGCCCAAGATCGCATCGCAAACTTCCTCGCGGGTCTCAGCGACATCACATTGACCGATTATCATACCTTGCAGGCCATCACAGCCTTTGTGCGCGGGGGCTGGATCGGCGTGGGCGTCGGCCAGTCGCAGCAGAAATTCGGCGCGCTGCCGGCGCCGCATACCGACAGCATCTTCGCCATTGTCGGCGAGGAGCTCGGCGTGTTTGGCGCGGCGGTGGTTGTCGCCTTGTATATCGCCTTTGCCATCCGCGGCTTCCAGATGGCGCGGATTGCGAAGGACAACTTCGGCTCTTTGCTTTGCGTCGGCTTCACCTCCTGGGTGATCATTCAGGCGCTGCTGAATATCGCGGTCATGACCGGCGTCATTCCGTCCACGGGCGTGCCCCTGCCCTTCATCAGTTTTGGCGGATCGTCGCTGATGGTGATCATGATCGGCGTTGGACTGATGTTAAGCGTTCATCGCGTGGCCACGCGGCCAAAACCAACTTCGGAACGGAGAAGCGATATTGCGAATATTGATCGGAGCTGGCGGAACAGGCGGTCACGTCTATCCGGCCTTGGCGACCGGGCAGGCGCTGCTCCTAGCGGATGACGAGGCGCCCAGTCTGTATTTCATCGGCGCGGTCGGCGGTATGGAACGCAAGCTGGCGGCGGAATCAGGCTTGGCTTTTGCTGGCTACCATGACGTCTTGGCGGGTCCCGTACACGGCGTCAATCCGATACGCGTTCTGTTCAGCCTGCTGAAGCTATCTCTGGGAACCGTACAATCGCTCGTCATTCAGCTAAGAATTCGCCCCAAGGTCATCCTGCTCACCGGCGGCTGGGCCAATCTGCCGGTAGCGCTTAGCGCTCGCCTGCTGCGCATTCCGACGGTCATCTATCTGCCGGATATCGAACCCGGGCTGACGATCAAGGCGCTGCAGCCCTTTGCTCAAAAGATCGCGATTACTGTGGCGCCCTCCGCCCGCTTTTTCCCGCGAGACAAATCTGTTGTGACCGGTTATCCATTGTTGGAAAGTCGGCTATGCGCTGACAAAGCGCAGGGGATTCAGCACTTTGGGCTGGAGCCCGACCGCAAGACTTTGCTGGTATTCGGCGGCAGCCGCGGCGCGCGCAACATCAATGTCGCCCTGGGAGAGCATTTGCAGCGCTTGCTGGATAGCGGGATTCAGGTGATTCATATCACCGGCGAACTGGATTGGGAACGCTCACAGCGGCAGGTCGGCACCCTGGCGGAACACCCCCACTACCATGCCTACGCGTACCTGCACGAAGAGATGGGCCTGGCCTTCGCCGCGGCGGACTTGGCGCTTTGCCGCGCCGGCGCCAGCACCCTGGCGGAATTGCCCCTGTTTGGGCTGCCGGGCATCCTGGCGCCCTACCCCTACGCCTGGCGCTACCAGAAGGTGAACGCTGACTATCTCGCCGACCGCGGCGCCGCGGTCCGGCTCAACGACGAAGACCTGTCCGAAAAACTCTACCAAACCGTGTCCGACCTGATGCTCGACGACGCGCGATTGAAGGAAATGCGCGCCAAGTCGCAGGCACTAGCGAATCCCAAGGGCGCGCAGCGATTGGCAAATCTTTTGCGCGAAATCGGCCGGGGCTGACATGCTGGAATTGCGCCGCGGCGCTCGCGTTCATGTAATCGGCATCGGCGGCGCCGGTCTGTCAGCCATCGCCCGCATTTTGCTCGAGCGCGGCTGCGTGGTCAGCGGCTCTGACATGCAGTCCAGCGAAATCACCGAGCAGCTGGCAGCGGATGGCGCGCGCGTGTTTCAGGGTCATGCGGCGAGCCATGTACAGGGCGTCGACCTGGCGCTGGCCACATCGGCTGTCGGCGACGATCATATCGAGCTAGTCGCGGCAAAGGCTTGCGGCATTCCCATATTTCGCCGCAAAAGTTTCATGCGCAGCCTGCTGCACGGCTGCGACACCATCGCGGTCGCCGGCACGCACGGCAAGACGACCACCACATCCATGATCATCCATATCCTGGAGTCAAGCGGGGTAAGCCCGAGCTACATCGTGGGCGGCGCTATGGGCAATTCCGGCAAGAATGCCGCTATAGGCTGCGGAGAGTCCTTCGTCATTGAAGCCGACGAATACGGCAACATGTTTCATGGCCTGGACCCAAACCTGGCGGTAGTAACGACCGTCGAACACGATCACCCCGATTTCTTCAAGTCGCCTTACGAGATGACCGCGGCCTTTGAGCGCTTCGTCGACCTGATCACCGACGACGGCATACTGGTTGCTTGCGCCGACGACCCAGGCGCGCGCGCGCTCGCCGAGTCGCGTCGCCGGGAAGGTGACGCGGTCCGGACTTACGGCATTGCCGCGGCTGATGCCGACTGGCGCGCTGCCAATCTGGATTTCAGCGGCCCCTCTACCCGATTTACCGTCGAACGAAATGGCGTGGCCCAGGGCGAAGTCAGCCTCGGCGTACCCGGCCTGCACAACGTACTCAACGCGCTGGCCGCCTTGGCTGCGGCCTATGAACGCGGCGTCAGCGTCAAGCAAGGCGCCGCGGCGCTCGGCAGTTTTGTCGCCACAGCGCGGCGCTTCGAAATCCGCGGCGTTCGCGATGGAGTCGTCGTCGTTGACGATTACGCGCACCATCCCACTGAGATCAAGGTCAACCTTCAGGCTGCCCGTTGGCGCTATCCGCAGCATCAAATTTGGGCCATCTGGCAACCGCATACCTTTTCGCGCATCAAACAGTTCTGGTCCGGATTCGTCGGCGCCTTTCAAGAAGCGGACCAGGTGCTGGTCACGCCGATATACGCGGCGCGCGAATCAGCCATCGACGGGGTGACCAGCGCCGCGCTGGTCGTGGAGATGCAATCCCGTCAGCCAGCGGAATACGCCCCGACATTTGACCTTGCCGTCGACAGGCTGCGCCGGTCGGCGCGCGCGCCGGCCGTCGTGCTGATCTTCAGCGCCGGCGACGCCAATCTCATCGCCGACAAATATCTGAATAGCCCGGTGTAAAGCCAATGCCATCGCCGGAATTGCCCGCGATCGACGGCTTGCTGCGCGAGCAGCCCTTGGCCCGCTTCACCGCAGCGCGATTGGGCGGGCCCGCCGACTATCTTTACGTCGCCAGGGAGCCCGACTACGAAGATACGATTGCGCTTCTGGAAGAAGCCTGGCGCCGCGACCTACCCGTGACCGTCATCGGTGGCGGGGCCAATGTGCTGGTCGCTGATGCCGGCATTCGCGGGCTGACTATTATCAACCGCGCCACAGACATTCAGCGGGAGAGCATCGGCGATGCGGTCTTGCTGCAGGCGAGCAGCGGCGCCAATCTGATTCGTCTGGCGCGCTTCTGCCAGGAGAACGAGCTAAGCGGCATGGAGTGGGCCATTGCCGTGCCCGGCACGCTGGGCGGCGCGGCGGTCAACAATGCCGGCGCGCACGGCAGCGACATCGCCAGCTCCTTGACGCGCCTTCTGGTTTACGAAGCGGAGGGAGGAAAGCGCTGGTGCGATGTGAATACCCTGCAATATGCCTACCGCTACTCCCGGCTGAAACACCGTCGCGATCGGCGCTTCTTTGTCATGCGCGCCGAGCTCAAATTGCAGCGCGATGACGCGGCGCGAATTCAGGCCCGTATGGACCACAACAATGAATACCGCCGGACGACTCAGCCGCCCGGCGCCAGCCTGGGCAGCATCTTCAAGAATCCGCCGGGGGACTACGCCGGCCGGCTGATCGAAGCGGCCGGATTAAAAGGCAAACGCCTCGGCGCGGTGCAGGTATCGCCGCTGCACGCCAACTTTTTCGTGAATCTGAGCGTCGACGCCAGCGCCAGCGACTATTTTGAACTCATACAGCTTGTGCGCGCCGGCGTAAAAGAACGCTTCGGCGTCGCCCTCGAGCTCGAAATCCAAACGCTTGGCGAATGGCAGTGAATTTGCGCCCCAAGCCGTTTGCGCCCTATTTTGACCAAGTGTAAACTGAACCTCGTATTGACTGGAGGCATCATCCAACAGCCGGTGGACGACCCTACGTGGCAAGTCATGTCCAAGCGCACAGGCGACAACCCGACCGTGCACCTGGTGTGCTGCATCGGGCCGCGCCTGGCGCCGCGCCAAAGCTGTCGACAGCGGCGCGCCGTGAGCGTCTGCCGGTGGTATCGCGCTGGCGGGTCATCAGCGGTGTGCTCTTGGTCTTGTTTGGATTGACGCTTGTAGTCTTTTTCACCAGTGATGTCTTTTATGTGAGAGCAATTCAGGTGCGCGGCAACGATTTCATTACCCGTGAAGAGGTTTTCGCCTATTCCGAATTGGCCGACTACCACATGTTCTGGCTGGATCCGGCCGAAATCCGCCGCAACTTGCTGCGCTCGGCATCGGTGGCGGACGTATCAGTAGAAGTTGGCTGGCCGCCCGATTTGGTCACCTTGCTGGTGCAAGAAAGACAGCCGGCGGTTGTCTGGTCAAATGGCGGGCAAGAGACCTGGATAGATGTACAAGGGCGCGCCATGCCGGCCCGCGCGGAAATGCCCGGTCTATTGCATGTGAATCTGGTGCGTGACGGCAGTGATCGCCCGCTGCCAGAGGCGAGGGACTTGGACAAGGATATGGTACTGGGCGCCTTGCGTCTCAGAGAGATTCTGCCGGAGGGCGGGCATCTGGATTTTCATCCCGCGCACGGTTTGGGCTGGACCAATGACTTGGGTTGGCAAGTATGGATGGGGGCTGACTCGGCGGCAGTGATGAGAGAGAAAATCAAGATATACGAAGTGCTGGTGGGCAATCTTAGCAGTCGCGCAATTGACGTTGCCGAACTGAATATAGCGAATCCCGATGCACCGTTCTACAGACTGTTGTGGGGGCTATAGAACCGCATGGGCGACCTGGTAGTTGGACTTGATGTAGGCACGCACAAAATCTGCACCGTTGTCGGCGAGGTGCGGCCTGAAGATGTTTATGTCGTCGGCTTGGGCATCGAGCCGAGCGATGGCATGAAGAAGGGCGTGGTTAATGACGTGGGCGCCTTGTCGTCCGCCATCGCCAAATCGATCCGCAAAGCGGAAAAATCAAGCGGCTATGATATCAACCGCGCCTTCGTCAGCGTTGCCGGCAGCCACATCTCCTCGCTGACGAGCCGCGGGCTGGCCACGATTGTCGGCTCGCGCAGCGTTCAGGCGGAAGATCTGGAAAAGGCCATGAGCGTGGCGCGCAATATCGCCATCCCGCACAATCGCGAGATTCTGCATGTTGTGCCGAGAAGTTACACGCTTGACAGCCAGGACGGCATCCGCAGCCCGATCGGCATGCACTGCTTCCGGCTTGAAGTCGACGCGCATATCATCACCGCTTCAACGACCAGCCTGGCCAATTTGGAAGACGCGGTCGAGTCCGCCGGCGTTCTGGTCGACCGCTTTATTCTCAACCCGCTTGCGGCCGGCGATGCAGTCCTGACCGACCACGAGCGCGAGATGGGCGCTGTCGTTATCGACATCGGCGGCGGCACGACCGACCTGGCCATCTTCATTGACGGCACCGTCTGGCATACCGCAATCATTCCGGTTGGCGGCAACCACGTCACGCAGGACATCACCTATTGGATGCGCGTGCCCTTTGGCTTGGCCGAACAAGTCAAGATACAGCGCGGTCATGCCGATATGAACGCGGTCAACGAATCAGAAGTTTTCCCGGTGGAGCCCTTTGGCGGCGAGATTCTGCCCGTTTCGCGCCGCGATCTGGCGATGGTTATTGAGGCGCGCTTCGAAGAGATTTTTGAGCTGGTCGAAAAGGAGATCAAACGCTCCGGCTACGCAGGTTTGCTGCGCGCTGGCGCCGTCATCACGGGCGGCAGCTCACAGTTGCCGGGCTATCGCGACCTGGCCTCGCGCATTGTCAATCTGCCCGTTCGCCTGGCTCATCCGGAGCGCATTACCGGCATCGCCGACACGCTCAAGAACCCGGCTTACAGCACCAGCGTCGGGCTGCTGCGGCTGGGCCTGGAAATGGATACGATGTCCGAGCCCGAGTTAGCCGCCAGCATGGGCCTGCCCGTCAGCAACTGGGGGCGGCGGATGAACGACTTTCTGCGGCGCTTCTTGCCGCAAGATGAATAAGAATTGCCCGGCAAAATTAAAGTATATTATTGCCGCTGATTTGATTTGCAGTAGTTTTGAATACGCGTACAATGACTTCAATAACTTGCCGTACGCGTTGAGTTGATGCGCTGATTAAAAAGGGACGTCATCATGGTCAATGATTTGATTACAGGGGAAAACTTCGCGCAGATAAAGGTCATCGGCGTCGGCGGTGGCGGTGGCAACGCCGTTAACCGCATGATCAACGAGGGTTTGGGCGGCGTGGACTTCATCGCGGTAAACACCGACAACCAGGCGCTCATGCTCTCGAAAGCCAAGACGCGCGTGCGCATCGGCGATAAACTGACGCGCGGGCTCGGTGCCGGCGGCAATCCAGAAATCGGGCGCAAGGCGGCCGAGGAAAGCTCGGAAGACTTGCTTGAGGTGCTGCGCGGCTCCGACATGATCTTCGTCGCCTGCGGCATGGGCGGCGGCACCGGGACCGGCGCGTCGCCCGTGATAGCGCAGATCGCCAAAGAACTTGGCGCGCTGACCATCGGCGTCGTCACTCGCCCCTTTACATTTGAAGGCACACGCCGCGCTCAACTGGCGAAAACCGGTATTGAAGCGCTGAAGAGCCAAGTCGATACGCTAATCGTCATCCCCAACGATCGTCTGCTGCAAATGGCTGACAAGCGTTCAACGCTGCAGCAGGCCTTTTCGCTGGCGGATGATGTGCTGCGCCAAGGCATCCAGGGCATCTCCGAGCTGATCACCGTGCCCGGACTCATCAACCTGGACTTTGCCGATGTTCGCACCGTTATGTCCGAAGGCGGCGCTGCCTTGATGGCGGTAGGTCGCGCGGCCGGCGACGACCGGGCGCGTTCCGCTGCCGAGATGGCGATCACCAGCGGCTTGCTAGACGTGACTATCGATGGCGCCCGCGGCATCCTCTTCTCGATAACGGGCGGCGCCGACCTGACCCTCTTTGAAGTTAACGAAGCGGCCGCCATCATCAAGGATAGCGCGCATCAAGAAAGTAATTTGATCTTTGGCGCGCACATCGACGAGAGCATGGGTGATGAGGTTCACATCACGGTAATTGCTACCGGCTTCGAGCGCAGTCGTCTCGAAACGAATATGCAAGAAGCGGGCGCCTTGCCAATCCGTCAAACGACGCCGCTGCCGCAGGCGCCGCCTGTGCAACGACCGATTTATGAAGACGTGGAAGTTCAAGCGTCCCCCGACAGCGCGTCTGCCAGCAGTGGTGGATCGTCCTTCCAAAGGAGCCGGATGGCGCCGCCGTCGCCGCCCCAAGAGGATCCGCGTACCTACGATAATATCGACCCCAAGAACACCGAGCTGCCGGCCTTCTTGCGGAAGCGCAATCGCCGCCAGTAAGGCCGCGGCAAGTTAAGACCAGGTTTGCAATTCGGGGCGGGCATGGCCCGCCCTTTTTGTTCCCAATCCGTAGGCATGGCAGGGGTTCCAGCCCAGACAAATTCACCGCGGACGATACAGTGTTGATAGAGTATTGACGAACTAACAGCGCCTATTTCAAACCGAACTCATGCAATTTCGACGACATAGAGATTAGGCAATCAACCGATTAAATGATAAAATGCGTCGTCGAATTCGCGCCCAAGAATTCGCCACATTCTTTTAATAAACTTGGCCAGTGAAGCAAGCAATTGCCAAGTTTGAACTAGTGTCTTTCTAAACTGCCATCATCGTCCACAATACGTTTCCACAGCTCAGGACTCAGACCTCATGATTCAATCACAGATCGCTACCAGCCAACTTCACGAACTCGGTTACAAGATTTTTCTTGATCGTTATGCCCAAAAGGACATGACTCGCAGTAGCTTGTCGGTCGGCGACACGGTGATTGTGGTCATCAACGCCAAGACCGGCCAGCGCGAAATCGGCACTGCGGTCGACATCGACCTGCCGCAAGTCACCGTACAACTGCTCGACGGCGAAAGGGTCGCGCGCGATCTGGAGCATGTCGACAAGCCCATTGAAACTGAGCCCGGGCAGATGATGGATCGCGTCGCGCGTGGCGTGGCTGAAACCGAGGCGACGCCAGAGAAACAAGCTGAATGGACGCATAAGTTTCGCTGGCTGCTGGATGACTGGAAGTTTGTTCCGGGCGGGCGCATACTCACCGCCGCCGGTACGGACCAGGACCTCACCTTCTATAACTGCTACGTCATCCCCTCGCCCAACGACTCGCGTGAAGGGATCATGACCACCCTGACGCAGATGACCGAAATCATGTCGCGCGGCGGTGGCGTCGGCATCA
>JAGWBC010000236.1:6133-8501 GCA_021296115.1 Anaerolineae bacterium | reverse complement strand
ACAACTTGCGAGCGGTAACTGTCGGGGCGCTGAGGATCAATCTGATTTTCCACATCCAGCATAACTTGCAGACCATGGTCTTCTACGATGCCATCGCCCAAGACTTGCCCAGTTGGACGGCGCAATTTGCCGTCGCCCTCATGCTCATTGTCATATTGGGCATGGAAAATCAGCGGCGGGGGCTTTTCTTCGGCAAGAAAATCGGGTTTCGCAAAGCCTTTACCGACGGGCTGCGCAAATACCACGGCTATTTCTTCAGCTTCGCCGTGATCTACACATTTTGGTTTCATCCGATGGTCCCGACCTGGGGCCATCTGATCGGCTTTATCCATGTCATTCTAGTGATGACGCAGGGCTCGCTGATGTTCCTGCGCGTCCACCTGAACAAGCGCTGGATGTTTCTGCTGGAAATCCTGGTGCTGCCCCATGCCTTTCAGGTCGCGCTGAATCAGAGCAGCGATATTTGGCCCATGTTCTTCTTCGGCTTTGCCGCCATATTCCTCATCACTCAGATGCACGGCTTGGGGCTGAAGCCTTGGGCGAGGCAACTGTTCTACGGCTCATTCCTTGTGCTGATGCTCTACGTCTACCTGGTCATGCGCGAGCCTTATCAAGTCAACGAAGTATTGCGCATTCCGCTGATTGAGTATCTGGTGTTATACATCATGAATTGGATATATCTGGCAGGGGCTCGGCTTGCCAGCCGAGTGCGCCGTTTAAGTGCTGCGGCAGCGTCTTGATCCTATTTAGTGGGGAACAGATGCGCCATTTCCAGCTCGAAGCCGGGCAACACATCTTCTCCTGATAAGCTGCCATCTGGTCCAACGAATTCGAAAGTGATCCGCTCTTCGTCACCTTGGCGGCAGACTTCCACACCTTCTTGATCCGGAAATACAAGCCAAACCATACGCGAGCCATGCTGCAGATAAGTCGCCGCTTTCTCGCGCAATTCGGCGATGGTATTGCTTGGCTAGGCAATCGCCACGGCGAGGTACGGCATGAAACCCGCGAATGTCTGCGGCAGCGGCTGTGGCATCCTGTCCTTCCGTACGAATGCGACATCGGGCGCAAGTAGCGTGTGGCGGTTGTCTATCGGCGAAAAGCCGCCTTCTACGCCTACAAATCCTAGATCATTGCGTTTTGCATAATTGCGAATTTCACCGGAAAGCTCGGATGCTAGCCATTGATGCAACAAGTTCGTCGGCGACATTTCAATGAGCTCTCCGTCAATCAGTTCGTACTTTCTGTCTCTCGTGCCGTCCCAACCCTGCAGCTCGCAAACATCGTCCACGGTATAAAGGCGCTTTTGCACTTCCATATTGCACCGCATCCTCTTCCCATCTACAGCAATTCTAACACAGCCGAATACGCATAAGTAATTCCGCCGCTATCCGGCGTTACAGCAGGACCAGATTGTTTCGATGCAGGGCCGCATCGCCGTAGCTGTAGCCGAGGATGGCCACGATTTCGCTGGACTTCCGGCCGCAGAGCTGGCGCAGATCATCGCTCTTGTAGTTGCTCAGGCCGTGGGCGATCTCGCGGCCCTCAGGCGACAACACGGACAGAGTCGCGCCGCGCTCGAAGTCGCCTTTCACCTCGCGGATGCCAACCGGCAGCAAGCTCGCGCCGCCTTTAAGCAGCACACGCGCCGCACCGCCATCTACGACCAGCGTACCCTGCGTGCGGTCTGTGAGCAGCCAACGCTTGCGACTGTCGGAGCGGTTGTGCGCCGGCTCAATGGTGGTGCCAATCTGCTCGCCATCGACGATGCGGCTGACCACCAGGCGTTCACTGCCGCTTGCGATAACAGTCTTGATGCCGCTGCGGCTGGCGATCTGCGCGGCCTGCACTTTGGTTACCATGCCGCCCGTGCCCACGCTGCTGCCGGCGCCGCCAGCGATATCAAATAGATCGTCGGAAATTTGCGCCACATTCTGAATCAGCGCCGCGCCGGGATTTTTGCGCGGATCATCCGTGAAGATGCCGGGCTGGTCAGTCAGTATAATCAGGAGGTCGGCGTCTACGACGCTGGCGACTAATGCCGACAGGTTGTCATTGTCGCCGACGCGGATTTCTTCGGTGGCGATGGTGTCATTTTCGTTCACGATCGGGATGATCTGCTGCTCAATCAGCGTGTCGAGCGTGTCGCGCGCATTGAGGTAGCGCACCCGGTCGCTGAGGTCATCGCGCGTCAGCAGGATTTGCGCCGCGCTGATGGCGAAGATGTCGAAAAGGTCTTGATACACGCGCATCAGGTGGCTCTGGCCCACCGCGCTCAGCATTTGCTTGGCGGGCACGGACTTGCCCAAATCCGGGTAGTCCAGGCGTTCGCGGCCGGCCGTCTGCGCGCCGGACGAGACCACGATGA
>JAGWBC010000236.1:2083-6054 GCA_021296115.1 Anaerolineae bacterium | reverse complement strand
AATTTGAGTACGATGCGCCGCATTAACCGCCCCTTTCTGCGGGCATTCTAGGGCAGCTTTTTCGCAGATGGTAGGCGAAACCGCGCGAAACTTGCGCTCGCAGTGGCGCCCTAGCGCGTCCGCTGCGACAGTTTCAGCACATAGCCCAGCCGCAGCGCCGCGCGCCGCAACAAATCGGCCGCATCGTCCAGCGCCGTTTGCAGGGGCATGGGCTTGTCAACGATGGAGAAAGCGGCTTGGACGCCGGCGGCATGCAATTGCGCGTCGTCGATGTTCAGCCCGCCCGCGATGGCTATCGTCGGCAGGCCTTGCGCCGCCGCTAACTTCGCCACGCCGAGCGGCCCCTTGCCCCCCAGGGTCTGCGCGTCGATCTGGCCCTCGCCCGTGATCACCAGCGACGCCTCCGCCAGCTTGTCCTCGAAGCGGTTCTGCGCCAGCACCAGATCAATGCCGGATACGATCTCGCAAGACAAGAAGGCCATCAAGCCGGCTGCGAATGCGCCCGCCGCGCCGCCGCCCTTGATGGCCCGCACATCAGCGCCGCGCTGCTCATAGAGACGCGTAAAGCAGTGTGTAAGATTGCGCTCAAGCTGCTCAACCATCGCCGCGTCTGCGCCCTTCTGCGGGCCGAAAATCCGCGCCGCGCCCGCTTCCCCAAGCGTGGGATTTTCTACATCCGAGGCGATGACGATCCGCGCCTGCCCCCAGCGCGTGTCCATGCCGCTCGCATCGAAAGTCGCGATTTGCGCCAGTCCCGCGCCGCCCGCCGCCACTTCATTCCCGCGCTCGTCCAGCAGCCGCAGACCCAGGGCTTGCAGGCAGCCCATGCCGCCGTCCACCGTCGCGCTGCCGCCCATGCCGATGATGATGCGTTCGACGCCACGCGCCAGCGCTTCAGCCATCAGCTGCCCGGTCCCATAAGTCGAGGCGGTCATGGGGTTCAGCTCTTCCGGCGCCAGCAGCTCCAGCCCGGATGCCAGCGCCATCTCAATGACTGCCGTCTTTCCGCCGTCCAGCAGCCCGTAGTCGGCTTGTATCGGCCGACCAAGCGGATCAAGAACGGGCGCGGTCAGACGGTCCCCGCCGGCTGCCAGGAAGGCGTCCAGCGTCCCGTTGCCGCCATCGGCGATCGGCAGCTGCTCCAAATCCGCGCCGAGACCCGACTGCTGCAGGCCCGTCTTTATGGCGGCGCAGGCTTGGGCAGCGGTCAAGCTCTGTTTGAATGCGCCCGCGGCGATCAGAATCTTCACAGTGTCACTTTCCTTCATTGGCAAATGGCGCTGCAAACACTATGATTAAACAGCATCTGCGACGTGAATTATAGCAGCAGGAGAGAGGGCGCGGTGATGAAGGCTGATGACGCGCTGAGCGCCATCGAATCCAGCGGCATTGTAGCGGGTATGCGCGGCGCCTTTCCGCCGGATGTCGCGCTGCGCGTCAGTGAGGTGCTGCTCAACGAAGGCATTCATGTCTTTGAGATGATGATGAATTCGGACCAGCCGATCGCGGCCATGCGAGCCGTCAAAGACGAATTTGGCGCGGCGATATGCGTCGGCATGGGCACGGTCCTTGATTTGGAAGCGACGCAGGCTGCCCTCGATGCTGGCGCAGACTTTGTTGTCTCGCCCGCCTTCCAGCCGGAAATCGTCGCGGCCGTCATGGATCGCGGCGTTCTTATGGGCCCGGGCGTGGCCACACCCTCCGAGGCGGTGGCTGCCTGGGACATGGGAGTCCGACTGCTGAAGCTCTTTCCTATCGGCGCGCTCGGCATCGACTATTTCAGCGCCATGTTCGGCCCGCTGAAGCATATGACATTCATGTGCAATGGCGCCATGGACGACCGCAATGCCCGCGAGTTCATCCAGGCTGGCGCGGTCGCTTGCGGCATGGGCGGCTGGCTGGTCGGCGATGGAACCTGGTCCAATTCGCGGCTGCGCAGCCGGGCGCGTATCCTGGTGAACGCGGTCAGCAGCGCCAAGGGCGGGCCGGAGCAGTTGTCCGTCTAGCGCTATGACTCCCGACCCGCCACTTCCACCACAAAAACGCCGCAGCAGCGGCTGCTGGCTCATTGGCTGCTCGTCCATTCTTATCGCAACAGCTTTGACGGCGCTTGCGCTTTTTCTTCCGCCGATTGATCTGCCGGATCGGCTGCTGGCGCGATCCTACACAGCCCTCAACGCCGGCTCGCCACTGCTGACTTATGGGTCCGAACTGCGCCTGATTCTGCCGGAAGATACGGCCGCCACCGACTTCGCGCTTAAGATCACGCGACTTTCTGAAGCGGAATTCCGCGGCGACAGCCCGGAACATCCACTGCCCGCCGCTCGCAGCGCCCCGACCACGGGTTACACGCTGAAAAGCGCCGTGTACATCCTCGAGTCGCGCGGCGCGCCACCGGCATCGCTGAGCATCGAACTCAGGCATGCTGCCGACTCTGAACGCCTGTCGCTGCGCGGCTGGGATGGCGACTCCTGGCGCTTCATTCCCTCTGCGCGCTCCGGTGATGTCTTTACTGGAATGGCCGACTACGCGCCATTAGCTTTTGCGCTCTTTGAACGTAGGCCTGCCGCGCCCATAGTGCTGCTAGCGCAAGAAGTCAGTCACGACCTCAATGTCGAGGTGATCGGCATAACGACCATATTGAGCCCCGCCGGCTTGCGGCCGAGCGAGCAGGGCGGCTTGGTTGGTAGTCTGGCGCCCGGCGGCGACCCTGAATCCAATTACCTGTATATGCCGCTGATCCGCAATTTTCTCGATCCCCAAGCGCTCGACACAACCACGGTCGAGACTATCCTGGGCGATCCAGCGCTGCGCCGGCGGCACATCGGGCAGATTTTCCGGATGGTAAACAACAACGTGTTCGCTGGCGTATTCATTGACTACCGCGGCTTTTCGGTTGAGTATCGCGAGAGTTTCGCGCAATTTGTCACCGAGCTGGGCACAAGTCTGTCGCAGGAAGGCGACCTGTTGGGGGTCGTCGTGCCGGTTGAACGCAGCGCTGAGGGCGAGTGGCATAGCGGCGTCTACGATTGGGGGCGTCTCGGCGCGGCGGTGGATTACGTCGTGCTGGATGCCACGCTGCATCCACAAGACTTTACAAGGGGCTCAGCCGGAAATATTGAGCAATTGCTGCGCGCTGCCACGGGCGCAGTCGACGGCCACAAACTGCTGCTCAGCCTCAGCGCCAGCTCCCAGCGGGAAGTCGACGGCCTGCTGAGCGCAACGGACTGGCACAGTGCCTTCGCGCCGGCCGGCGATGTAATCCTGCAGGCTGACGATATCAGCGAGACTGGCTCCATTGAACCCGGAACCGTGGTCCGCGCCTCGCTCAGCGGTTATCGCCTGCGTTCCGGCTTCGACGATGGCGCCCAGACTTCATACCTGGACTACATTGACCAGAGCGACGCCCCGGTCGCGCGAACCTGGCTGACTGACGCCGCAGCCCTGCGACATCGCCTGGAGCAGACTTTGCCTTTCGCCATTGCTGGCGTGGCTTTTGGCGACTTGCTGGCGGTCGACAACAGAGCGCCCCTGATGGAGACGATCATGAGCTACAAGTCGTCGCAGCCCTCTGCGTCCGACCCGAGCGAGTTCGTCGCCCGTTGGTCGATCGACGCGGCCGACGGCCCGCTCGACCAAATCGACACGCAGCTGGACGAGGACCTGGTATTAACGCTGGAAGCGCCCGACGGCAACTACGCCGTCAACTGGTCGGTCATAGGCGGGGGCGGCCCTATCAGCGGTCGGGGTGGCGCCGTACTGCCGCTGTTCGAGCCTACGCCCACGCCGACCCCGACCCCGACTCCCACGCCGACGCCCGTACCACGCGTCGTCGTTGCCGCGCCCAGCAATACATCCGGCGGCAGCATTGACAACGCGCCACCGCCGCCCGGCAGCATTCGCATCGAGATCGGCGGCCACGTCACGAACACCGGCAGCCCGCGCGCCATCGGGCCCATGCGGCAGGCCGG
>JAGWBC010000236.1:0-2036 GCA_021296115.1 Anaerolineae bacterium | reverse complement strand
ACCGCGCACAGTCACGGCTTCAAGATACTCATCGGCACAGTCGGCGATCCCAATGAATTGGCGCAGGGCGGCCAGGCATACATCGATTCCTACACGGACTGGCTGCAGCGGATTGCCGGCCAAGGCGCGGATGCCATCGAAGTCTGGAACGAGCCCAACCTCGACCGCGAATGGCCGCGCGGCCAAATCAGCGGCCTGGCATACGCAGAGATGCTCGCCATGGCCTATCGGAAGATCAAGCAGGTTAATCCGGCCACCATGGTTATCAGCGCCGCGCCCGCGCCCACCGGCGTTTCAGACCGGCCGGACCGCGTCATGCCCGACAATCGCTGGCTGCGCCAGATGGTGGAAGGCGGCGGGCTGAATTACCTCGACTGCGTCGGCGCCCACTACAACGAAGGCATCGTCCCGCCCAGCCAAACCAGCGGCGACCCGCGCGGCGACAATTATTACACGCGCTATTTCTACGGCATGCTGCACGGCTATATCAGCATCACGCGCCGTCCAATTTGTTTCACGGAGTTGGGCTACGTCACCTCGGAAGGGCTGCCCAACTTGCCGGAATATTTCAGCTGGGCCCAGAATGTCACGCTGCAGCAGCAGGCGTCCTGGCTGGCGCAGGCGGCCGCGCTGGCGTCTCAGAGCGGGCAGGTGCGGCTGCTGATCGTCTGGAATATCGATTTCACGCAGTACGACGCCGATCCTCAGGCGGGTTATGCGATCGTGCGCCCCGACGGCTCCTGCCCGGCCTGCAATACGCTGGCGGCGGCCAGGTGATTGCGCCGGCCAGACTCCCGCTGAGGCGCATTCTGTTGTACTCTCGTGTATAAGCGAGCGTGGAGCGTACGTGGTAACCAAGACGGTCTTCAAGCAGATTCGCGGCTTTGTCATCGCCTGGCTCGCCATCACCATCCTGGTGTGTCTGGCGACATTTCTCGCCGTTTATTTTACCTATAATCCGGAAGAGTTGGATCTGGCTTCGAGCAATCCGCTGCCGCTTGATGAACCCGAGGCGGATTCTGAGTCAGAGGAAGCGCTTATCATCCTGCCCAGCGCTTCGCCCTTGCCGACTATTACGACCACATCAACGCCACCCAGCTCAAGGTCCTCGGCCGCGGTGGAAATCGCTGACGGCGAGCCGAAACCAACAGCAACGAATATGCCGACGCCTTTCCCCGTCGATGTCATGCGCTACCAGGTTGGCATCCAGGTTGAGCAGTCGCCCGACTTCAACTACGAGAACCAGGACAACTACTACCGATCCGTCACTGACGACTTGGGCCTGCGCTGGATTAAGCATCAGGTGCGCTGGGAGGCGATGGAAACCCAACCCGGCGAGATCGATTGGAGCGTACTTGACTTTATCATGCCCAGCGCTCAGCGCTTCAAAGTCAAGCTGCTGCTATCGGTGGTTACGGCGCCGGATTGGACGCGCGAACCGGGCGTGGACCTGAGCCGGGAAGGTCCGCCGGCCGATCCACATAACTATGCCGACTTCGTCGCCGAGATCGTCAAGCGTTATCCCGGTCGCATTCACGCCATTGAAGTCTGGAATGAGCAGAATATCGACCGTGAGTGGACGTCCAATCATGGCCTTAACGCGGCGAATTACGTCGAGCTGCTGCGCGCCGCTTATGATGCCATAAAGGCCATTGATCCCGGCATCATCATCATCAGCGGCGGGCTGGCGCCGACGGGCATTAGCGATGGTCTTAACGCGACCGACGACCTTGCCTATCTGCAGCAGCTGATCGACGCGGGTGTGCTGGATTGGGCGGACTGCATCGGCGCGCACCACAATGGCTACAATATCGGCCCCGACCATCGCTACGACCAGATCCCCGATGACGCGGACGCGGTGTTTCGCGGTCCATTCGATAACCCGCATCCGAGCTGGAGCTTCCGGAGTACCCTTGAGGGCTACGCCAACACGATTCGCCTGGCCGGGAAAACTACCAAACTCTGCGTGACTGAATTCGGCTGGGCATCAGCGGAAGACCTGGATGGCGCCCGCGCCGGCTTTGAATTTGCGCTTG
>JAGWBC010000235.1:9866-10312 GCA_021296115.1 Anaerolineae bacterium | reverse complement strand
ACCCATCGTGGTTTCCCCTCATGCTGAAACACCAGTATACTCTCTCAACTAGGTGTCCAGTTTTTCGGGACCACTACAACCCCATCCCCCGGCCCCTTCCCCAGCAAGCTAGGGAAGGGGAGCTAAGTGCGCGCGAAAACACTGGTTTAGGTGGAGAAACGCCACGCTGAACGTACTTGACTGGAACAATTGAGCTCAAATTGAGCGCAAAGATGCTAGTACCAATCAAGCCTGACAGTCGCGCGTTACTCTAGCCGAGTACAGGACCGATGTAACGCGCCCCGGCCATCAATATCAGCGAGGCCAGCGCCAGCCACATGCTTATGCGCCCGTTGCGGCGAAGATTGTCTTCCAGCGACGCCAGCTGCGATTCGTCCGCCGCGCCGGATTTCAGCGCCTTGGCAAAGCGGCCGGCCGGGCGCCAGACTGCGAAGAAGCCATGAAGG
>JAGWBC010000235.1:2670-9802 GCA_021296115.1 Anaerolineae bacterium | reverse complement strand
ATGAGAGCATCTCATAGAGGAGTAGGCCGGCGAGGGTCGTGATGAACGCGGACAGCGGGATCATTCGCGGCAGGTTGGTCTCGCGATAGATGGCGCGCAGAAAACTCGTCCCCGCTGCGCCAGCGCGCGCCGCTGTTGGCTCCACATAGCAGGTCATTAGCAGCGCCGCTCCGACCCAGACCAGGCCGCCGACTATATGCAGCAGGCGCAATAGACTAATCAAAAGCGCGCCGCCGCTAGTACTTACATCGATTTCCATTTACGTTTCCTTTCAAGCACTATGTCCACGCGAAAGGCAGTAGCGTGTTGCCACTTTAATCTATTCCAGAGTGAGCAAGAAAGCAATCAAGTCAGCAATATCGGCCGCTTCCAGGCTAACTTCGTAGCCGGCATACATGATATTGGAATAGCCCGCCACAATGTGCTGTCCCGGGCGCAGGATGCTCCAGTAGAGGTATTCCTGCGCGGACTGCCCGGCGACGCGATCAGCAGCGACATCCGCCAGGCCGGCCAGCGAGTCTCCGATGCTACTGCTCGCGCCGGAAATCGCATGGCAGGCGGAACAGGCCGGCGCTTCGTTATTGGACTGATTGTATAGTTTTTCGCCGCTGCCGGCGTCGGCCAGGTCAAAGTCCACGCTGCAGGCGGCAGACGCCGTCGCGATAAGCGCGAGAATCAAGCATAGCAGACGCGGCATTCGGAACTCGCCTTGGGTTCAACTCGCGGCATGCGACTTACGGAAGATTATACGCCGAAGAGATCATAAATGTGCGCGTAAGTATGCCCGACCAAGCCGCCAATCGGGCGATACTTGTCGAAATGAATGTGGTTGTCGTCGGTATAGATGCCCTCAGCGAAGTGCATATACACAACTGTGCCAATGACGATATGCCCGCCACCGCTGGGTAAACCGATGGTTATCAACTCATGCAGCTTGCATTCAAAGGCGATGGGGCTTTCCGCAACGCGCGGCGGCTTCATGATTTTGGAGGGCAGTGGCGACACGCCTGCCAGCTTGAACTCATCAACCTCGGGCAGGGCGTCAGCCGAGGTCGCGTCCATCGCCTTGACCGTATCGTCATTGACAAAATTGATGACGAATTCGCCGGAGTAAGCGATGTTTTTGTAGGTGTCTTTCTCCTTGAAGTCTGGCGGCTGGTAACTGGGGCAAAAAACGATAGTCGGAGGTTTCGCGCAAACAGCGGTGAACATGCTGTAAGGCGCCAGGTTGAGAACGCCGACGCGGTCGACCGTGCTGACCCAGCCAATGGGACGTGGCACAATGCTGCCCGTCATGACATTAAAGAGCGCTTGTACACCCAGATCATTTGGGTCAAGTTCAAGAAACGATGTCATGCGCGAACCCCCGCCTCTGTTGGCAGCAGGCTAGCCGCTGCGATCGTTCATGCGCGGATCGGGCGGGAGCGCTGCCGCGGGACCGCGTTCAGCTGCCGTGCCATCCAACAAGGATGCGAAATACTCATAAGTCGCGTCGCCGACAGCGCCGCAGACCTCCGCGCTAGCCGCAATTGATGGCCAAAAGTGAACGCCGGCCCAGACGCGGCTATCGCCGCAGGTTTCGGCGAATTCCCTCCAGGTGGCGATAATAACTTGCAGGTCCTCCGCTGGCGTCATGCCTGGCTCGATCCGCGACGAACCGGCTGGAAAATCAATCACCCAGTTCAATTCATCCGTGCCGGTGTAGCGGCGCATGGCCTGGGCTTGCGCCTCGCAGACGCAGGCGGAGCCGGAAGGATACTCCGGATGATCGGCTTCCTGCAAATAGCTCTGCCATTGGCTGGCGGGGATTTCGATTGTGCCCATGCCCGGTCCGCCCCAAGCCGTCACCAGCTCATCGCCGTAGACATGCTCAATCGCGCTGAAGGGACGCACGGCATCCCAGCGCCGCTTCTCCTGCCAGGTCGGGATGGTGGCGTCATGGATCGCCAGCATCACCAGAAAATCGGCTATGATGTTCTCGGCAATCGTTAGACCCATGCCGCGCGAAACGACCTGGAAAGACGCGCCGAAAGCCCGCACCTTGTTATCAAATATCTCCGCCAGCATCTTTTGTTCATCGGTGAGATTGGCTGAGACTGCCAGCACCTCGTCAACCTGCGCCTGATAGGCTTCCCAGTTAACCGGATCGCTGTCCGTCGGCGCCGGGACGCGGATTTCCCGCGGGTCGAAATCGGCGAAGGGTTCGACATTCGCCATCTGCGGCATGACGAATTGCTGCGCAGTATAAATGCCTATGCCCTTCCGGACCAGGTCGGGCTGCCAGCGCGACGGGTCGCTCAATTCCGTTGGCGAATTGACCGGGGCATAGCCAGTGGTATCGGCATAGCCGCCAAGCTGATTGTAGCCATCATGCAGGCACCCGGCCACCGCTCCCGTCCCAGCCAGATTGCCAATGCCGACCGGACTGTTCGGATCCATGCTCGCGTCGTCCGGGTTCAGCCCAGCCGAGACCAGCATCTCGCGCCATACCGGCGTGGCACTAGGCACCGTGCCGGATAGCGCATGGTAGGCGGCGTAGAGCGACGCGGTATTCATATTGCGCTGCGTTCTTTCGACTTCCGGCTGGCGCTCAAAGCGCGTATAAGCGCCGACCGCCGTGGGATGATAGGGCGCAAGCGCGTCCATCATGGCCATAATGGTCACGGAATTGACGCGGTTGACCAAGGTGACATCGCCGAGCGTCGGCGATACTTGGGAAATCAAAACAGGAACGAGACGGGGGATGATCGCTTCCCGCAGCGGGTCGCCCGTCTCTAGGTCAAACGTCGGGGGGGGGATTTTGCGCCTGCGCCAAAAGCCCGCCTATGAGCAAACTTGATGCCAATATAGCCAACAAAACCGCTCGCCGCATAGAAAACATAATTTCAGCCCGCCTCCTTAATTGCTTGAATCAATATAATGTTAGTCTATAATCCCCTAATTGACAAACTGACCGCTTTTGCGTCAAAAGGAGAAAACCATGTCCAAGATTATCATTATTCTATCATTAGCAGCGCTGTTGTTGTCACTTCCCATCGTACACGCGCAAGAGAATCCCACCGTGGCGATACTGCGCTTCGGTTCATTACGCACTTTTGACGTCACGGAAGGCGCCGTTCTCGATGTGTTGGAATCCTACGGATTCATCAGCAGCGAGGAGAACGCGGTCTTGCATACGCGACAGGATCTGCAGGGCGAAAAAATAAACATCGTTTGGGGCAGCGCCGATTTCGATCTGCCCAGCGCCAACCTGATGCTGAAAACCGTGCTGGATTAAGAACCGGATGTGCTGGTGACGATTACCACCTCGATTTCTCAGCTTGCGATTAACGCCACCTCGGATATGGACGACCCGCCGGTGCTGCTTTTCACCTCTGTCTACAACCCTTATGAAGCGGGCATTCTTCAATCGGCCTGCATCAAGCCCGAGCATGTCGGCGGCTCCCTATCTTCCACCCCATACGAAGAGGTCATTTCCCTGCTGCTGGGAGAGAATCCCGATATTCAAACGATTGGCACCATCTTCAATTCTTCCGAGGCGGCTGGCGCGGTCGGCGCGGCGGAAATCGGGCGGATCGGCGAAGAGCTTGGCTTGACCGTCCTGGAGGCGGCCGTGACGGATATCGACGAGATGAACCTGGCGGCTGAAGGGCTTATCAGCAAGGGCATATACGCCTTCGTGATGCCCATCGACCTGCGCACCGGCGCGGCTGGCCTGCCCATCGTCGTAAACTTGGGCAACGAATACGGTATTCCGGTCTTCCATCCCATATTGTTCTCCATCTATTATGGCGCGACCGTCAGTTCCGGCTTTTATCACTATTACGCGCAGGGCGAGAATGTCGGCATACTGCTGGCGGCGCATTTGAATGGCGATATCGATATTGCGACCACAGCCATCAACGAACAGACGGGCAGCGCCATCGGCATCAACCTCGATATGGCGGGAAGACAGGGCATTGAGCTTTCGCAGGAGCTCATCGACCAAGCCGATGCCGTGATTGAGAATGGCGAAGCGACGATCTCCGAACACGTCGGCGCCGAACTGCGGTCGCAGGGCGCGGTCATCCCGCTGGAAGAGCGGCTGGCGAGCGATCAGGAATTCTTGGCGAAGCTCGTTTGCAGTCCGGAAAGAATCGCTGAAGAGCAAGCCAAACTAGCGGAAGGCTGAGACCGATAAGACCGGGCGAAATCCTGGCTGATTTGCATGGCAAAGGCTATCACCGCAATCTCTTATGCAGAACTCCGCCGAGCCCGGCTGCGCAGCCAACTGCTCGCGCCTGGTTCACAGACGGTATCGGCCGCCGAGACAGTGTCGGCGCTCTTCGCCCTGCAATCGCAGGAGTGGTCGTCGGCGCAGCTGGCGATTCACGCGCGCTGCCCGGCTGTCTCGCAGGCCGATGTTATACAAGCCCGCGAAGTCGAGCGCGCCTTCATCTTGACCTGGACGCTGCGCGGGACGCTGCATCTGGTCGCGGCGGAAGACGTCCGTTGGCAGCTGGCGCTTTGCGGACCCGGCGCTATCCGCGGGACGGGCAGCCGCTACAAGCGCGAGCGCGGGCTGGAAGCGATACAGGCGATCTTGAGCCGCGAGGGCGCGCTGATTCGCTCGCAGCTGGCGCAGGCGCTGGACAGCCGGGGTATCCCGGTGGCGGGGCAGGCTATCCATCACCTGGTTCGCTATGCTGCGCTGCGCGGACTGGTTTGCTTTGGCCCGGAGATTGACGGTGATCTGAGCTACGTGCTGCAGGATCAGTGGCTGCCGGAGCAGGCGCCTCAGCCCAATGACCCGCTGCCGGCATTGGCGCGACGCTACCTGGCGGCCTACGGGCCGGCCAGCATGACGGACTTAAAGCGATGGTCTGGTCTGGCCACGGCGCAAGTGAAAGCGGCCTGGAAAGCGGTCGGCAACGAGTGCGTCGCCGTGACGCTGCCCGACGGCGAGGCGCTGATGCTCAAGGAGCAGCTGGGCGCGCTTGAGACCGCGACCGACGAGACGACGGTCCGCCTGCTGCCGCGCTACGACAACTACCTGCTGGGTTACGAGAGCCGCGCCTTCATGGTGGCGAATGCCTACGCCAAGCGGGTGCATCCGGGCGGCGGCATGATCCGCGCCTGCGTACTCATTGACGGCGAAGCGCGAGCCAACTGGAAGCTGGAGAAGCGACGCCGGGGCCTGCGCGTCAAGGTGTCGCCCTTCGAGCGGCTGAGCGCTGCTGAGGCGGCGCAGCTGGAAGCGGAAGCCGAGGCGCTGGGCGAATTCCTCAACACAAGCGCTGAGCTGCAGATCGACGGCGCGTAGCTATTCAGCCGCCACGATCTGCACGGTCAACTCGGCCAGCTGCGGGATGACGCGGCCGGCTTCGTGCTGCACGGCCTCCACGATAACCTGGCTAGCGGCGAGCGAGGCATCAGCCGGCACCGCCACTTTGATCACGCCGTACATGCGGTGGCCGACCCAGCGCAGCCGCAGCGTCTCAATTTCGACTACGCCATCAAGCGCCAGCACATGCGCCTCGACATGCTCGACCAGATGGGGGTCGACAGCATCCATCATGCGGTACCAGACGGCTTTGATGGCGTTCCAGGTAATGCCGACGATGGCGAAGGCGATGATTACGCCGACGATGGGGTCGAGGATGGGCAGGCCGATGAGCGTGCCGATGACGGCGATGAGCACCGCCAGCGAGGTCAGGCCGTCGATCAGGGCGTGCTGGCCGTCAGCGATCATGGCATCGGAGCCGATGCGGCGGCCGACGCGGATCTGCATCAGCGCCACCATTTCGTTGCCGACGAAGCCGACCAGCGCTGCCAGGGCGATCCACTCCAGGTTCTCCAGCGGCAGCGGGTTGAGCAAGCGCTGGATCGACTCGTAGAGGATGTAGGCGGCGCTGAAGCCGATGGAAATGACGATGAAGACGCCGGCGATGTCTTCGAGACGGCCGTAGCCATAGGTGTAGCGCTTGTTGGCGGCGCGGCGGGCAATATAGAAGGCGAAGAGCAGCGGGATGGAATTGAGAGCGTCGCCCAGGTTGTGCACGGTATCGGCCAGCAGGGCGACGCTGTTGCTGGCGATGTAGATGACGACTTGCAGAGCTGTGGTCAGGCCGAGGGCGACGAGGGCTATCCAGACGGTGCGGACGGCGAGCTGGTTATCGAGGAAGGCGCGGTCGGCGGCGAGATCGGCGTGGCTGTGGTCGTGGGTGAAGCCGGGCAGGTGCAGGGCCATGGCGATTTTGACGAGGATGTTGTTGCTGTGGTGGTGATGGTCGTGGGAATGACCGTGGGAGTGTGACATATGTCGCGCCTTGCTGATGAGCTGCTAATGTAAGTTAACCACAAAGGGGCGCTGGGTACAAAGTATCTGGCCGCAGAGGCACAGTAGTAGTTCCAATACAGAAATGAGAATGCCGGATTCGCCGCCTTTCTACCCCATCCCCCGCCCTTCCCCGAATCATCAGCGAAGGGTGACTCGCAGTTATGAATGGAATATCCTGCGAAATTCGCAGCACTTAGTTGGTTCCACTGAGGCACAGAGAAGACCATGATGAGATGACGAGATTGGCAGCACAGAGCTTTCGGTTTTATGAGAATCGATTTTGTGATTCTCGATAGACGGAAATATTTTTTGTGTCATAAAACCGGTCCGCCGTTTGGCTAGTTTGGCGAGCGCGTAACGGGATGGTACGGCGCACTCGAGGTCAGGGTAGCATGGATGAAGTATTGGGTGGCGACTGTATGGTCGCGGTTATGCTGTTACTAAGCAACAGCAAGCCCCACCTTAAGGCGGGGCTACATTATTCTACATTGGCCTAGCGAGAATTGGGCACAGTGGCGCGCTTATTCGCAGCCAGAACAGTCGCCACCTACGTTGTCGCTGTAGGTTTTGCCGCTCTGTTCAATCGTACCCCTAAAGACGACGATAGCCCCGCCATTACGCGCTGCTACATTGCCGGTGAACGTTGAATCGGTGACATACGCCGTGCTGTTAAACACTTGCAGCGCACCGCCGTCGTCCCTCACACGGTTGCCCTCGAAGGTGCGATTGCTGATGGTGACAACGCTCAAACCCGCAGCTATCGCGCCGCCGTCCTCCGCCTTATTACCGCTGAATACGCTGTCACTGACAATT
>JAGWBC010000235.1:0-2570 GCA_021296115.1 Anaerolineae bacterium | reverse complement strand
TGTAGTCGGTCGAGCCCCAGACGCTGATGAAGCTGACCTCGCTGTGAGCCCGCGCCTCCGTCAGATGGATGTTTTGCAGGCTGAGCGAGCCGCCCATATCGACATAAAAGACGCGGAACTCGCCGTCCCCGCTGATGGTAAAGCCCGCTCCGTCAATGGTGATATCGGAGATGATACGCGGCAGTTCTCCGGTAAGGGTGATATCGGCGGTAAGCGTGATGGTGTCGGCGCCGTCGCCGGCTGGGCAGTCGCCGCGCTCTAGGTCGGCGTTGGCGGCTCTAAGGGCATCGGAGAGGGTGCAGTTTTCATCGAGCGTGTAGTCGGTCGCCAGAGTTGGCGCGAAGCATAGGAGAAAGATAAGGGTTAGCAAAAAGTACCGCATGGTTAAACCTCCAATAAACTATTTGCCGGATATTGTAGCACATTGTTGTCAGTCATCCGTGTTTTGGACCTGACGCCATTCCCCGGCAGGCACAAACTAAGCCCCGATATGGCAGCATCCGGCGCCCGCGGTCGAACTTCGGTCTTGTGAGAATCGATTATGCGAATTATTTCTTGTGTCATAAGACCGGTTGCCATCTGGCTAGTTTGGCGAGCGCCAAAAGGGATGGTGAGGCGCACTCGAGGTCAGGGTAGCAAGGATGCGGTGTGGGGTGGCGGCTGTATGGTCGCGGTTATGCTGCTACCACGCAAAAGCAAGCCCCACCGTAAGGCGGGGCTACATTATTTTACATTGGCCTAGCGAGAATTGGGCACAGTGACGCGCTCATTCGCAGCCAGCACAGTCACCGCCTACATTGTCGCTGAAGGTATTGCCGCTTTGTTCCACCGTGCCGGCAAAGACGTTGATCACTCCCCCGTCTTCCGCCGATGTATTGCCAGTGAATTGCGTATCGCTGACGTGCGCCGACCCGTTAAACACCTGCAACGCGCTGCCGACTTCCGCCGCAATGTTGCCGTCGAACGTGCTATTGCTCACGGAGACCGAGCTGAAGGCGGAACCGATCGCGCCGCCATTCGCCGCCGAATTGCCGCTGAATTCGCTGTCGACGATAATGATTTCGCTCGCCCAGGTATCCAGCACGCCGCCATAGGCTTCCGCCACATTGTTCGTGAAACGGCTGTTAACCAGTTCCAGACGGCTGCCGCGGTTGGCGATGATGGCGCCGCCGCTCTTGCTCCGGCCGGTCACGCCATCGACAAAGGTGAAGCTGACCTCATTGTGAGCAAGACCACCCGTCAAATGTATGTTCTGCAGGGTAAGCGCGCCGCCATCGACATAAAAGATGCGGAACTGCTCGTCACCGCTGATGCTAAAGCCCGCCCCATCTATGGTGATGTCGGAGAGGACACGCGGCAGTTCGCCTTCCAGGGTGATGTCGGCGGTGAGCGTGATGTTGTCGGCGCCATCGCCGGCAGGGCATTCGCCGCGCTCTTCGTCGGCGTTGGCGGCTCTGATGGCATCGGCGAGGGTGCAGGTTTCGTCGAGCGTGTAGTCGGTCGCCAGAGTTGGCGCGAAGCATAGGAGAAAGATAAGGGTTAGCAAAAGGTACCGCATGGTCAAACCTCCAATAAACTATTTGGCAGATATTGTAGCACATTATCGTCAGTCATCCCTGTTTTGGACCTGACGCCATGCCTCGGCCCGCTACGTCAACCCCTCGCCATTGCAATGGGTCGGGGAGCGCCAGCGAGCGCAATATGCGTGTGGTCGCCGAAGGAACAAGAAAGCGCGAATATTTTGGGCTGTCGGTGGGAAGGTCGCGCGAGGACCGGTATAAGCAACAACCCCGCCTTAAGACGGGGTCGCTAGTGTCAGTGGAAAACCGCTTAGTCTGCGCGGGGCGAACTGTTTGTCTCGTCTTGCGGCGAGTCAGTTGATTGCGATTGCTGCGCGTCCGCGTCGTTGTTGTCTTTTGCGTTGACCGCCTTGATCTTGAGGAGATGACGCGTCGGGTCCTTAAGCCAGGTGATGGGCGTGCGCACATTTTCTACACTTACTTCAATAATGCGTTCGTCTTCGTTCATGCTACTCCTCCTTCTGCATCACCATGATATGAAACGAACCGAGGTGTTGGTACGGTAAGCCACCGTAGCAGTACGCGAAGGTAAACGTATAAAAGCCATCCACAGTGTACCACAAATGATTGAGATTGATTCCTGCTATATGCATTCTGGGTAGGTCTTCTTCAACCCTAAGCTCATCCAGGATACTCTGCACAGTGATGCCATACGGATCTTGACAAGAAACATACAGATGCTCGCAGAGCTCATCCATGTACCACGCTGTCAAAAGATATAAGGTTTTTGGCAGCCGAACTGTCCAGCGTGTTCCGTCAAATGCGTGTCCCTTGCTCGGCGTGAGATTACCTATGTTGATTCTAGTAACCGGCGTGTCGATCCACTCCGGCGTACCAGCGTCATGTGTAATATCAATGCCCCAGGTCGCCAATGACCACAGATGCAGCAAGATCTAGCCCCCTTTACTAGCCTTCACGCCTTTTTGACCGCATACGTCGTTTCTAGAAGCGTGCTTACTGGACAGTTCGCAATCGTACCACTCCGAGATG
>JAGWBC010000234.1 GCA_021296115.1 Anaerolineae bacterium | reverse complement strand
CCGGCGCAATACGCTCTGGAAGTTGTGTAGAGACCATGAAAATAGTCTAACATAAAGCGTCGTATAAATGGAAATGCGACACTTTACTGCTTGCCAAAAAGCGGCCCGGTTCGAGACTGCCCACGAACAGCTTTGTTTATCTGCGCTGCCGACGCGGCGTGAGACGCATATTCCCCGATGGCGTTTCAACTCGCCGCTTGCGGCAATGAAGATTAGAGTTTCAGAAAAATAGGCTTTCCGCACGCTATACTGAATGTCGCTGTAAGTGAGCAGTGGCGATGTGACGATGACTCTCCGCTAATGCGCTTACACAGTCGATGATGTTGGGCGGCTAGGCTAGGGGCCGGCGAGCAAATCGAACTGTTACACATTTATCAGTGGAGACTTGACTGTACAGACGTCTCCAGGCTATTCGCATGGCGGGATCGCCAGCGAGATAGAGCGTCTGCTGGGCAACTTCATTGCTGAGTGCGACAAGGGCGTGCTGACAATCTTGGGCGGTCAGGATAAGCTTGCTGATGTGGCGTCTGTCAGCAAAGAGCGAGCGCCTGCAACGGGCACAGGAGAGACTTATCGTGGCTGATTGGGAAGACATCTGGATCACGGGCAGGGATAAGCAGCGGAGCGAGCAGCCGAGCAAGGAAGACAGCGAACTTAGCCTACGCTTTCCGATATACCCCCGCCGCGATGGGTGCAGATATGTAACGGCATGCTGATTGCTGAGCCCGGCAGACTCTGCAGGCAGGCAGAAGCGCGGGGACAGACCCTATCGGTGTGGGGCGGCCCGAACATATTCGCCGAGCGCGACGCCAACCATCTCAAGGAGCTCGTGGCCTATGTCAACGAGAAATACCGCGAGTCACTGGCGCTGAGCAATCTAAGCGGCCTGGACGCATTTGACCGCTGACGGCCTTTCTGAAGCCAGCGAAGTTTCTTATTTATACATTTCACAGAGCGAATTCAAGCTGTGCTAACAGTCGGATACTACAGTGTTGGCAGTCTTATCGATTGAGAACCTGTCAAACCAACTGTGCCTCCACTGACTGAACATACGGAATCGGGCATCAATCGCAGCGAAGGGACAAGACGCTGGAGCACCGGTCTGACACACAACCGGATTCGGCCTGCGGGGTATCCTGTCCTGTCTTCAGAAGAAACGCTGAGTCAGCCATTCCAGATCGTTCACCTGTGGGCGAAATATGATCGCCACGCTGAAACCTGCCACCCCCTGATCTATCACTTGCTGGATGTCGCCGCCGTCGCTACGCGCCTGTGGGATCTCGCGCTGAGCCCGGCACAAAAAATACGCCTGCAGAACCTGATGGATCTAGACGACAAGCCGGCGCGCCAACAGCTGGCGCTATTGGCCGGTCTCCATGATATCGGCAAGGCAACCCCGGCCTTCCAGAATCTGGTTGACACGCGCCACGGCGTCCCATCGGCGGCGATCGTCAATTCCTGGCTCACCGGCAAAGGCGTAGATCCGATACACGCGAGACGGCTGGCATCCGCCATCGGCGGCCATCATGGTCGCTGGATAGCCGCCCATGAAACGATGGTCGTACGCACCGGCAAAGGGCACTGGAAGAAGCTGCAAGTGGCAACCTGTGATGCGCTACAACAGGCGCTGAATGTCCGCGCCATCGCACTACCTTCCCAGGTAGAAGACCTGAATGCCTTCGCCGCTTTCCTCTCCGGGTTGGTCTCCGTATGTGACTGGATCGGCTCGAATATCAACTACTTCCCCTACGAAGAGCGGGAAATCGCCTTGCAGGCATATTACACCCGGGACCTGGTGCAAGCGCAGCAAGCCTTGGCAGGCTTGGGTTGGCTGGGCCGGTCACCTGACCGCTGCCAGCCGGCATTCGAGAGCCTGTTCCCCTTCCCGCCCAACGCCCTGCAGCGCGCTGGCATAAACGTGCTGCAAAAACTGCCGGATACGCCGCGGCTTATCCTGATCGAGTATCCCACGGGCGGCGGCAAAACTGAGTTGGCGCTGTATACCGCAGATTGGTTGGTGAATCGCTTTGGCCTATCCGGCAGCTACATCGCCATGCCCACCCAAGCCACGAGCAATCAGATGTACGGGCGCGTCAGCGAGTTTCTTGAAGGGCGCTATCCCGAGGCGGACATCCAAGCCCGACTGATTCATTCTCAAGCGGAGCAGGTCCTGGACCACCAGCCTTACTGCCCAAGCAATCAGCACGAAGGCAACAAGAGCGAGTGGGACGCCGCAGATTGGTTCGCCACCGGCAAACGCGCCCTTATCGCGCCCTATGCTGTCGGCACCATCGATCAGGCGCTTTTGAGCGTCGTGGGGGCCAAACATCATTTTGTCCGCCTCTTTGGGCTGAGTCATAAAGTCATCATCTTTGATGAGATCCACAGTTACGACATCTATATGAGCGTGATCATCGAGCGCCTGATCCAGTGGCTAGTGGCGCTTGAATCGCCCATGATCCTGCTATCCGCCACCTTGTCACGGTCTGCTCGGGCCAAGCTGTTGCGCGCGGCCGGAGCTTCCTGCGAAGACAGCCCCTATACGCTGCGGCTCACGCGGACCTATGGATTGGAAATCATCAAGGCGGAGGCGGCATGCGCCCTTCATTCAACCTGATCGACCAAGCCGGGATACCCTGCGTCACCGTGGAAGCCTGCGCGACCTGCTTCTGCGCGCGCCCCAACTGCGCGAGATAGCTTGCGCCACTCCAATTCAGTCGGCAGCCGTCATGCCTCTGGCGCTGGCGGTATTGCACCGCGTCTTCGGTCCGGCCAGTCTGGCCGAATGGAAGGCCCTGTGGGATGCCCGCGCCTTCGATATGGCGCCGATCGATGCTTACTTTGCGCTCCGGCACGAGCGCTTTGACCTCTTTCATCCGGAGCGGCCCTTTTATCAGGCGCTGGACGAGCGCGTGAAACCCAAATCATTGATTCACCTTGTGCACTCCAAGGGCAATACCGGCACGCTTTTCACCCATGAAACAGATGAAGATGGCATGGAAGCGACTCCAGCGGAAGCGGCTCGCTTACTGATCACTTCACGCCTTTTCCGCACTTGCGGCACGGGCCCGTTCATCGATGGCAAGCGGGTCCAGTTCAGAGACAGTCCCTTCACACGCGGGGTGATCTGCTGGGCGCAAGGCTCCACGCTATATGACACCCTCCGCCTTAATCTCATGTTGCGCGCCGGCGAACACCCGCTGCCAAACAGCGATAAAGATGCGCCTGCCTGGGAGATGGACGATCCTTTTGCAGTACGCAGCAGACCCCTGGGCTACTTGGATTACTTGACTTGGTCCAACAATCGCATTCAGCTAATTCCATGCTCCAATGGCGTCAGCCCAACCGTACGCGAAGCGACCGTGGGATTTGCCCAACAACTTGACGAGAAAGTGAAAAGCCCACAGAAGTGTTATATAGCGAATGAGAAACACGGCAACGTCACAGGTGACAGACTGGATTTCAATGAACAGAAGGCTTTATGGCGCGATTACCGCAGCTTTCTGCTTCAAACTCATAAAGAGGATTATCCACCGTCTGTAATCGTCGCCTGGCTTAGCACGCTCGTACAGTTCCGTCTCTTACCGCGCGACTATCCTCTGCGGCTGATGGCGACCGGCATGTTGGCCAATAAAGCCGCTGTGATTTTCTACCGCGAAGAAATCCTGCCGCTGCCGCTCGAGATTCTGCGCGACGCCGAACACATCGCAGACATCGGAGACGCCCTCAAACAAGCCGAAGATATCGCCGGCGCGCTGGACAAAGCCCTGAATACGCTGGCGCGGCATATCTTGCTGCCCGGCGCCAGCGGCAAGACCTCAAAAATAGATCGCGAAGGCCTGATCCAGAACTGGCGAGCGCGCGAGCGCTACTGGTCTGAGCTGGAGTCGAGCTTCCGGCCTTTCTTGAACGATCTGATCAGCGACAGCGATAAAGCGTTGTCCGACTGGACTATACGGCGTCAAGACGGGCCGGCAGCCGTGCCCCGGCACTTAAAGGCAGCGTCTTCGCAGAGCGTGACCTGCGACGCGCGCTGAAGAGATTAATCCGAGTGGAGGAGTACTAAATGTCCAGCACGATAACGAACGAACACCCACTCATCCGTTACCTGGAGGAGCATACCGACGATCCGGCTATGCTGGCGGCGCTGCGGCGCGGCCTCGGTCAAATACCGGGGGCGGTTCCCGCCACCTACCGCTACATCGCGCCCTTCCTCAACACCGGGAAAGAAACCGACCTCTTTTTGATCGCGTCTCTTTTTGCCTTGCACCCAGCGTCTGACGCGGAAGGCAACATGGGCGCTCATATGCGCGAGCTTTGTTCCACGCGCAGCAAGAATGCGACCGAAAACCACTTCCTGCAGTTGCTGGATGTGAGAAGAGACAGCCTGGAAACCTCGTTATGGCGGGCCAAATCCATCCTGAAGTCGCACGACATCCCGGTCAATTGGCATCAGTTGATGTATGACGTACGGCGTTGGGATCATCCGGATCACTACGTACAACGCTACTGGGCGCCCGCTCAATCCAAAACCAAATCTGCATCGCGAAAGGAAAAGTCACAATGATTATCGAAATTCACGCCATCCAAAGTTTCCCGCCTTCCAATCTGAACCGCGACCGGGCCGGGCACCCCAAAGAAGCCATCTTTGGCGGCGTCCGGCGCGCGCGGATTTCCTCGCAGGCGATCAAGCGAGCCATCCGCACCTCCCCCGTATTCGCAAACACCGCCGGCCTGCCCATCGGCATCCGCACCAAACGTCTGGCCGCCCATGTCGTTGAGCAATTGGCGCGCGATGGCATTGACGCGGACTGGGCGGAACCGCGGGCCAAGCAAACCGTGGACAAGCTCTATACCAAAGAGGACGCCAAGAAGCGCAACAAGAAGCCCGCCCAGGAGGGCGCCACGTCAGAGGACGGCGCCGCTCCGCTTTACGTCAGCGTTGCCGAGACCCAAGCGATTGTCCGCTTTCTCGCCGACGCTCACGCTACTAGCGAGGAGCCGGATATCCAGTCCTTCTGCAATAAGCAACGGCGGGCGCTGAAGGATGAAACGGAAGCCCTGGATATTGCGCTCTTCGGACGCATGCTCGCAGGAAGACCGGAGCTGAACATCGAGGCGGCTTGTCAAGTCGCGCATGCCATCTCCACCCACGAGGTCACTATTCCTCAATCCGACTTTTCACCGCGGTCGATGACCTCTTGCCGGCGGAGACACGCGGCGCCGCGATGATGGATGATACCTACTTCAACTCCGCCACCTACTACAGCCACATCCGCATCCATTGGGAGCAGCTGGTTGCGAACTGCGGCGGAAAGATTGATCTCGCTCGCCGGGGCGTCAAGGCCCCTATGCTGGCTTTTGCCCTGGTTGTGCCTTCCGGCAAGAAGAACAGCTTCGTGAATCAGCACAGACCCGATCTCCTCATCGCAGTAGCGCGGCCGAACAACGACGGTCAATCGCTCGCCAATGCCTTCGAGCAACCCTTGCGCGCCAGCAATGGCAAGGGCTACGTCGAACCCTCCATCCTGGCTTTGAGCAATTGCTGGGACCAGACCGAAATCTGCTACCGCCTGGACACGCCCCATATCGCTGTGCTGAATCCGCGCGGATACAAGCTGCCTTCGGACGAGTTGACCCGCGCCCAGGTGCAGAATCTGCCGGCCTGGCTCGAAGCGACTACCGTTCTGCTGGGCGAGGCCTAAGCGATGGCGACTTTGCTCATGCGAATCAGCGCGCCCTTGCAATCCTGGGGGACGCAAGGCCGCTTCACGCACCGCGATACCGAGCGCGAGCCATCCAAGAGCGGCATCATCGGGCTCCTGTGCGCCGCCCAGGGGCGACCACGGGAGGCGGACATCGCCGACCTGCGCGCGCTGCGCATGGGCGTCAGGGTCGATCGGCCGGGTGAGATCATCTGCGATTTTCATACAGCGGGCACCGATGGAATTTATCTGGTTGAGGGCAAGGTCAATCGCAGGAATGTGATCGTGTCTGAGCGTTACTATCTGGCGGATGCGAAGTTCCTCGTGGGCCTGGAGGGCGAACCAAAGCTGTTGCACGAACTGCAAGACGCCCTCAAGCGACCGACCTGGACTCTGTTTTTCGGGCGCAAGTCATGCCCGCCGGCCCAACGTATCTGGCTGCCGGATGGCTTACAAGACACCGACCTGGACAGCGCCTTATCTGCCTATCCCTCTCTCGACGCCTACGGCCCGCCACGCCAACGCTTGCGACTGCTGATTGAAGATGACACGGGTGAAATCGTGCGCAATGATCAGCCTATGTCATTTGCTACGCGATACTTCATCCGGCGGCGCCTTCGCACCTTATCTGTATCCAATCCAGCGTATGAAACGGAGGCATGATCATGTATCTCTCCCGACTGCGCATCAACCGGCGGCATCCCTTGGCACAGATTGACCTGAACGATCGTTACGAGCTGCACCGCTCGTTGCTCAGCGCTTTTCCTCAGCCCACGCCACCTGAGGAACGTATCCTGTATCGCGTGGAATTTGTCAGGCCACTGCCCTATGTCGCCATCCGGGTGCATTCGCTAACCTGGCCTGAATGGGAGAACTTAGAGCTCATTAGCGGGCCCGGTTATCTCTTCCAGGCGCCCGCTATGCAGGCCGTAGACTTGCGGCTCAGCGCTGGATCCCAGCTGCGATTCCGCCTGGTTGCCAATCCGACCCGCAAACGCAAAGGCAAGCGTTATCCCATCTCTGGCCAGCGCAAGCTGATGGGATGGCTACAGCGCAAAGCCATCTATCACGGCTTCGCTTTTGAGCCGCGGGACGTGAATATCGAGAAACTGCGCAAGGTACAGGGCAAAGGCAACAAGCTGGTCTGGCATGCAGTGCGGTTTGACGGCGCGTTGGAAGTTATTGAGGCGCGGGCTTTCGCCAAGGCCTTGCGCTACGGCATCGGCAGCGCAAGGTGTTTCGGATTCGGCTTGCTGTCTGTCCGTCATTTGCCTGAATGCGTCCTTGAAACCCGCCTTGCCGCATAGCTTTGCCGGTGACCCTGCGCCATGCGCAAGTTCCGCCGGAGATGGAGACAACTAATGTGACTGACCATTAACTGATCCGAATCGCGCCTTCTGGACAATCTGCTTCATTCGTTACAGAAGGGTATCCCCCACAGGTGTGGGGTTGAACCGATCGATGGCGTCCCGGTTGTTATGACGCAAGAGTATTCCCCACACACGTGGGGTTGAACCGAGTTCACCGACGCTGAAAAGCAGCCGTCCGCGTATTCCACACACACGTGGGGTTGAACCGTTTCTGATTCAAGCGTAAGTCATGACTCCGCAATATTCCCCATATACATGGGGTTGAACCAAACTTGTCCAGGGACTTCAGACCGGTGAAGACGCTTTCTCCACGCGCGTGGGGGTGAACCATGGTACGAGCGTATTTTCGGTGGATGTATTCGATATTCCCCGCGCTCGTGGGGTGATCTGGTGCGAATCACTCGGACTCGATCATCAAAATCAATTCTCATTTCGACCAGGGGCTAGATCCATGGGAGTCCGTTCGAGGCTCCGGTTAGATCTCAGACGTCCCCTCCTCGTGACACAACCAGAACATCCGTCTGTCCGCCCCTCCCGCATCCATACGATCCTACCGTTCCTTGTGCTCCCGCCAATCGGGGGACAAACTCTACAGACCTCCAGGGCGAGCGAGGTTGCTCGTGCCAACTCCCAGGAACGGTAAACCACCGGAGGTCTGCGATATATGCAATTGTGACTGCAATTCGGCGCGGATCAGACGGGAGCTTTCCCGTTTCGGTAAACGCCGCCCCGTGCGCCCTCTCTCGTGCCAGGATTCGAGAGCCGCCCTTTGTAGACCACAGCGCCAACGCCCTGTAATCTGTCATCGGCAGCCCGTGGTCCCGATTCTAGCTGTTTCGCCATTCTCTTTACTTGGTTGCTGAGTGTATTCCACCGGCGGGCGAGTTTATTGAGGCGCTTTACGAACCGCCGCGTCAAGTCTACGGTC
>JAGWBC010000233.1:4281-5511 GCA_021296115.1 Anaerolineae bacterium | reverse complement strand
TCCATGATCCTGATCATCTTCCCTTATCGCGCCCGTATGCCCTGGCCTTTCTCATCAACACGCTATTATTTGCCGCATCTGTCTTTATTGAGCCGCCTCACAGATTCTACATTTGGATTGCCGCTACCTTGATATCCATTGTGTTGCCGCTATATGTTTTCCGCGTTGGCCGCAAAATCCCCGATGTTCAAGCGCAGATTGAATTGGTCACGACGGCAACCGCGTCATTGGTGGAGCGATTTGGGCTTTTTACCATCATTGTGCTTGGCGAGGTCATTGTTGGCGTTGTTCAAGGACTGGCTGGCTACCATGACTTAAATTTGCAAATAGGCGGCATTAGCGCATTGAGCATGGTAATCGCCTTCGGCGCTTGGTGGCTGTATTTTGACTTTGTATCCCATCGCATTCCGCGTCGCGGCGCGATGTGGGTCTATTTGTGGTCATACGCGCATTTGCCGGTAACCGCCGGCATCGCCATGGTTGGGGCTGCGAAAGTGAATGTCGTCGAACACGCGACCGAGCCGTTGCCCGTTGAAGTCCGCTGGCTCTTGGTCTGCGCGATTGGCATGGTGCTAGCCGGCATCGCGCTGATGATTCACTCGCTTGAACCGCGAGCGAATTATGCGCAAGCGCATCGGATGAATCAAATCGCGATTTTCTTCGTCGCCATTGTCATTTTCGCCTTGGGTTTCTCTACATTAGGGACGGTTCCTTTGCTCGGTTCAATTGCCGGTTTGATGCTCGTGCCTGTCGCCTTCGGTCTCATTCACTGGATAAAACAAAGTGAGCCGTCGCTTTGATTATTCGCTAGTTTGGTCTTGGCGGGGCCAGCGGCGACCGCGACAATTGCGCCCTCGCCATTGACAAGCCAGCCGCTTGCTCTTAGCATACGCGAATTGAACAGATTTTCTACATGCAGCCATAAGCAGCGCAAGGAGCGAGCTAAATGTACATAGTAACGAAATATCCTCACGGGACTTTCAGTTGGGCGGATACCAGTTCGACCGACTCGGCGGCGTCCAAGCAATTTTATATGGGTCTCTTCGGCTGGGGCAATTACGACATCCCCATCGGCGACGGCATGACCTACACCATGTTCCAGCTTGAGGGCCAAAATGTCGCCGCGCTCAGCGAAGCGACGCCCGAGGCGCTCGAGCAGAATATACCGTCGCACTGGTCATGTTATGTATCGGTCGATGATGTCGATGCGCTTCTGCCCGTCGCCACAGC
>JAGWBC010000233.1:0-4082 GCA_021296115.1 Anaerolineae bacterium | reverse complement strand
GCTACATCCGCATCCTGAATAACGGGCGCAACAATGGCGCCATGATGCAGATAGACGCGAGCATGGGCGATATGCCCTCGATGTGGCAGCCTTACTTCACCGTGGCCGACATCGACGAGTCGATCAGCAAAGCCTCGGAATTAGGCGGCGCGGTCATCATTCCCAAGACGGTAGCGCCGGGCGCGGGCCATTTTGCCTATCTGCGCGATCCGGCGGGCGCCTTCTTCTATATCATTCAGTTGATCCAGGCCGAGCCTTGGGAAGAATAGCCAGCGCACGAGTCTTGTAAGGCTTGTCCGCTACTCAAATGCCGATGCCTGTACGTTTGGGCGGGGCGGGCGCCGCGCTTTTACGGATTCATGACACTTTTACCACCGAGGGCACAGAGAGGGATAACGGGTAATATGGAGGTAGGTCGTGTTAAGGATGGTCCGCACGTTCGACGACGCTGTCTTTGGACTAAGCATGATGCCTTCCTCTTTTTCCTCTATCTAACTCGGTGTACTTGGTGGCAAATATGTCGAAACTTCGCCTAAGCAGAGCGAGCGGCAGCGGCGTCACAATACCAGTCAAGCTTTGTATGGGCAGCTCGGTGAGTCGCCCGCGCTAACAGGAGGAATTTCATGTACAAAGTAAGTAAATACCCGCACGGCACATTCAGCTGGGTGGACAACACTTCAACCAACGCCGAGGCGGCCAAAGTCTTCTATATGGATCTGTTCGGCTGGGGCAATTTCGATGTGCCTATGGGCCCTGACATGTTCTATACGATGTTCCAGCATGAAGGCGAACACGCCGCCGGTTTCGCCGCGATGATGCCCGATATGCAAGCGCAGGGCATCCCCTCTCACTGGACCAACTATGTGTCAGTTGACGATGTAGACGCCATGGTGGAGCCGATCAAGGCCAACGGCGGGACGATACTCTTCGGGCCCATGGACATCTTCGACAGCGGGCGCATGCTGCAGTTCATGGACCCGACAGGCGCGCAGCTGGGCTTGTGGCAGCCCAAGAACCACATCGGCGCGGGCATCGTCAATACCGTCGGCGCCATGTGCTGGAACGAACTGCTCACGCGCGATGCCGAGACAGCGAAAGCTTTCTATTCGGCCATACTGGGCTGGGAATTTTACGGCGACGAACATTACATTCACATCAGCAATCGCGGGCGCAACAACGGCGGCATGATGGAGATGGGCGAGAACTTCGGCGAGATGCCGCCTTGCTGGATGGTCTATTTCCACGTCGAGGATATTGACGCGGCGATGAAGCGGGTCGAAGCGCTGGGCGGCAAGGTGGTCACGCCGAAAATGGAAGCGCCCGACACCGGCTGGTTCACTGTGATCGAAGATCCGGCCGGCGCCGTCTTCTACATCATGCAATTGGTCAAGGCAGATCCCTGGCAAGCTTAGACATTCCGCTTGATATTACTTGCCGACACAAGCCCGCCAATACTGGCGTATAGCTTGCCCTTGATTGAATAACAGACGGTCCGTCTCCGAAGAAAGACAGACCGTCTTTCCGTATGTAACCAGGAGCAAAACGATGTACACGGTCAGGGAATATCCGCACGGGACTTTTAGCTGGGCGGATAACAGTTCGACCGATCCTGAAACGGCAAAAGCCTTTTACATGAATCTCCTCGGCTGGCGCAAAATGGAACACCCCATCGGCGGTGGCATGACCTACACCGTATTTCAGCTGGAGGGCGAGGACTGCGCGGCGCTGAGCGGCATGTCGCCGGATCAACTGCAGGCGGGCATCCAGTCGCAATGGAATAACTTTGTCACCGTGGACGATGTGGATGCGCTTGTTGATGTGGTGACGGCCAATGACGGCAGGGTAATTTATGGTCCGGAAGATGTATTCGACAGCGGTCGCATGCTGCACATCCAGGATCCTACCGGCGCGCTGCTGAATCTTTGGCAGCCGTACAGCAGCATCGGCGCCGGCATCGTCAATACGGTTGGCGCCATGAGCTTGAACGAGCTTTGGACAGCCGATGTCGCGCTGGCGAAAGACTTCTATCATGCCCTCTTTGGCTGGGAATACACTTTTGATGGCATCTTCACGCGGATTTTTAATCGCGGTCGCTTCAACGGCGGCATGCTACAGCTCGACGATGTCGAGCCAATCTGGCTGCCGCACTTCCACGTCGCCGATGTTGACGCCGCCATCAGCCGCGTCAAAGAGCTCGGCGGCGCGATCCACATCGATAGGCACGTTGACGCAGACGGCAGCAGGTGGTCTGTCGTTGCCGATCCTGCCGGCGCGCTCTTTTACATTTTGCAGTTGGCGAAGGCCGACCCCTGGGTCGAGTAGGTTTTCGCCGCCAAATTGGGCGAGCCACCAGTTTGCCCCTAGCTGTCACCGTTGCATCCTGCTTTCTCGTGCAGGCAGCTGACGCGCCAGACATGCTCATCCCGCGCCAGCAATTCATCCGCGGCCTCAGGTCCCCAGCTGCCGACCTGGTAGCGCTGCATCGGCGGCGCGGCCGGGTCACTGCGCCAGCCCTCTATGACCGGGTCGACGATCTTCCAGGCGCTTTCAATCTCATCGCTGCGGATGAAGAGCTGGGCATCGCCGTTTATGGCATCGAGGATCAGGCGCTCGTAGGCATCGGGCAAGTTGTCGGCGATGAAGGCGTTCTTGTAGTGCAGCTCCATATCGACTGACTTGGCGATCAGCTGGTCGGGGATCTTGGCTTCGATGGTCAGGTGGATGCCTTCATCGGGCTGGATGCAGATCGAGAGCATATTGCGCGAATAGTCGCCGCTTTCGGTCAACTCGAATATGCTGTTGGGCGGGCGCTTGAATTGTATGTTGACTTGTGTGGTCTTCTGCCCGATGGCCTTGCCGGAGCGCAGATAGAAGGGGATGTCTTTCCAGCGCCAATTGTCGATGAAGAGCTTCAGCGCTGCATAGGTCGGCGTGGAGGAATCGGGCGCGACGCCCTCGGCAGCGCGATAGCCTTGGTATTGGCCGCGCACCGTGTCCGCCAGCTTGATCGGCCGCGCGGCTTGCAGCACTTTGACCTTTTCGTTGCGCAGGGCGTCGGCGTCAAAGGCCGAGGGCGGCTCCATGGCGATGAGCGAAAGCAGCTGCAGAAGGTGGTTTTGCATCATGTCGCGCATGACGCCTGAGCTGTCGTAATAGCCGGCCCGCGTGCCGACATCCACCGTTTCCGCCACCGTCACCTGCACATTACTGATATGACTGCGATTCCAAATCGGCTCGAAGATAGTATTGGCGAAGCGCATAAAGAGGATATTCTGCGCCGTCTCTTTGCCCAGGTAATGATCTATGCGATAGACCTGCGACTCGTTGAAGACGGAGTGCGCGATTCCATTCAGCGATTGCGCCGTGCTCAAGTCGTAGCCGAAGGGCTTTTCGATGACGATGCGCCGCCAGCCTCCATTCTCGCGCGCCATATCCAGCGCGCCTAAATTGCAGATTACGTCGGCGTAAAATTCGGGCGCGATTGACAAATAATAGAGCCTGTTGCACTCGCCGCCGTCCAGCGCATTGAGGTCGTCTCTGAGCGTCTGGTAAGTTTCCGGCTGCGGCAGGTTGACCTTGCTGTAGGAAAGCGTCTCACGGAAGCGCTCCCAGGCGCGTTCGTCGTAGATGGCAGCAGCGTAATTCTTCAGCGATTGATGCGCGTGGTCGATGAGAGTCTCGTCGGTCCATTCCCGCCGGCCGACGCCGACGATGCGCAGGCGCTTGGGCAGGCGCCCCTTGATGAAATTGCTGAAGAGCGAGGGGATCAATTTGCGCCGGGCCAGGTCACCCGTCACGCCGAAGATGGCTATTACAGTCGGTCGGGCTGTCATCGCCGATACCTGTACTTCGGATTAGTGGCGCGTATTGTAACGTAAATTGGCGAGCGCAACGAATTTGCCGCGTATTGCCAACTCATGATGTACATTTAGGTTGACTGTATATCAAGAGCAAGCTGGAATGACGCCAGTCGAAGATGTTATAATTGGCTGAGTGATTAGAGAGAGAAGCGTAAGATGACCGTTTACGAATTGCTAGAGGAAGCCAAGAAGCTCAACCAATCCCAGCAGAAAGAGTTGATC
>JAGWBC010000018.1:37729-39180 GCA_021296115.1 Anaerolineae bacterium | reverse complement strand
CAATTTCGCTGAGTTGATGCAAGAAGCTAATATCTTCAAGCTTTCCGAGATTTTCCAAAATGCCGCGCGCTTCAAGCGACGACGAACACGACCGCAGATGCTCATACAGCGCGTCTAAGTCATTTTCCTTGAAGTCATGCAGTTGAGTTTTGGTAATCATGTGACAGACATTTGTCCGAGACTCAGCATAATCACTGACCACTTATTGTAGCAGGCTTGGAAGTCTCGGCAAACGAATATCGAGATCCGCGACCATCCAGTCGCCACACCCACCCCAATCCACGCTACCCTGCTCACAGCGTGCACATTACCAGTCCCGATACAGCATCCGCCCGAACGCAAAATCGGCTATACGTTCAAAAAAAATATTGCGTTGCACATAAAATGAACGCAAATTGAACGTAAAACCCCTACTCCGCGATCCCGCCCTCGGTCATCGCGTGAGCATCCAGCGCCGCGTCCAGCTCAGCCGCCTCCATCAAGCCCAGCTCCAGCACCACCTCGCGCACGCTCTTGCCCTGCGCCAGCGCCTGCTTCGCCACTTTGGCGCCATTGTTGTAGCCGATGATGGGATTCAGCGCCGTCACAAGAATCGGATTGCGCGACAGCCAGCTCTCCGCCCGCTCGCGATTGACCGCCAGGCCCGCCATCAGCTTGTCCGTGAAAGCGCCGACCGCGCCGATCATCACCTGCAACATCTCGTTCAGGTTATGCGCGATGACCGGCATCATCACGTTGAGCTCGAATTGGCCGGCCGCGCCGCAGAGGTTCACTGTACTGTCGTTGCCCATCACGTGGTACATGGCCTGATTCAGCATCTCCGCCAGCACCGGGTTGACCTTGCCCGGCATGATTGACGAACCCGGCTGCACGGTCGGGGGCGTCAGCTCGGCGATGCCGGTGGTCGGCCCGGCTGATAGCAGACGCAGATCGTTGGCGATGCGCGTGAAATCCATGGCCAGGTTGCGCAGCGCCGCCGAGAAGAAGACCGCGTCCTGCATCGATTGCATCGACTCGAAGAGGTCATCGCTCTCATACAGGCTGATGCCGCTCAGCGCCGACAGCTTGGCCACCATGCGCGCGTGATACTGCGGATGCGCGTTCAGGCCGGTGCCGGCCGCCGTCCCGCCGATTCCCAGCCGGCGCAGCCCCTCGGCCGCGACCACCACCTTGTCGCTCCCGCGCTCGATGGCTGTGGCCCAGGCGCCCACTTCCTGCCCCAGGCGAATCGGCACCGCGTCCTGCAGATGCGTCCGACCGGTCTTGACCACATCGTCCCATTCGGCTGCCTTGCCCCGCGTCACGGCGACGAAGCGCGAGAGCGTCTCCAGCAGCTCGTCCAGCCGCCAGAGCGCGCCCAGCCGAATAGCAGTCGGGATGGTGTCGTTGGTCGATTGCGCCATGTTGACATGATCGTTGGGATGCACGGGCTTGTCCGCCGCGTCCACCGC
>JAGWBC010000018.1:31851-37642 GCA_021296115.1 Anaerolineae bacterium | reverse complement strand
GCCAGGATCTCGTCGCCGGCCTGGATGATCGCCGCCGCCAGCTCGGCGTTGAGCAGGCCCAGCTCCATGTTGACCTCGGCGGCCGCCCGCTTGATCAGCGCGATGCTCCAGATGAAGGCGGGCAGGGGCTTCATGCCCGTGATGGGAAAGTTCTCCAGCGCGCGCTGCGTCTGCGCGGCGTAGAGCGCTTCCCGCGGCACCCGCACCTCGCCTATCGAATCCGCCTCGATACGATACTCAGTCATCGGATGATCTCCTGTCAGCCAGCGTCCAATAGCAAAAAGAGCGCCACAATTGTAGCGCCCCTTAAAGTGAAAGAGAATTACTCTTTGCAATTGGTTACGCTCCCCTCTCTGATGCTTCGGAGAGGGGCTGGGGGAGAGGTTAGGCGGCGGACAGGTAAAGCTCGCCGACCCGCTCCCAGTTAATGATCTTGAAGAAAGCGGCGATATAGTCCGCGCGCCGGTTCTGATAGTGGAGGTAGTAGGCATGCTCCCAGACATCAATGCCCAGAATCGGCGACATCCCCTGCATCAGCGGTGTGTCCTGGTTGGGTGTCGTGCTGATGCTGAGCGCGCCACCGTCCGCCACCAGCCAGGCCCAGCCCGAGCCGAAGACGCCGCCGGCCGCCGCCGAATACGCCTCTTGGAAGCGTGCGAAGCTGCCAAAGGCGCTGTCGATCGCGTCACCCAACGCGCCGCTCGGTTCGCCGCCGCCGTCCGGGCTCATGATCTGCCAGAACAAGCTGTGATTCGCGTAGCCGCCGCCGTTGTTTCTCACTGCCCTGCGGATGTCTTCCGGCACGGCCTCCAAATCAGCGAGGATGTCTTCAATGCTTTTGCCGACCAGATCGCTGCCTTCGATCGCCGCGTTGAGCTTGTTGGTGTAGCCGGCGTGATGTTTGCCGTGGTGGATGCCCATGGTACGGGCATCAATATAGGGTTCGAGCGCGTCTTCGGCGTATGGCAACTCCGGCAACTCAAAGGGCCAGCTGTCGCTACGGGATTGAACTGTCTGTCGCTCTTGGGCGCTGATACCGATTGGCGCGCCAGCCAGCCCAGCGCTCATGCTTCCCGCCGCCGCCAACTTCAAGACATCGCGGCGACTCATGCCTCGATTCATAGGAGCCATGACATGTCCTCCCATCATGAAGCAAAATACAGCATACTGGCTGGTACGCTGTATTCAATCTGTAGCCGGGAATCAGCCTGCCGCAGCGTAAAGCTCGGCCACCTTGTCCCAGTTGATCACGTTGAAGAAGGCGGCGATGTAATCGGGACGGCGATTCTGGTAGTTCAGGTAGTAGGCGTGTTCCCAGACATCAATGCCGAGGATGGGTGTATTGCCTTCCATCAGCGGCGTATCCTGGTTGGGCGTCGATGTGACGCTGACGGCGCCGCCATCAGCCACCAGCCACGCCCAGCCGGAGCCGAAGCGTGTCGCCGCCGCCGCGGAGAAGGCCGACTGAAAATCGCCGAAACTGCCAAAAGCGCTGTTGATCGCGTCCGCCAGCGCGCCGCTGGGTTCGCCGCCGCCGTTGGGACCCATGATCTGCCAGAACAGGTTGTGGTTGGCGTAGCCGCCGCCGTTGTTGCGTACGGCTGTACGGATGCCTTCCGGAACTGCCGACAGGTCGCCGAGGATCTCTTCGATAGACTTGCCTTCAAGATCAGTGCCGCCGACAGCGCCATTCAGATTGGCGGTGTAGCTGGCATGATGCTTGCCGTGGTGAATACCCATTGTCCGGGCATCAATATGGGGCGCAAGCGCGTCCTCTGCATAGGGAAGAGAAGGTAATTCAAAGGCCATGACTCTACTCGCTCCTAATGTACTTGTGGATTCGAACGATATTCACCGACATTCTAACACGCCAGACCGCGTTATCGCCAACAGTCTGGACTAAGGCCGGCGCAGGATTCCCCCAAATTGTACTCGCAGAAGCGCGAACTTCCTAGACCACGTGCTTGGCGCCCAGGGCAATTGCATCAAAATGATAGCGGCTGAAAAGGTGGGAATCTAAACTGAAAATCAACTAAAGAGGGCGCAGAGAGCACAGAGAAAAACAAAAAATATGTGTTCATGTCTTATTTGAACTGTGATTTGTGGTGACAAATCACGTTTCGCTAGTGACTGTTGCCTATTCCTGGCCGCAGATTTAGTAGAATAGTCGTCTAAACTCCTAATACTCTGTGCCCTCTGCGCTCTCTGTGTTGAAAAATAATTTGATGCAATTGCCCTGCTTGGCGCCGGCCTGCCCCGTTTGATTCCGACTTGTTTTCTGAAGGATTCGCGCAATGATAAAGGCTTGTGTCCCGGGAGAGCAGTCCTTGCAACCGAAAGAAGACTCAGGCGTGCGAACAACCCCAATGCGCGCCTATTTCGTGATTCTGCTGGCTGTCGTCGCCACATCGTCGGCGGCCATACTCATCCGCTACGCGCTGGACGCCGCCATGCCGCCGCTGCTGATTGCCGCTGCGCGCCTCGCCATCGCCGCCCTTGTGCTGACCCCGCTGGCGCTCCGACGGCATATTCACCAAGTGGCCAAATTGTCACGGCGGGAGCTCTCGCTGATCATCCTCTCCGGGCTTTGCCTGGCCATTCACTTCACTGCCTGGGTATCGTCGCTGCAATACACGACAGTCCTTGTGAGCGTTGTCATCGTCTCGACCGGTCCCATCTGGGTCGCGATTCTCGAAGTGCTGTTTCTCCATATTCGGCTGTCGCGATTGGTCGTCGCCGGTTTGATCATTGCGCTCGCCGGAGGCGTCATCATCGGCATTCCCATCAACGCCGGGGCTGAGTTGACGGCGCGCGGCGCGGACGACCTGAGCGCGACGGCGACAGGCGCGCTGCTGGCGTGGATTGGCGCGCTGTCAGTATCGGTGTATATGCTCATCGGACGAGTGCTGCGGGCTCGGCTGCCCGTCATTCCCTACGTTTGGCTGGTCTACAGCGTGGCGGCCGTCTGCGGCTGCGCGGTAATCTTGCTGACGTCGACGCGCGTAACCGGCTACGCCGCTGAGGGCTACGCGGTGCTGCTGGCTATGGGCTTGATACCGCAGTTGCTGGGGCACTCCTCGTTGAATTATCTGCTGGAGTACTTTCCCGCTGCGCTGGTCAGCATGTTTTCCCAGCTTGAGCCGCTGGGCAGCGCGCTATTGGCGCTGGTTCTCTTTCGCGAGTTGCCGCCGGAACAGCAGATTGCAGGCAGCATAATCATCGTAATCGGCGTATTGCTCGCCAGCCGCGGAGAGATCCGCCAATCGAAAGTCAAGCGTGATGATCCGGACTAGAGTATTGGCGCCCTCGACCGCGCAGATCGGCGTACTGGTAGCCATATCAATCTTCGCCTGGTCATTCGGCCCGATTTGCGTTCGTTACGCTTTCCAATACGATATGCCGCCGGCGCTGGTAGCATTCGGGCGCATGTTCACTGGCACGGTCATGTTTGCCCCCTATATCTGGTATCGGGGCCGACAGGAAATCAGGCAAATGCCGGCCCGCAGTCGCTGGCTGGCCGTGGCCGCCGGCACACTTTTCGGCATCAATATCACGCTGATGGCGACATCGCTTACGCATATAAGCATCATGATCAATCAGGCGCTGATCGCGACCATTCCCATCTGGGTGGCGGTCTTTGAAGTCACGCTGCTAAAGGGCACACTCAGCCGCGCCATCTGGGCGGGTATCAGCGTGGCGCTGGCGGGCGGACTGGTCGTGGCCTTCGCAAGCTCCGGCGCGCCCGTCATCAGCGACGACGCCAACCCGGGTTTGGGCGTGCTACTGGCGGCGATCAGCGCTTGCTCCGCCGCTCTCTATATCACCATTGGCCGCACGGTCCGTTCGACAACATCATTCATTCCCTATATCTGGCTGGTGTATACGGCCGGCTCAGCGGTGACTTTGCTGATAATTGGCCTGAGCCGGGTGTCGCTGGTCGGTTACGATATTCGCGGCTATTTGTGGGTGCTGCTGCTGGCGATTCTCGCGCAGATCATCGGACACGGCGCGCTCAATTTCGTGCTGAAATACGTGTCGCCCTCTGTGATTACGGTGACTGCCCAGGTCATGCCCGTCCTGGCCGCTTTCTGGGCTTTTGTCATCTTCAGCGAGATTCCTACCTCGTGGCAAGCGCTGGGCAGCGCCCTGCTGTTGCTGGGGGTTACGATTGTGCTGCGGGGTCAGCGGCGGGGTGCGACAGATTGAAGCCCGCGAAGCTGCTCAAGCCAGGCGTCAGGTCGTATTTCGGAAGGGAATCAGATACGATCAAGCTCGCCGACAAGCGGTAGAGCGACCCGTCCTTGATCAGCTCCTGGATCGTGTAATCCACCAGCAGCCGCAAGTCAATGTCATTGTAGGGCAGCCCGATGGCATAGTAGGAGCGGCTATACCAGCGTTCGGTCAGACGCAATGCATTGGCATTCGCTTCCAGATGCGCCAGGAGCTCCAGGTTGTCCGCATAAATGGCGTTGGCGTTGTTGTAATCCAGCAGGGTCAGGGCCGCGTCGCGCTCGGTCGTTTGAATATAACGCACAGTGGCATTGATGCTATCTGCCCAGGCTTGGGCTCGTTCCCGCGCCGTGTCGTCGCCTCGCAGAATGCCGACAAAGCGTCCGCGCAAGTCATTAAAGCCTCGAATACCAGAATTTGCGCGCACCATCAGTCGATCGCCGTGCAGCAGGTAGGGCATGGAGAAATCCATCTGGCCGGCCAGGTTCCAGTCCGGCTTCATGCCGAATACGAGGTCTGCCTGCCCGCTGTTGAGCAGGCCGGCGGCGGATCCGGAATCACCGGATACAATCTCGAGCGCGACGCCCCAACGCCGCGCCAGCTCGGCGGCTAGCGCGCGGTTCAGCATATTCAGGCTGCCAGTCGCCGATCCGGGCGCAGTATCTGTAATTCCGCCGACGCGGAGCCTGCCCGTGCTTCTGATTCGCGGCAGCGCGTAAGTCGCCGGATAGGCAATCTCATTGGCGAACTGCGACGGCAGCGCTTCTTCGCCGAGGCCGGACCAGATGGCTAAGGCATCCGGATTATAAGACTCGTCGGGAAAGTATTCGCGAAAGAGTACATCCAGTTCGCCCTCACGAGCCAAAAGCTGAATCGTCTTGTTGAGGGCGTCGCGCAAGGGCGCGTCCTGGCGTCTGACGGCGAAGGCTCTTGGTTCAACCGTCACTGCGTCATCCAGGATTCGGACCGATTCCGCGAAGTCTGCCGTGACCCGGTTCAGCGCCTGCTTCTCAGCGACTACAGCGCTGATTTCTCCCTGCATCACAGCAGCGACCGCCCGGTCCAGCGTCAAATAAGACTGCAAGTTTAATGTCCCGCCAGTCTGCGCGCTCCAGATTTCTGTCGCTTTTTCCGCGCGAGTCCCCTGCACATAGCCAATCGGCTGATCGAGCAATTCTGAACGCGCCTGGAAGGGGCTGTCTTCACGCAGCAGCAGCGCCTGCGCGCCTTGCAAATAGGTCTGGCTAAACTCAAGCTCGGCGTCGCGGTCGCGATAACGGACGATGGCCGAGGCCAGCGCATGCACTTGGCCGCTATTCAACATTTCCAGCGCATTCAGCCGCGTCACCTGCGCGAATTCCAGTTCGCTATCCCATTCGGCAGCGATTTTGCGAAGCAGATCGACATCAAAGCCGCGCAGCTCGCCCTGGAAGGTGAATTCACTATAAGGCGGATCGTTATAGAGCAGGCCCAGGCGCAAGATGCCGGTCGCCGTGATCTCGGCAATTGCCGATTCGGCATGCAAGAAATCGGCTGATTCATCGGCGGCTGCCACAGGCAC
>JAGWBC010000018.1:0-31783 GCA_021296115.1 Anaerolineae bacterium | reverse complement strand
GCGGCGAATGTCGCTATGGTGCGCAGCATTATGGATCAGCCGTAGAGGTCATTGTCATTAATATAGGCGAGCACGGCATCCGGAACCAGATAACGAACGCTGCGTTTTGCGCGAAGGCGGCTGACAACTACGGTGGATGACAGCCAGACGCTTAGCATTGGCACGTCCACAATATCTACCATATCCGATAGACCGGGCAAGACTTCATCGTGCATATCGGGCGTGATGTCTTCATCGGCGCGTTTCATCACCGCCAGGCGACAGCAGCGATAGAGTTCCGGCGCGCGCTCCCAGGTGGGCAGTGCGCGCAGATTGTCGCCGCCCATGACGAAGTACAAGTCGGCGCGCGGGTACTGCTCGCGTATCAGTTTGACCGTATCGGCGGAATAATGCGGGCCATTGCGATCGATATCCACGCGCGAAATGCTGAAGTTGGGATTGTCATTGATGGCTAGCCCCAGCATGGCCAGCCGATGAACGACCGGCAGGCGCAATTCGCCGCGTTTGACCGGGTGGTCAGCGACCGGGACAAACAGGACATGGTCGATATCCAGCGCTTCCCGGCTGTATTCCGCCAGGATGAGATGGCCGATCTGTGGCGGATCAAAGGAGCCGCCGAGTATGCCGATTCGCTCCCGCCTCACTCCGACCACTCCAGTTCAAAGTCGCCGATAAAGACGGTATCGCCGCTGCTCACTCCCTCTTTTTCCAGGGCTGCGGCAATGCCGGTCGCTTCAAGCGTCTTTTGGAAGCGCAGCACCGCTTCTTCATAATCCCAATAGGTCATGGCCGCCGCGCGCTCAATGCGGTCGCCGCGGACGAAGAATACGCCGTCGTTGACTTCCAGTTCGAAAGCCATGCCATCGTCATCGCGTAGCTCATAAACAGGCTCGTCCGCCTTCTGCGATAAATGGGGCTTGGGCAGATTGGCGGAAAGTTCAAACACGCGCTGTATCAGCCGGTCGACATTCTCCCGCGTCAGGGCTGAGATCGCCAGCGGCGCCTGGATGCCGCGTTCGGCAAAACTCTCGTTGAGCAACTCCAGGTATTCGCGAGCATCGGGCAGGTCGATCTTGTTCACAACCAGGATTTCCGGACGTTCGGCCAAATCTTCGTCATAGAGCGCCAGTTCCGCTCTGATTTGATTGTAATCCGCCAAGGGATCATCAGCCGAGCCGTCAAGAATGTGCACTATCAGCGAGGTGCGCTGCACATGGCGAAGAAAGGAGTGACCCAGACCGATGCCGAGATGCGCGCCTTCGATCAGCCCGGGAATATCAGCGAATACCAGATCCAAGTTGTCGTAAACAACGGTACCCAGATTAGGCTCCAGGGTGGTAAAGGGATAGTCCGCGATCTTGGGTTTGGCGTTGCTCACTACTGAGAGCAAGGTAGACTTTCCGGCGTTCGGCAGCCCGACCAGGGCGACATCGGCGATCATCTTCAGCTCGAGCGTGATCCAGCGTTCTAGGCCAGGCTCGCCCTTTTCCGCCATACGCGGCGCCTGATTGGATGCCGATTTGAAGCGCGCGTTGCCGCGTCCGCCGCGACCGCCGGGCGCCACCACCACCACCGCATCCGGGCCAACCAGGTCGGCAATCAGGCCGCCGGTCGTCGCATCGCGAACCACCGTGCCCTGGGGAACGCGCACAAGCAGCCGCTCGGCATCGGCGCCGGTCTTGTTGCTGGACCCGCCTTTGCCGCCGGGCTTGGCTTTGAAGTGGCTGCGCTTGCGGAAGAAATACAGGGTGTTCAGGTTGGCGTCGGTCTGGAGAATGACGTCGCCGCCGCGTCCGCCGTCGCCGCCGGATGGGCCGCCCATGGGCACGTACTTTTCGCGGCGAAAGGAGACCATGCCGTCGCCCCCCTTGCCACTGGCTACAAATAGCTTTGCCTCGTCAACCAGCACTGGCGTACCACCGCGATTCCGGCTAGACCTGAACGACGGCTGAGCATACAGCAGATTGCCAGCGCCGTGTAGATGGAAAGGCCAGCGGCGACTTCCGTCCAGCCATACATGATGGAAAGTCGCCTGCGAGCGGTCTATAATCTGGCATTCCGGACAGGCGTGGCGCATCGCATTAAGATCAAAGTCATATCGTGATGACGGGGAAGTGAAAATTGATTGATCGAATCCGCTGGCATGGGCATGGCAGCTTCGTCATTGAGGGCGCGCCCTTCATCCAGATAGCGCCCTGGCGAGTGGTCAAGGCGGATTCGCCGCCCGATGTCATTCTGGTGGGCCACGATCATTACGATCACTGTTCGCCGGCGGACGTCGAGAAGATTCGCGGGGAGAGCACCGTGGTTGTCGGCAGCGAAAGCGCCGGCCGCATCATCCCCGGTACTCAGGTGCTGCGCGAGTGGCAAAGCATCAATGTCGGCCGGGCGAATATCAAGGCGATACCGGCCTTGTCATCTCGTGATCCGCGCGACCAAAAGGTAGACGGCCGGCTTGGCTTTTTGATCTCGCTGGACTTATATGACATCTATTACGTGGGCGAAGCGGATACAGTCAGCGAAACCGCATATCTGAAGCCCGACATCATATTGCTGCCGATTGACGGCTACGGCAGGTTGTCCGTGACCGACGCGGCGCTTTTGGTAGCGTCCATGCAGCCCAGGTGGGCCATTCCCTACAATTGGGGCGGCGCCGGCGAGGAGGCTACTCAGCTCGACGCGCAGAGTTTCCAGAGCCAGGTTTCCGGCGCAACCGAAGTGCTGCTGCTGCCCGTCACACCCTAGTACTCAGGCGGCGGTGTCAATCTTCTCCAGCAGATCCATCACACCGCCGTCGCGACTGTAAACCTGTGGCGGCTCTTCGCCGCGGATCACCGCTTCGCTGATCACGACCCGGTTGATATCTTCGTGGCTCGGCGCCTCGAACATGACATTGAGCAGGCAGGATTCGATGATAGAGCGCAAGCCGCGCGCCCCGGTATCCCGTTCCAGCGCCAATTCGGCGGCCGCGCGCATGGCAGCGTCTTCAAAGACCAACTCGACCTTATCAAGCGACAGCAAATGTTCGTACTGTCGTATCAGCGCATTCTTCGGCTCGATCATGATCCTGACGAGTTCATCCAAATCCAGGGGCTTCAGCGCAACCAAAACCGGCAAACGCCCTACCATTTCGGGAATCATGCCGTGCTGAACCAAATCTTCCGGAGACACCAGACTCAGCAGGTTGTCCTGCCCCTCGAATGAGGCATCTTGCTTGGCGCCGAAGCCGATGCTGCTGTTGGCGCCGATGCGCTGACGGATGACTTCATCCAGCCCGGAGAAGGTGCCACCGACGATGAAAAGGATATTGCTGGTGTCGATCTGCAAGAACTCCTGATGCGGATGCTTGCGCCCGCCTTGAGGCGGCACATTGGCCAAGGTTCCTTCGAAAATCTTGAGCAAGGCCTGCTGCACGCCCTCGCCCGATACATCGCGCGTGATCGAGGGATTGGAATTTGACATGCGCGAAATCTTGTCGATCTCGTCAATATAGATAATGCCGCGTTCGGCGCGCTCGATATTGCCATCGGCCGCCTGAATAAGTCGCAGCAGGATATTCTCCACATCCTCACCCACATAACCGGCCTCAGTGAGCGCGGTGGCGTCGGTGATGCAAATCGGCACATCCAGGATGCGGGCCAGGGTCTGCGCCAGCAGGGTCTTGCCGCAACCGGTCGGACCCAGCAGCAAGATGTTGCTTTTGTCCAGCTCCACATCAACCGGATCATCAGCCGCCTGAATACGCTTGTAGTGGTTGTAGACGGCTACGCTCAGCACGCGTTTGGCATCTTGCTGGCCAATGACGTATTCGTCCAGGCGCTGCATGATTTGGCGCGGAGAGAGAGCGAGATCAAACTCAAATTTGTCTTCCAGCTTGGTTTCTTTGGCTTCTTCTTTCTGCAGCAAGCTGTGGCAGAGATCGACGCAGAAATTGCAGATGTGAATATGTTCAGGCCCGGCGATCAGCCGTTCCACTTCTTCATGTGATCGGGTGCAGAAGTTACAACGGTGTTTGATGGGCGAGAAGCTCACCTCAGACTCCTTCCAGCATGCGTTCTTCGCCGATCAGCACAGCGTCGATCAAGCCGAAGTCCGTGGCTTCCTGCGCCGTCATGTAGACGTCTCTGTCTGTGACGCGCTCAACTTCTTCTGGTGTTTTGCCGGTGTGATTGACGAATATATCAATGATACGCTTTTTCAAACGCACAATCTCTTCGGCCTGTATCACGATATCGGATGCTTGCCCTTGAGCGCCGCCCAGAGGCTGATGCATATGGATGGTGGCGTTGGGCAAGGCCATGCGCATGCCACTTTCGCCCGCCGTCAGCAGTACCGTGCCAAAGCTGGCGGTAATGCCTACGGCGACCGTGCCCACGGGCGCGGCGATCTGCTGCATGGTGTCATAAATCGCCAAGCCGGAATAGACAGCGCCGCCGGGTGAATTGATGTACATCTGAATGCGGCGGTCGGGACCCTCTCGCTCCAAAAAGAGCAGTTGCGCCACGATCAAGTTGGCGATCTGGTCGTTGATTCCGGAGCCGACAAAGACGATTCGTTCCTTCAACAGCAGCGAGTAGATATCATAAGCTCGCTCGCCGCGGCTGCCCTGTTCAATTACCATTGGGATTACGTTTTGGAATTGATTCATGCGCTGCTGCAACCCTTTCTGTCGCGTAGTCAAATGAGTTTACGCTTCTTGCGCCTGCTCGGCATCGCCAGCTTCATCGACTTCGCTCTCGGTCTTTGTTTTATCCGTCGCCGTCAAGGACTGAACCGTCCGCTCATCGCCTGCCAGCGCCGCGGCGGCCGCTTCGTCCTCGGCCTGAAATTTGAGCAGCCGTTCGCTGCGCTCCTGGGCGCGCTGCGCATCGTCAGCGACCTGCGCCCGCATGGCTTCGACAGCTGCGGCCGGGTCCTCGCCGCGGCCAATAGCATAGAGATGCTCATTGGCCTGGCTCATGACCAGATCATTACGAATGTTGTCGCGCATTTGCGGCGTATCAAAGAGCTTGCGTATCTCAGGGCCAGCGCCATAGCCGGCCACCATGGCATCCAGGCGCGCCGCAATGTCTTCGTCGCTGATGGTGATATCCTGCGCGCTTACGAATTCCCGCAGGACAAGCGAGTGTCGCAGGGAATTGGCAGCGCTTTCGCGATGCTGTTCGCGCAAATCGTCTTTTGTGCTGCTGGTCAAACGATAATAATCGTCCAGGCTAATCCGTTGCTGCTGAAGGTTGCGCTCGAATTCGCCGACCATGCCGTCGATCTGCTGGTCCAGCATGACATCGGGATAGACGATTTCAGCGCCTTCAACCATTCTCTCCAATACCTGATTGCAGTATTCCGACTTGGCCTGCGACAGCGCCGACCGCTCCAGCTCATCTCTGGTTGATGCGCGCAAGCCGGCCAAATCCAATTCCAGATCGCCGCGATTTCTGCTAACACGGCGCGCAAAGTCGTCATCCAATTCGGGAATGGAGATGGACTCGATTTTATTCATCGTGACATGGAATTCCACGCGGCGCCCGATAATGGTTTCGTCGGCATCGTCATCCGGAATCGTCAATTCGAACCCGACGCTAGCGCCCTGCTCTAGTCCAATGAGATGCCCGACAAAGCCATGAGTAAAGGGGTCTTCGTTGGGATCCAGGATGATGGTCGCGTTTTCGTCGCTGACAAAAGTATCGCCTTGCTTGGGAATGTATGGCGCCTGCTGGTCAGGCTCAGTATCTTCGACGCTATCGTCAGTCAGCGCGTCCGACGCGTCGGCTTCGTCATCGTCGTCGGCTACCGCATCTTGAGGCTCGCCATCGACGAACTCGCTTTCAACGGCGATGGTGACACGGTTGCCGGGCGCGGCCACTGCCACCGAGTCATCAAGAACCTCGACCGCGCGCTGCTGCAACTGCTTCAGCGCTTGATCAACATCGTAGTCACTGACTTCCGGCGCCTCAAAGTCGACGCGGATATCCTGATATGCATTGAGGTCGACTTCGGGCTGCAATGGCACGGAGAACACGAAAGTTGGCGACGGTTCCAGTTGAAAGTCGTCAAAGGCGCCGGGGCCATAAGGCAGGACTTCGGCTTCTTCCAAGGCTTTTTTGTAAAGATTGTCCCCGAGCGTCTCAACAGCTTCTTCGAGGATGGCGCCCTCGCCCACAGCTTGCGCGACCAGCCGGTATGGCGCCTTGCCCTTGCGGAAGCCCTTGATGCGAACTTGCCGCGAAATCTTGCGGGCGGCTTTCCGCTTGGCGTCTTCCAGCACGTCGGATTCGATTTCGACGGTCAACTGGGCGCGGTGGTTTTCTATTCTTTCAGTCGTTAAGTTCAAGATTCGTCCCTGTATTCTCACGACCTCAGTCAGCCGCTGGTCGTGTGTGCCAAATCAGATTCCAAGCTAAAAAGTCGAAAGGCGCGTCGCGCGCCTCGATTGATAGATCGTGATGAGGAAGGAGGGACTCGAACCCTCACCTCAAAGAGACATGATCCTAAGTCATGCGCGTCTGCCAATTCCGCCACTTCCTCAAGGCGCCGCCCACGCCAGAATTATAGACAGGAGGCAATAAGGCTACAAGGGAGAAACTATTGCAGCTCGACGCTGGACACAGCGGAGACGTCGATGCCGCTGACCTGATTCATGACGCTGCTGATGATGAGTTGCGCAAAGCGAAACAAAGCCTGCATTTGCGCGATGCGGTCAAGGTATAGACGCGCCAGGATCTGCTGATCGGGCGGCAGGTCGTTGATTGAAGCCGAGATACGCTGGTGGTTTTCCTGCATCACCGAAAGCGCGTGTTCCAAATCACGCAGCTCGCGGCCGCTGAGGAAATTGGAGAATATCTGCCAGAAATCGGTTTCAGCCTGATAATACTTGCGGCGTCCGCTGCCGCCCCGCACCCAAACTTGTCGTACCATGCCCATATGTTCAAGCGAGCGGATGTTGGTGCTGACGCTGGCTTTGGATATGCCCAAACGCGCCATCATATCGTCAAGGGAAAGCGGCTCCGCGCTCAAGAGCAGGCTGCCGTAGAGCTGGCCCATCACCTTGCTGAAGCCAAAGTAATCCGCCAACTGGCTCAAGCCATCCAGCATGCTGTCATGCACGATTTCCAGGTCGTTGGCAAGCGGACCTTCGTTGCTCTGCTGGCTATTGTGATCAGGCGACATGGCGCTTGAGCTTCTCCCAATTCGATCGTCAAAACTTGGCGTCGACGCAGTAAGCGACTGTGCCTGTCATTCTATCATTGCGGCGGGCGGCTTACAAGCAGGGCGGAAAACGAGCCGCTCCACCCACGTTGATGACGCGGCGCATTTTATGCGCATACTGCCCCATACCGGCTAGCGAGGAAGGCGGCGGAGTGGTAGGATGGTTATTGTATAAAGTTTCACAATCCGGCTGTGAGGAAGCGCTTTTAATGTCCGGCAACGCAGCGTCATCCATACCGGATATCGTCATTGGACGCCTGCCCTTGTACCTGCGCGCGCTGCGTCGATTGCGGCATGTGGGCAAGCAGGTGACGTCGTCGCATGAATTCTGCAAACGGCTGGATATCAGTTCGGCGCAGATTCGCAAGGACCTCTCCCACTTTGGCGGCTTCGGCAAGCAGGGTACGGGATATCAAATCGATTTCCTCATCGAGAAGCTCCGGGATGTCTTGAAGATCAATCAAGAATGGCTGGTTGTGGTCATTGGCGCCGGCAACCTGGGCAGCGCGATTTCGCATTATCGCGGTTTTCAGGATCGGGGATTTCGCATTGCCCACTTGTTCGATGTGAGTCCCGACGTCATCGGTCAACGAATCGGCAATTTCGTCGTCAGGCCCCTTGGCAAATTGGCTGACACGATCCGCGAGGAAGGCATCAAGATCGCCATGCTGGCGGTGCCGGCCGAGCAGGCCCAGTCCGTGGCGGACCAGGTGGTGGCAGCGGGCATAGAAGCGATCCTCAATTACGCGCCTATCAACATCAACGTGCCGGCCAGCGTGCAAATCCAATACATTGACCCGGTCACGCATCTGCAGCGCATGACATATTATCTTGATGGCTGAGAGCCGGCTCTCGGCTGATGTCAGGATCAGAAGTAATTGGTTTGGGCCAGCCGCCGCATAATGGCGGGATCTTCCAGGGCCTGGCCACAGCCCACAACAACATTGATCAAGGGATTGTCGGCCTGGTAAACGGGCACGCCGGTTTCGCGCGTCAGGTAGGCGTCGATGCCGCGCAGCAGGGCGCCGCCGCCGGTCAGGACGATGCCGCGGTCGATAATGTCCGACGACAATTCGGGCGGCGTGGTGGAGAGAACGGCTCGAACGACGGTAGCGATTTGTCCGAGAGGTTCAGCCAGCGCCTCCACTACCTCACCGGTGGTGACGCGAACCGTGCGCGGCAAGCCCGACACATTGTCGCGGCCCTGAATCTCCATCGAGAGTTCTTGCGGCTGGTCAACGGCAGCGCCGATTTGGATCTTAATCGACTCTGCGGTGGGCTGGCCGACCGTCAAGTTATACTTGCGACGTACGTAGCTGATGATGCCGTCATCCAAACGCAGCCCGCCGACTCGGCCGCTCTCCGCCCGCACGATGTTGTTCATGGTCAGCACAGCCGCTTCGGTGATGCCGCCGCCGATGTTCACAACCATGCCGCCCGCCGGTGTGCTGACGGGCAAACCCGCGCCCAGCGCCGATGCCAGCGGCTCCCACATCAGCTGCACCTCGCGCGCGCCCGCCGCGAGGATGGCTTCGCGAACGGCACGCTTTTCGACGCTGGTGGCGCCGTAAGGCACGGAGACCATAACCGACGGTCTGAACAGGCGCATACGGCCGGCGATCTTGCTAAAGAAGTACTCCAGCATTGCTTCGGTAACTTCGTAGTCGGCAATAACGCCGTTCTGCAGCGGACGCATGACCTGGATATCTTCGTCGTCGACGCGACCCAGCATTTCGCGGGCTGGATTGCCGAAGTCGACGATTCGTTCCTCTTCAGCCAGGAGGGCGACCAGAGAGGGCTCCTGCAATACGATGCGGCCGTTGTCGTAAATGAGCACATTCACCGTGCCCAAGTCGACGCCCAGACTCTTTCCGAAGCGAGCCATAAGATTTATCAACACTCTTTAGTAATGCGCACTAAGGATATTTTACAGCAAAAACAACACCCGGACTACAGAGGCAGCGCCGGGCGTCGGAAGATTTAAGGCTTTTGAGAGGGATCAGGCTTCAGCGCTCTCCTCGTCGAGAATGCGCAGCATGGAGCCGCGACTGCGGATTTTCTGGCTGACGCGCACGGCAAGATTGGCACGCCGCAGGGCCAGTTCGGCTTCGCGATTGTCCGCGCCGGGCAGTCCGTCGTCCAATAGCTGCCGCGCCCGTTCGCGTGCATCCTGCGCCTTTTCCAGATCCAGCGCGTAAGAAGACTCAGCCAGATCAGCCAGGACGACCACTTTGTCGGGCCGCACATCGACCACGCCGCCATAAACCGCAAAGCGCTCTTCGGCGGCGCCTTTGCGCACGACCAACTCGCCAAAAGTCAATGTCGTCAATACGGGCGCATGGTTTGGCAATACACCCATCTCGCCCTCGACAGCCGGCACAATGACGATATCGGCCTCGGCTTCTTCGAAGACCTTCTGCTCTTGCGTCACCAACTCGATGTGAATCGGCATGATTGGCTCCTAGGCGCTTTGGCGGTTCGCGTAGCGTTCCAGCACATCCTCAATCGGACCACACATATAGAAGTCCTGTTCGGGAATTTGGTCGACTTCACCGTCCAGAATCAGGCGGAAACCGCGCACCGTGTCCTTGATCGGCACGTAGCGCCCATCCTGCCCGGTAAATTGCTCGGCCACAAACATGGGCTGGCTGAGGAAGTATTCCATTTTGCGCGCGCGCGCCACAAGCACCTTGTCGTCGTCGGACAATTCTTCCACGCCCAAAATGGCGATAATGTCTTGCAGATCTTTGTAGCGCTGCAGCACCTGCTGGACTTCGCGAGCCGTGCCGTAGTGGTCGTCGCCTACCACTTCCGGCTGCAAAATATTACTGGTGCTGGCGAGAGGGTCCACCGCCGGGAAGAGGGCGCGCGCCGCAATTGAGCGTTCCAGCGCGATCGTGCTGTCCAGATGGGTGAAAACCGCAACTGGCGCCGGATCGGAGTAGTCGTCCGCCGGCACGTACACCGCTTGCATGGAGGTGATCGAGCCGCTGCGCGTGGAGGTGATGCGCTCCTGCAGCATGCCCATTTCTTCGCCGAGGTTGGGCTGGTAACCCACCGCGGACGGCATACGTCCCAGCAGCGCCGAGACTTCCGCGCCCGCCAGCGAATAGCGGAAGATATTGTCGATGAAGATGAGCACATCGCGGCCCTGATCGCGGAAATATTCCGCCATCGTCAAGCCGGACAGCCCGACGCGCAGACGCACGCCCGGCGGCTCGTTCATCTGACCGAATACCATAGCCAGTTTGTCGAGCACATTGGCTTCTTTCATTTCGTGATAGAGGTCGGTGCCCTCGCGGGTGCGCTCGCCCACGCCAGCAAAAACGGACAAGCCGTCGTGCTGCGTAGCGATGGAGTTGATCAACTCCTGGATTGTCACGGTTTTGCCGACGCCGGCGCCGCCGAAAATGCCCGTCTTGCCGCCTTTGGTCATCGGAGCAACCAGGTCGATGACTTTCATGCCGGTCTCAAAGACCTCAATGGTCGGCGACTGGTCCTCGAATGAAGGCGCGTCCGCGTGAATGGGACGGCGCTCGGCATCTTCCGGCACCTCTTCGCCCATATCCACCGGGCGACCCAGCACGTTGAAGATTCGCCCCAAGGTAGGCGCGCCAACCGGCACTGCAATCGGCTGACCGGTGGCGTAGGCGGCTGTGCCTCTAGCCAAGCCATCGGTCGAATCCATGGCCACGGTGCGAACGGCGCCTTCGCCGAGGTGCAGTTCGACTTCCAGAACAAGATTGTCTTCGTCTTCACGCGGCACTTCAACCGCGTCGAATATGTCGGGCAACGCGCCAGCCGGGAATTCGACATCCACTACGTTGCCCAGCACTTGCGTTACCGTCCCTTGAATTTCTGCCATCTTCCAAGCTCCTTACTTGATTCTCCGGTTTGCTGAGCGCATATTGACTTTGGGCTCAGGCGTCGAGCAAATGCCCTTGGGTCGGCTGCGCGTCCAGGATAGCGTCGGCGCTGTTGTCGATCGCTTGTTGCAGCGCATTGGCGCCGCCAACGATGTCCAGGATTTCAGCCGTGATTTCCGCTTGCCGCGCTTTGTTGTAGAGCAATACCAGGTCGGCAGTGACTTGCGTAGCGTTGTCGGTGGCATTGCGCATGGCGGCCATGCGGGCGGCGTGCTCGCTGGCTTGCGCTTCCAGCAGCGCCTGATAGAGCTGCAATTCGGTGAAGCGCGGTACGATTTCTTCAACGACAGCGGTCGCGCTCGGTTCGTAGTCGTAATTCTGCGTGCCCTCGCTGACAGCCGCGACGTCCTTCACATACTCGGCGGCCACTTGCTGCGCGACCGTTTCGGTCGTCAGCGGCAGCCAGCCCAACACCGCCGGGCGTTGCGCCAGCATATTGATGAAGTCGGTATAGGCGATGAGTACTTCGTCAACTTGGCCGCTGAGGTAGGCGTCCATGGCGATGCGGGCGATGGGCGTGATATCGGAAATGGTCGGCGTCGCCGGCAAATCGCTGAAAGAGGCGACGATATTCGCTCCTGAGCGGACCAGCGAATCGCGCGATTTGCGCCCGACAGCGACATAATCCACCGGCTTGCCCAGCCGCTCATCAAAGCGCTGCGCCACGCGCAGGATGTTGGTGTTGTAGGCGCCCGCCAATCCGCGATCGGAAGTGATCACCACAACCATGACGCGATTGACTTCGTCGCGTTGGGTCAAAAGCGGATGCAGGGGCACTGATTTGCTGGCCGCCTGGATGTTGACCAGGATCTCCCAGGCCTTCTCAGCAAAGGCGCGGCTGGCCAATACGCGTGCCTGCGCGCGCCGTACGCGAGAGGCGGATACAGCTTCCAGCGCCCGCGTTATCTGCGTGATATTGCGGACACTGCGGATGCGATTCTTGACTTCTCTGAGGGTGGGCATCTAGTGTCTCCCTTCTGCTTTCGCTGGCAGCACTAAGCCCAGGCTTCGTTAAATATCTTGACGGCTGATTCCAGTTTCGCCTCAATCTCGTCCTTGGCCTTCTCGTTGCGATTCTCGCGGATGAATTCGCCGGTATCGGAGAATTGCGTGCGGAAGGAGCGCAGGAATTCTTCCTTCCAGGCCAGCATCCGCTCCACAGGCACGTCATCGGTAAGTCCGCTGGTGCCGGCGAAGGTCAGCGCGACTTGATCTTCCAGCGACAGCGTCTGATATTGCACCTGCTTAAAGAGCTCGGTCAAGCGCATGCCGCGATCGAGTTGCTGCTGCGTGGCTTTGTCCAGGTTGGAGCCGAATTGGGCAAAGGCAGCCAGATCGCGGAATTGAGCCATCTGCAATTTGAGGCCGCCGGCGACGTCTTTCATGACGCGCGCCTGGGCAGCGCTGCCCACGCGGCTGACGCTGATGCCGGTATTCAGCGCCGGGCGCAAGCCAGCGTTGAACAATTCCGATTCCAAATAAATCTGGCCATCGGTGATGGAGATGACGTTGGTGGGAATGAAGGCGGAAACGTCGCCGAGCAAGGTTTCGATGACCGGCAGGGCCGTCAAGCTGCCGCCGCCGCGCTCATCGCTGAGCTGCGCAGCGCGCTCCAGCAAGCGACTGTGCAGATAGAATACATCGCCGGGAAAGGCTTCGCGGCCGGGCGGGCGCCGCATCAAAAGCGAGACTTGTCGATAGGCGTTGGCGTGCTTGGATAGATCGTCATAAATGACCAGCGCGTCCTTGCCGTTTTCCATGAACCACTCGCCGATGGCGCAGCCAGCGTAGGGCGCCATATACTGCAGGGCGGCTGCGTCCGAGGCTGAGGCCACCACCAGCGTGGTGTAATCCATGGCGCCTTCACGCTCCAGGGTTTCGCGAATGCGCGCCACTTCGCCGCGGCGTTTGCCGATGGCGACGTAAATGCAATACATATCTTCGCCGGCTTGATTGACGATCGTATCCAGCGCCAAGGCCGTTTTGCCCGTCTGCCGGTCGCCGATGATCAGCTCGCGCTGTCCGCGGCCGATCGGGATCATGGTATCGATGGCCAGGATGCCGGTCTGCACCGGGCGATCGACGCTGCGCCTTTCCATCACGCCGGGCGCGATGCGTTCGATATTGTAGTATTCGTCAAATTGAACGGGGCCGCGGCCGTCGATCGGCTCTCCCAGCGCGTTGACCACGCGGCCGACCATACCCATGCCGACCGGCACAGAGGAGATGCGTTCAAGCGCGCTTACCATGTCGCCTTCCTGAATGTCATCGTAGGCGCCCATGATGATGACGCCGACGTTGTCTTTCTCCAGGTTGAAGGCGATGCCAGCCACGCCGTTTTCGAATTGCACCAATTCGTTGTAGCGGACATTGTCCAGGCCGGAGATGCGGGCGATGCCGTCGCCGACTTCTTCGACGTAACCGACCTCAACTGATGCGAGCTTGCTCAGCTCGATATCTTTGATTTGCTCCAGAATCGAATCGTAAATGTTGTCTGCCATTCGCTGGCTCCTTGCGCTAGCTCTATTCACTTGCTGACGATAAGTTTCGTCCACGCGGACGAAAGACAGTGCGTTTCGGTTACGCTCTAAACCTGTCGATCACCAAGTTTTCTTGTACGACAGTTATCTCACGGCAAAACTGCTGATATTGTAGCGTACGCGCCGTCACTTGTCCATTATTTCACAAATGGATTCTGGTACTTGCTAGTTTGAACCTGTTAGCGACGCTTCAACAGCCGTCACCGCGGACGCGGCCGCTTGATTTTGCCAGCGAGAGGCTGTGGATACAAGCGGCGCCTGTACCTGAATCAGTCCGATTTCGCGCCCAGGGCCTGCGAGCGCCGATACGCGGCCCAGACGCCCTCGGAAAGTACCGTGCGCAAGCCGCCTTTCTCCATCTCATGCAGCGCGGCGGCGGTGGTGCCGCCCGGGCTCGTCACCTGATTGCGCAGCTGCGCCGGGTGCAAGCCGGATTGCTGCGCATACTGCACCGAGCCCAGCAAGGTCTGGGTCACCAGCTTCTCGGCATCGCGGCGGGCGAAACCCATGTGGACGCCGGCATCAATCAGCGCTTCCATGAACATAAAGACGTATGCCGGGCCCGAGCCGCTTAGCGCCGTCGCCATATCGAGAAAGCTTTCGTCATTGGCGTAGATCTGATCGCCCAGGGCGCCCAAGAGCATTTCCGCTTGTTGACGTTGGATGTCCGCGACTTGCGGCGCAGCGGTCCAGACGGTGATGCCGCGCCCGATTTGCCCGGGCGTATTGGGCATCGAGCGCACGACGCGTCCGTTGCGCAAGCTTTCGGAGATAGTCTTCGATTCCACGCCGGCAACGATGCTGACGATCAGAGCGATGCTGTCAACATGGCCGCTCAACTCGGAAAGGACCTTGCCCATCACCTGCGGCTTGACGGAAAGCACGAGCGCATCACCCGCCTCAGCAGCCGCGACGTTGTCGGTTGTGGTGTGGATGCCGTAGCGCTGGCGCAGCGCATCCAGGTGTTCGGCGCGGGGATCGGAGGCTGTGATGTTATCCGGCGCCAGAACTTGCTGATGCAGCAAGCCTTTGATCATGGCTTCACCCATCACACCCGCGCCGATGAAAGCAACGGAATCGCCATTGAAAGTCATTTGCCCACCTTAATTCTTGCGATCATCGTCGTCAAAGTGACGGCTCAGCAAATAAAAGGTACCCTTGCGGCCTTCGAATTGATCGGTAAGAAAATCCGTCACGACGAAACCCGCGGCTAGCATTTTACTGAATACATGCCGTATGTGATAGCGCCACTGGTCCGCCAAAGACCGTTCGGTTGCTTCAAGCTCGCGGAAATCCGCCGGGATTTCCACCAAAGCAAATGACGAGCCGGGCACGGCAGTCATTGGACGCGGCCTTAGCCAATCGCCACTGGCATCAGCGCGGTTGACTATGGGGGCGTGGACGTCCAGATATTGCCCCAGCGTCAATTTGCCGCCGCGGCCCGCCGCGCGTTCGACAACACGGCGATGCGCAACCCACCACTCAACAATCAAGCGATCGGCGCGCAAGCTGTGCGGCTCATCCAGCCCAAAATAGTTGGCCGAGAAACGCTGGATGACCGCGCCCAGCTTGCGGATATTCAAGTGGGCGTTGGCCGCCAGCAGGGGGTCAACGGTCCAGGTGACCAGTCGAATGGCCTGTTTCATGGCGATATCACGCTGCGCCATCTTCAGGCGATAGCCAATATTGCGTCCGCGATAACCGGGCAGCACCAGCATTCGCTTGGACATAATCAGCAAGTTGGCCATGGCCGGGCGCGCGTCGCGATCGTCGAAATCAATGTCTGTGCCGACGAAACCCATGACGAAGCCGACCAGCTTCTGGCCATCATAAGCGCCCAAGATATGGCCGCCGTAATGCGCAATCGAGAAAAGCATGTGGCGCGGGACGAGATTCTTGGCGTCGGCGCCCCAGTAGTTTTTCTGCAGTTCGACAGCTTGATCGTGCTGGGCTGCGCTCATCAGCCTTTCGATTCTGATAGCGTCCATATTATCCTGCGCAATCCTTAAGCTCGCCGCGGGCCACGCCGCAGCGTATCTCTCAGCAGGCCGACAAAATGACGGCGCTGCGGCAGGTATTCAAGCAGCGTCTCTTCAAAGCGGCGCGGCTGAAAACCGAAGTAATCATAGGCGTTGCCCAAGGGCGCTGTACGATTCGCCGCCAGAATATCCAACCACTGACTGGTCATCAGCGAGCGCGGCAAAAGACGATTGTAGATTTCGGTCAGCCAACGCAAGAAATAAGGCGGAATGGAAACCAGAATCCGCCGCATGCCCGTCACGCGCATAACGGTGCGCATCATATCGCGCAGCGATACGTATTCCGCGCCGCCGATATCAACCGTGGCATCCACCAGGCGCAGAAGATTCAAGCTGCGGACGATCGCCTCAATCAAGTCGTCAATGTAGATCGGATGCAGGACCACCTCGCCCCCGCCGGGCATAAGAAAGAAAAGCGGATTGGCGCGCAACATACTGGCAATGTGATTGATAAAGGCGTCCTCGGGCGAATAGACGATGCCGCTGCGGATCACGGTGAAGGCAACGCCGCCATTGCGAATGACAGCTTCGACATCGCCTTTGATACGATGCAGCGGATAGGCTGAGGACGGGGCCGCGCCCAATTGACTCAGCGTGATGATCCGCCCTACCCGCGCTGCCCGCGCGACTGCGGTCAACACCCTGGCGCCGGCAAGTTCAATTTCTTCAAGGTCTCTGCGCCTGCCCCACCAGAGCGCGTTCTCCAGATGGATTACGGTGTGGCAGCCGGTCACCGCGCGGAAAAACGCTTCTTCGTCAGTGACGCTGCCGGAGATAATTTCGGGCGCGTTGGGATCGCCAACATTCCAGGGCAAACGCCGCGTACGAGACACTGGCAGCAGGCAACGCATCGGCAACGATTCCGCCATCAGGCGCTGCACCAGATTTCGCCCGACGAGTCCCGTCGCGCCAGTGATTAGAATCATGCCCTGCCCTTGACCTGGAGCGAACCGAAACGTATCCGCAACCGTACAAGCCAAAGGCAATATTATAGGCGCCATTGGTCTGCCTGTAAAGCAACTGAAGCGGCCACACAGTGTTACAATGGATGTATAGTTCGCGCGAACGCCGGATGCCGCAGTGGAGGAGTGCTTGGACAGAAAGAGAATCGTCATCACCGGGATGGGTATCGTCTGCCCGACGGGCAACAATGTCGACGAGGCCTGGACGAACACCGCTGCCGGCGCCAATGGCATCGGCTTTATATCGCGGTACGACCGAGCGCTGACGCAGAACCAGCTGGCGGGCGAGGTCAAGAATTTTGATCCCGACAAGCTCTTCGGCCGCAAAGAGGCCAGGCGCATGGATCGTGTGGCCCAGTTTGCCCTTGAGGCCAGCCGACAAGCGATTGAAGACAGCGGACTAGAGATCACCGCGGACAATATGTACGAAATCGGCTGCGTCATTGGCTCGGGCGTCGGCGGCATCAATTCCTTCGTGGAAGCGCAACAAGGCATAGACGCGCGCGGGCATCGCGGTATTAAGCCCCTGGCCATCCCCAAGATCCTCAGCGATTCTTGCTCGGGGACTGTCTCGATAGTCTACAACCTGCGCGGACCAAATCACTGTATCGTAACCGCCTGCGCCTCGGGCAACAATTCTATTGGCGAAGCCATGCACATCATCCGTCGCGGAGACGCCATCGCCATGGTCGCCGGCGCGTCGGAAGCGGCAATCGTTCCACTCTGCGTCGCCGGTTTCAACAATATGACCGCCTTGAGCCGCAATGACGACCCCGCCACCGCGTCACGCCCCTTCGATCTCAATCGAGATGGTTTTGTGCCCGGCGAGGGCGCGGGCATACTGGTGTTGGAGGAATTGGATCATGCGCTGGCCCGCGGCGCGCGCGTCTACGCCGAGCTGATGGGCTACGGCCATACATCGGATGCCCACCATATCACCGCGCCCATGGCGAGCGGGGAAGGCGCCGCCAAAGCCGTCGAGTTCGCGCTGCGGGATGCCGGCCTGGAAGCGGAAGATATCGACTATATCAATGCCCATGGCACCAGCACGCCTTTGAATGATACGGCCGAGACCAACGCGCTGAAGCGGGCGCTGGGAGAAGTCGCCTACCAGATCCCGGTGAGCTCGACAAAGTCGATGACGGGACACCTGCTGGGCGGGGGCGCGGCTATTGAAGCCGTCTTCAGCATCATGGCGATACGGGAGAATTTCATCCCGCCTACCATCCATTTGGAGGAAGCTGATCCAAGCTGTGATTTGAGTTATGTACCCAATTGCGGTATCCAACACGAAGTCCGCCATGCGATGTCCAACGCCTTTGGCTTTGGCGGGCACAACGCTGTAGTAATCTTTGGCGAATACCAAGACAATGGCCACCTTTAGCGGCGGCGGCGACAAAAATGAGGCGACGGAGCGCCACGCCCACGTTGTTGGCTGGGGTATGGCGGTGCCGGAATCGGCCTTGACCAATGAGGAGCTGTCTACCTTTGTAGAAACCAGCGACGAGTGGATTTTCGCCCGCACCGGCATTCGTCAGCGATACATCGCCGACGAAGGCGAGTCGACCGCGACCCTGGCCTATAAGGCGGCGCAGCAAGCCCTGGAAGTCGCGGATATTCTGCCCACCGATCTCGACCTCATTGTGGTCGCTACATCGACGCCGGAGAACATCTTCCCCAGCACCGCCAGCCTGGTTCAAGACTGGTTGAACGCGCATGACGCCGGCGCCTTTGACCTCAGCGCGGCCTGCTCCGGCTTCGTTTACGCGCTGAATATGGCGGCCGATTCGATACGCGCCGGATCCATACAGTCGGCGCTGGTAATTGGCGCGGAGACCATGAGTCGCATTCTGGACTGGCAGGATCGCAGCACCTGCATTTTGTTCGGCGATGGCGCCGGGGCAGTTGTATTGCAGGCGAGCGAGGTACCGGGCGGCGTGCTATCCAGCGTGTTGCGATCGGACGGCGCCGGCAGCGACTTGCTGGGCATTCCCAGCGTCGGCAGCATAGACGCCGATGATTCACGCGCCAGCTCCAATGGCGCCAAACTCTACAAGATGTACATGGCTGGCAGCGAAGTATTCAGGTTCGCCACCCGCGTCATCAGCGAAAGCATCGAACAGACCTGTACGGCGGCGGGCATCCAGGTGAACGACATTGATCTGGTGATCCCGCATCAAGCCAATCTGCGCATCCTGCAGGCGGCCGCCCGCAAGCTGGGCCTTGATGCCGACAAGTTCATGAGCAATGTGGAGCGCTACGGCAACACCTCCGCCGCGTCGATACCGATTGCCTTGTGCGAGGCGATTGAGCAGAAGCGGGTGCAAGACAAAGATCATATTGCGCTGGTGGGATTCGGCGGCGGTTTAGCCTGGGCCGCCATGCTAATCCGCTGGGGCGTACCCGAACCGAGCGAGCAGCACGGCTCCATGTTCAATCGGCAGCGGCGCCATGTTCAATACCGGATCGCCAAGTGGCGGTCACGTTCACGGCGTTGGCGCCGGCGCGTCAACCGCAAGGTGCGCGAAATCCGCGTTTGAAGCCAAATCTGCTGAACTCGTCACCAACCTCCGTAGCATGCACACCAGCCAGGCGCCGGACTTGGGCTTTTCGACGCCCGAAAGCAGAAGTAAGTGCAAGTAAGTAATGAGAAATCCCCCGGCCCCTTGCCCCAGCGAGCTAGGGAAGGGGAGCTTTCCTAGCGAGTCTTTTTTGCATGATTAGCTTGTATTCACTGAGTCCGGGTGGAATCCGCTGCGGATGACGGACGCTAGCCCTATTACCGGCTAGGCGTCAAGGTTGGCAGGGGCTCGGAGATATAGATGTGGACCAGGCAAGACGCTTTTAGGGTGTTGGTAATGTCGTACACCATCAGACGAAATTGGTATTCGCCCGATTCATAGCCCGCCGGCACAAACAGGCTGAACTCTTCAGGCTCTCTGACTTCCGACGGCTGATCGTCGATCAATTGGAAATTGCCGCGGGTGCTGGGCCCATTGATCTCGATCGACGCGTAGGAAAATTGGTCGGTGAATACCGTGCCGACAACCGGCACCGGATGGAATACGCGCATGCCATTGCCGGGGATGACCAGTTGCGCTTCCGGCGACCCGCAGCCTACTGGCGGATCGGCCGGAATAATGGTGCCAACTGGCGTGGGCGTCGGCAAGGGCGTGGCCCGCAACTGGTTGCCGGTATCGACCGATCGTGGCAGCGCGACTGGATCAATGCCAAGGCTGGCGGCGGGCTGCGCCGGCACGGGCGTTTCGAAGACGCCATCTTCGGACCGGGTCTCATCCAGCAGCGCTTCGATCCTGCGGTCATCAAGCAGCTCAGGCACAATAACCTGTTGGATGCCAAAGATTATCACTGCCAATTCGATTAGCAGGATGATCAGGGTGACGGCATTCAGACGCCGAAAGCGCGCCAGGTCACGCTCAAGTTCAAAATAAGAGGAGCGATATTCTTCGCCTTGAATCAGGAAGCGCCGGAGCGCAAAAAGGATGCCGGCCCCAATCAGAAAATATATGCCGATGGCGATCTGATCAATGAGAGCGATTACAGCGGTCATGTCGGAAAGTTACGCAGCACACCCTTCAGGATGGTTGTGAGGCGCGGCACGATGATCTGGGCCGCCTCCAGGACCTCCAAATGATTGGTTTCCAAGTCGGTATCGACGGCGTCTATGGCTACGTTGGTCACGCCCGAGCAGGCCATGACGCGCATGCCGCCGTGACGCGCCACCAGCACCTCGTGCACGGTAGACATGCCGACCGTATCGCCGCCCAGCGTACGGATCATGCGGATCTCCGCCGGCGTTTCGAACGAAGGACCGGACAAACCGAAATAGACGCCGCTGTGCAGGGGAATCTCGTGTTGGCGCGCAACTTCAAGGGCGCGGCGGCGCAGCTTGCGATCGTAGGCCTGGGCCACGCCGACAAAGCGCTCGCCCAGTTCATCATCGTTGGGGCCCATCAGCGGATTGGCGCCAACCATGCCCGGTAAGCTGATGTGGTCTTCCAGCAGCATCAGATCGCCGACCTCATAGGCCGGATTGACGCCGCCAGCAGCATTCGTGAGAATCACAGCGCCGATGCCGAGTTCTTTCATCACGCGAATGGGGAAAGTGACTTGCGCCAGGTCGTAGCCCTCGTAGAAGTGAGCGCGCCCCTGCTGCGCCGCCACCGCTTGCCCTTCCAGCTCGCCGATGACCAGATTTCCCTGATGGCCGTGCACGGTAGATTGCGGCCAGCCCGGGATATCCGCATAGGGAACAACAACTCTGTCCTTCAGCTCGTCGGCCAGGCCGCCCAAACCGGAACCGAGTACCAGACCGATGGTCGGCCGCAGATTCGCGCGCTCGCGAACTGTATCTGCCGCTCGCCTGAATGCCTCACGCTGACTCAATTGCCGCCTCCTTTCGCGCGCCTGCCCGGCGCTTGATTGCCAGCGCTAAAGGGCCGCATCTGGCCATCACTAGCGCTAGGGCCATGTTATCACAACTTGGCTTTCTCCGATATAATTAGGGCGTTGCAGAGACTTGTTCTGTAAGGGGTTACAGGCTTGAACGACGTCCGAAGGCAATTCCGCGCGGCGGCGATTTTAATCTTGATCATTGTACACATCGGTATCGCCGGTTACATGGTATTCGAAGGCAAGACCTTGTTCGAAGCCATCTATTTGACCATCATAACACTAACGACGATCGGCTACGGCGATGTGGTTCCGACGACGGAAATCGGCAGAGTTTTTACTTTGGGATTGGTCTTTGCCGGATTGGGCGCCTTGGCCTTCTTTCTGTCTTCATCGTTTGCCCTGCTCTTCAGTCCGGAAGCGATGGCGCGGCGGCGCAACTTCCGATTGCGGCAGAAAATCGACCGGCTCACAAACCATTACATCCTATGCGGCACGGGCGAATTGGTAGATAAAACCATCGGCTACGTGCTGCATGGCGCGGAAATCCGCCGCGCGCAACTCCAGGATGCTTCGTATCGGCCTTTTGAGTTGCTGCTACAACGGATTCTTGGTCATCCCAAATCGGGGCGCTTTGCGGCGCTTCAGCAATTCGTCCGCCGACTATTCCTTTTGTTTCACAATATATTTGTCGAGCATACCACGCTGCTGGACCTGATAGTGGTCATTACCGAAGACGCCGAATACGCGGAGCGCTTGCGCAGCGCTGGCATTCTGGTGATCGATGGCGACCCGACCGATGACGACTCGCAGTTGGCAGCCGGCGTTACCCGCGCCCAGGCGATCATGGTCATGTTGAATCAGGACACCGAGAGCCTGCTCACGGTCTTGACAGCGCGCAACTTGGACCCGCGTCTGTACATCACTGCGGCCGCCGTTGAAGAAGAGCTGAAGCAGAAGATGATCAAGGCCGGCGCCAATGTTGTGCTGGCGCCCTATGAAGTAGCCTCGCAATTTCTCAACAGCGCGACCCTGCGGCCGGCGGTCAACGACTACTTCAATAGCATATTGTTCGATCAGGAGATTAATCATCAGATCACGCAGCTGGAATTGGAGGACGATTCGCCTTGGATCGGCAAGCGCATCGGCGATCTGGGGCTGCGGGAAAAGTATGACGCCGGCATCATTGGCATCCGCTTGGAAAACGGCGATTTCGCGCACGCGCCCGGCGGCGGACGCGTTCTCTGCGAGTACGAGATCTTGCTGGGCGTTGCCCCCGGGCCAATGATTCCAGTCCTGCAAAATGTGTGCCGCCCCGCCAAGCGCAAAGATATCCGCTTCACGACATTCCAACGGCTGGTGCAGTCGCGCGATAGCAAGAGCCTGGACAAGATCATGAGCTTGCCCGAGTGTATAACCACGATCGCGGGGATGTCCAAGCATTTTGTGATCTGCGGAAACGACCATATTATCCAAAGCGCGGTTCGCTTTCTGGACCCGGCGCGTCCCTTTGTATTGCTCACCAGCGATGAGTCCCTGGCGCAGAAATGGCTTCAGCGCGGCTTCTGCGTGATCCATGGCAATCCCACCCGGGCGCAAGCGATCATGATCTCGATGCAAGACAAAGCCGCCGCGGTGCTGACCGTGCTTTCGGCTCGCAGCATCAGCAAGTCGCTGTTAATCTCGGTCACAGCCACGACAGACGATATGATCGACAAATTGAAGCGATCGGGCGCCGACCGCGTCGTCAGCCCGTTTCATGTCGCGGCGCAATTTGTGCTGCTGTCGACCACGCGTCCTGAGATCGCCAACTTCTTGCAGCACGTGCTTTACAATGAGATCACAGGCATTGAAACGGCCGAGCTGTACATGGAGGATGATTCGCCCTGGATCGGCAGCACCATCCGGGACTTGGCGCTGTCCATGCGCTACCGCGCCGGCGTGGTCGGCATCCGGCAGTCGCACAGCGCAAATTTTGAATACGCGCCGCCGCTCGATTACGTGATCCAGCCCTACGAGGTATTGATCGTCATCACGCCGATGCAGTATTTCGACGAAATGCGATCCAAGGCGACTGGAGAGAAGAACAAGCGCCCGACAACGCTGCGTCTCAATATTGACACATCGGCGACCGGCGTCTGGTCTCGCGATATGATCCGTGAGTTGATCAGCCAGCAAGAAGGCGGCTAGCGGCCGCGGTCTCGTATGCTGTTTGTCAGGCTCAGCAGCCGGCTCGCGTCCCCCAGATCAGCGCGGCGCAAGACATAATCAGAGTCCACATCCAGGTAGGTAATGAATTCCGCGAATTGCTCCGCAAGGGCTGAAAAGCCAAGTTGGCTGGGCAGCTTCAAGATGTCCGCCCAATAGCGGTTTCCAATCAAGACCGGATAGCCCGACCAGCCTTGAAAGCGTGGAATGAGAAACTCGCCATGGCCGCGAGCGTACAGCGTCAGGAGTTGATAAATCGTCTTCGGCTGGAGCTGGACGTGATCGCCGGGCAAAACGATGACCGCCGCGACGTGTTCCGGCAAGGATTGCAGCCCGGCTCTCAAAGAAGAAACGAATCCGCCGGTCTTCCAGGCGCGATTATGCGCGATTTTGACGCCCAGATGTTGAACGGCTTGGCGGGCAGCGCTAGCCCGCTGTCCCGTAATCACACGCACATGATCGATGCGGGAGCGAAAGACTTTCTCCGTGACATGCGCTACGGCCGCGCGGCCGCGCTCGGCTGGCTGCAAGATGGCCGACAAGCTGGCGCTCTGCGCATCTGAGGCCGCCAGCACCAAAGCGCCAATTGGACGCTGCACTTCATGCACGGGTTCAGCGCCACGGGCCGAGCCCAAGGCGACTGCGCTAATCCGCTTGCTCTGGAGGCTCAAGCGCGCGATCAATCGCGCCCGGCCGCGTACGTAGCCGCGTTCAGGCGTCTGATTCAGATAGACCAGCACGCGGGCATCGTCGGGAACGCCGCTCAAGCCCAAGTCTTCATCACGAAGCACCTGCGCCAGCCAGGGCGACTTCACCGGGCTATTCTCGACGAAACCGTATCTCTCGATCATAGCCCGCGGATTATAGATGTGATCGGCATCCAGGGGGGCGCCAAGCGCGCTCAGCGAGGCCACAGAAACGACCAAGGATGTCTCGGCGGGGATCCGCGGTTCGCCGGCGAGCGGCGCTTTGAAGGGCAATCCGCAGGAGTCGTCGGCTTCCACCAGCAAGATGTCCGAGTCAACGCGGTCGAGCAACTGTTTCGTCCACTCAAGCGGCGGTCCGTATACACGGCCGGCGCGGACTTCATCGTAGAGGAGAACGAATTGATTTTCGTTTAGCGCTTCCGAAATGGCGGCCGCATCGGCGTCGGCTTTCAGCGCGCAGGGAAAAAAACCCAACTGCTCTTCCGTTAAGTTCGTCGTGGTCGTAGCGAGTACGCGCCAGCCGTCTTCCGCCAATTCGTAGCCCATGCTGACCAGCAATGAGGTCTTGCCGCCGGCGCCAATAAGTGACACGACTTCGCCGCGATTCAGGTCAAATGCGCTCTTGAGTTTCATTCTGTCTCCGCGCCCGCCGTCCTTCTTCAGACGCTAGTACGCTAAAAAGCAGGTCCCCGCCTATACACGCCCAATAATAACATGAATGCGGCCCTCTGGGCTCGGATTCTGCCGAACGATCTACTGATCGGAGCTCGACGGCGCGCAGCGTCTTTGCAGCGATCTACCATAAATGGGTAGACTCGCCCCCGCCGGTCGATGCGAAAGCGCGCGTCCTGATCGGCTCAGACGGCGCCGATCCCGTGCCGGCGCAGCGCTTTGACTACCTTTTCGGCGGTGAAGGGCTGGGAGTCCAGCCAGGCGCCCGTGGCGTCAAAGATGGCGGCGGCGATCGCGGGCGCCAAGGGCAGGAAGGGCATCTCCGCCATGCCGCGAACGCCCCAGGGGCCAATCGGGTCGGGATGCTCCAGCACCACCGACTTCACCTTTGGCGGCACATCGAGAGAGGTGGGGATGAGGTAGGTCGAAAGGTAGGGATTTTGAATGCGGCCCTCGCGCGACACCAAGTATTCCATCAGCGCGTAACCCTGCGCCTGGACGATCGCGCCTTCGATTTGGCCTTGCAACTGCTGCGGGTTTATCACCTTGCCGACGTCATTGGCGCAGACCACCTCCAGCACCTGCACCTGGCCGGTTTCGATATCAACCTCGACCTCCACTGCTTCAGCGACGTAGCCATAAGCGAAGTTCGGCTCGGCCTTGCCCGTCACAGGATCAAAAGCGGTCGTCGGCGGCGGGTGGTACATGAATTCGCCGCGGGCCGGGCGTTCTTCGTCTTGCCACTTTTGCAGGGCGATTTCCGCGGCCCCGCGAATGGCATTGCCGGACATGAAGGTGAGGCGTGATGCCGAGGCGCTGCCAGAGGATCCCGAGGTCGCCGTGTCCGATGCGACAATTTCCACCTGATCGAAGGAAACGCCAACCGCAGCGGCCGCCATTTGCATCAAGGCGGTATGCGCGCCTTGACCGACATCCGCCGCAGCGTGGTACAGAACCACATGCTCAATCTCGGCGCTGCCGCGCAGCTCGATACCCGCCCAACAGTGCTCGGGAAATCCGAAACTGAATCCGACATTTTTGAAGCCGCCGGCCAGGCCCCGTCCGCGCCGTTTCGTGGCGTCAGCCGGCTGCGCGGGGCTTTGCAGGGACCAGCCGGCCGCTGTTTCGCGCCACCAGGACTCGCGCCCGCAAGCCTCAAAGACTTGCGGCATGGTCACGCCATTGGGAAAGGGCGTGTCGACCACGCCCAGACTGCCGTCGCGAATCGAGTTGATCAGCCGAAGCTCGAGCGGGTCCATATTCAAGGCGTCCGCCAGGCGATTCATCTGGCCCTCAGCCGCGAAGAGCGCTTGTGGCGCGCCAAATCCGCGAAACGCGCCGGACGGAATATTGTTAGTGTAAACGGCAAAGGTATCGATGTGGATATTGGCTGCTTCGTAGGCGCCGCTGACGGTAAGTTGCGCATTGCCAAGCACCTTGTTCGAGGTGTAGTTGTAAGCGCCGGCATCGCCGATGACTTCAGAATATATCGCCGTGATTACACCCGATTTAGTCGCGCCCCACCTGGCGCGCACTTTGATGGGATGGCGCTTGTGATGATATAGAATGGACTCTTCGCGGCTCCACTGGGTCTTGATCGGCCGGCGCAGAATCCAAGTCGCCAGCGCCAGCACGATCTGCACGGACATATCTTCGCGGCCGCCGAAAGCGCCGCCGATGGCAGGATAGATCACCCGCACCCGTTCGGGCGGCAAGTCTAGCGCGTGGTAGATTTGCTCCTGGTCTTCGTGGGTCCATTGCCCGGCTACTATGACAGTGACGCGATCTTCCTCGTCGATGTAAGACAAGCCGGCTTCCGGCTGCAGGTAGGCGTGCTCTTGCCAGGTCGTGTCATATTCGCCTTCCACCACGACATCGGCAGCGGCCCAGCCGGCCGCCATATCGCCTTTGCGAATGCGGTATTGCGCAGCCAGATTGCCGGGGCTATCCGGGTGCAGCCGCGGCGCGGACTCGTCCATGGCCGCTTCCGGATCAAAAACCGCGGGCAGGTCTTCATACTCGACCTGAATCAAATCAAGGGCTTGCCGGGCGATTGCGTCGGTTTCCGCAACCACCGTGGCCACCATGTCCATGTAGCAGCGGACGACATCGGTACCGACTTTGTCACCGCCGGGTCCGCAGAGCACGGGCTGATCTTTGATGACCAGGCCGTATTCGTTGACCGGCACATCGCAGCTGGTGAAGACTCTAACGACGCCGGGCAGGGCTTCGGCTTGGCGCTTGTCGACGCTGATCACACGGGCGTGCGCGCGCTCGCTGAACTTGATGCGCATCCAAAGCTGGCCGTCGATATCGATGTCGCCGGGGTATTTCGTCTCGCCGGTTACTTTGCCTAAAGCGTCAATCCGCTTGATGGATTCGCTGATGGCAGGCGTGGATTTCCTCAAGGCCCTCGTATCCTTTACCTAAGGAAGCATAGTCAATACGAATAATCAGTATGTTGGCAGGGATTCAAAGGTGGTCTCGATCAACTTTTCCGTCTCGTTGTAGAAGATACGCCGCAGGATGGCAATGGCGGCGGCATAGGTCGGCTCGACTCCGCCATAGCTCAAGCTGCCCGCGCCCAGCGTCTGCCCTCGATTCATCGGCTTGTCCGAGGCGTAGTGCAGGAATCCAATGTCGAAATTCACCGAGTGCAGATTGACGATTTCGTTCATGGGATGGCGCTGCGGGCGGAAGGCTTCGTAAATGGCGGACAAGTAGGGCCCGCCTTCCATCTCGATGTCGGTGTAACCCTCTTTGTAGAAGACGCTCATATAATTGGGATTCTGCAAGAATGTGCCCAGCACAGTGACCGCCTTCTGGTTGTCCAGGACGTTGCCGTGCTCCATCCAGGAGCGAACGTGCCGCGCGGTGAAACAGTTGCGGAAGAGATAAGTATTCTGCGAATGTTCGTCGTGGATGACATTGGGGATCATCATATCGCCGATGCGGCCGTTAAGCGTAGCGGCTTTGCCCATGACGTAGACGCCATCCAGCCGGCCGACGCCCTGCGAAATCCGGCTGAGCAATTCGTAGGACGCCATGCCCAGGGGATAGTCGATATTCAGCACGACGGCGTTGCTATGGCGCAGCGGTTCCAGGTCATCGGCCCGGCCCAAGCGAGGATCGAACCATTGCGCCTCCAGCTTACCCAATTCGATTACTTGCGTTTCCATTTCGAAGCCATGCCGGCTGGGCACACGATGGATGCCCAGGCGATGTTCTTCCTTTTCGAAGACGCGTTTGGCGCGGCTGCCCTGGTCCGAAAGGTATTGACGCAGCACAAAATACAAAAAGTTATCGGTGCTCTTGTGATAACTCTCTTTGAGGTCTTCGTATTCAGTCAGCAAAGACTTTTCTTCGAACTGCTCAATATAGTTGACCAGGCTCTCTTCAAAACGCCGAGCGAAGCCGGCCAGCAAGTTTATCAAGGAATGCGTATTGCTGGAGACGAAATATGCCGGGCGCTCTTGCAAATCGATGCCCGCGAGTGACACTTCCTCGCAGAGCTCCTGCCACCAGGCGGCGGTGGCGCGGCGGTAGTCCGCCAGTGATCCGGATATAAGACGCAGGGTCATGCTTTTGCGCTGCCGGCCGATGAGCAGCAGGTTGTTCACAAATTCGTCCTGCCATAGCAATTGCAGCCGCTGCAGGTCGCTGACCGCCATATGCAAACCGGCCGCCAGAATCTCGAATTCTTCCTCCGGCACGTCGCCGCCGTCGGCGTAGGGCAGCAGCGATTCGTACAGGTCCTGATTTTGCAGCAGCTGATGCAGCTTGTTCCACTCGATCTGAAAGGCGGTCAGGATGGGAACCAAATCGTCAATGTCCGAGCGGCTGACGATGAAAACGGCCATGGCGCTGCCCCCGTTGAAATGGGTGCGCCGCCGGCGTCCCGGCGCATACACGCGCTGCCAGTCAGCGACATTCTTGTAACCGGCCGCTGCAAAGCCTCGTTCCAACTGTCCGATCAAGACTTCTTCGGTCTCAATGATGCAAGCGGGCAAACGCAAGGCGCTGTACATCAAGGCGGAGGCATCGGGTTCGGCGGCCACGGCGCGATCATGCAAGGAGGACGCCATGGCCAAATGGCTCTCCACCAGCGTTTCGATCTTGATGCTGTCGCTGGAGCGCAGCAGCGAATAATAAGTGCGCATGTAGAGTTCGATTTCTTCGCTGCCCGTCGTGGGCACCCGTCGATCCATAAGCTGTCCTTAGGGGACTCGCGATTTCGCCCGGCTGGCCTGGCGGAATGCTTCAACGATTTTGTAATAGCCGGTGCAGCGGCAGAGGTTGCCGCTGATGCTGTAATTGATCTGTTCGCTATCCGGCTCGGGGATTTCTTCCAGCAGCTTGGCCCCGGCCATCAGGAAGCCCGGCGTGCAATAACCGCATTGGACGGCGGCTTCGTCTATGAATGCCTGCTGAATCGGATGCAGGGCCTCCTCCCGCTGCAAACCCTCGACAGTGACGATTTCGGCGCCATGCGCGCGGGGCGCGTGCACCATGCAGGACATCACCGCCACGTCATCGAGGAAGACTGTGCAGGCGCCGCATTCGCCCTCGGCGCAGCCTTCTTTTGTGCCGGGCAAGCCGACCTCGTCGCGCAACCAGTGCAAGAGCGATTTCTGCTGGCCCGCAGCGATTCTGACATCGCGGCCGTTGACGCGGCTCTCGATGGGTGTATCGGGCAAATGCACTGTGCCCTGTGCCAAGCCCTGTCGAACTCGAGCGCTATTTTCGCCCCAAAGCATCGGCGGCGCGGCCGGGATGCCCGGCTCTTGATGCTCGGCCGCCAGCTGCCGCAGCGCGCGCGCCACCAAGATCCTAACCATCTCGCTGCGATACTCGGCACTGCCGCGAACGTCATCTATCGGCGTAACGGCCGCGCTGGCCAAACGCCCGCACTCGGCCATGACCTCACTGTCGAGGGGCTGCCCGATCAAGGTGTTCTCGGCGGCGGGCACAGTAACGATGGTGGCGGCGACGCTGCCGAGCGCGATGCGCGCTTCGGTCACGATACCGTCTTCGTCGCGCCCAATGACGGCGGCGACATCCACGACGGATATGGCTTGGGCGCGCCTCAAGCCCAACTTCAGAAAGATGCCGCGCTGGTGGTCAGCCAAGGGCGGAATTCGGATTGAACTCAGGAGCTCATTCGGTCGCAAGACGGTTTGCCGGAATCCGCTATAGAAGTCTTCCAGCCTTACAGTACGTTGGCCGTCTGCAGAAAGCAGGGGCACTGCCGCGCCCAGGGCAATCAAGGGCGTGATGGTATCGTTGGCTGGAGAGGCGGTTATGAGATTGCCGGCGACGGTGGCGCGATTGCGAATCTGAGGCGCCCCGACTTCCCATGAGGCTTGCGCCAGCGGCAGCGCGCGGCGTCGGATCAAGTCGCTGTCGACCACGTGGTTGTGCGTGACCAGCGGACCCAGCACGATAGCGTCATCCTCCTGGCTAATCAGATCCAGGCCGGGGACGCGCGTGATATCAACCAGCGCCTGCAGCTGCGGATGCGCCCCGTGCTCCATCTCAATGATGAGGTCGGTGCCGCCGGCGACAATGCGGGCGGCAGCCCCGTGTTCGTCGAGCAGGGCCAAGGCCTCGGACACGCTGCTGACGCAGTGATAAGCCTGCCACATGGTCGACGCGCCTCCTTGACTGAATCGGTCGGGCCGGCCGCCTAGATCGGATCCAGGTCGAGAACGGTAAAGGGATTGATATTCAAAACGCAGGTCGATTCATATTGCGTGCGCACAGTCTTGCGCCGATCCCAGATATGCACATGCCCATGAAGCATATAACGGGGACGATACCACTTCATGAAATTGAGAAAGCTGCTGAAGCCGCGGTGCGCCACGTCATTGCCGTCATGGATATTAAGCGCCGGCGAGTGAGTGACAAAGAGATCAATCTTTCGTTTCCGCGCCCAGCGATTCCAAAGTATCGGCGGCGCCAGGCCCAGCACCATGCGATGCATTTGAGACTGCGTGTATTGGATAGCGGCTCGTTTATATTTGATCGACCCTTCCAAACCCGCCATGAGCAAGCCGCCGTACTCCACCACCTGTTGATGCAGGTCGACGCCGCCGGGCGGTTCCGAGTCGTAAACTTCATCGTGGTTGCCGCGCACGTAAAACATGGGCACGCTGATGATGCTGGTGATGAAATCGAGATAACCGGGCGCCATATCGCCGCAACTGATGATCATATCGATATCGCTGTACTGGCGGCGCAAATTAACCGCGCTGTGCAACTGCGGCATCTCGGTATCGCTTACGCAGAGAATCTTGACCACGCCGACCGCCTTCGCTAGAGCGCTGCGTTTCAGAGGTACCGGACGCAGCTCAGCTGGAATAACCGCCGGCGAAGGTGTCGATCATCAGACGAACATCAGCCCCCAGCGGGTAGAGTATGGGACAGGTCGCGCCGGCGTCGACATACTCGCGCACTTTGGCTTTGACCTCGTCCGGCGTGCCCGAAGCGGTGATCATCTGCACCACATCATCCGGCACCAGCTTCATCGCTTCCATGATCTGTTCCTCGGTGGCCGGCCAAGTCAAGACCTGGTTGATTTCATCGAGCAAATCCTGGCTGACGCCGCTGGCCTTCATGATATGCGGCTGTTGCCCAAGGTATTGCGTGACCAATTTGCGGGCGGCGTCCAGCGCCGCGGCGCGGTCGTTGTCGACCGAGCAGACGACCAATTGCGGGCGATCAACGTCTCCGATGGACTTGCCAGCCTTCTTAGCGCCGATCTCCAGCTGCGCCATAGCCATGTCGTTATATTTAGGCGAAACCAGATAATTCAGCACGGCGCCATCAGCGATCTCGCCGGTCAAAGCCATCATCTTGGGGCCGGTCGCGCCAATGTAGATGGGCACATTGCGCGGCTCTTTGCGGCCATGCACCACGTCCAATTCAACATCGTCCATTTGCACAAACTCGCCGTCGAAGCTGACGCGCTCGCGATTGAGCAGCCGGCGCACGACCGTCACCACTTCTCGCATCGCCAGCAAGTTTTTGCGTCGGGTGATGCCGACCTTGGCCGCCAGCGGATCCCACCAGGCGCCGATGCCGCAATAGATGCGATCTTGCGCCAGGTCG
>JAGWBC010000232.1 GCA_021296115.1 Anaerolineae bacterium | reverse complement strand
GCCCCGGTAATACGGTATAGTGCTAGTATGCCTACTACAATGCCTCCCATGCCTTGACATATCATCTGTACGACACAACAATCGGAAGTATTGAAACGTTTGCTCAAAAATGGATAATAATGTATATTTACCGAAGTATTATACCAAATTCATCACACTAAGGTATAATAAAATCACATACATTGGCAAGATCTGCGCGAAAAGGAGGCCAGGGACGATTCATCAAAGTTTGGTCGCGAAACATTGCTGCGCGGTGAACAAGCGATTGCGCCAAGCCAGAGAAAATCGAACGATTGACCTTGGATCGTTCCATGCGGAACGACGGGCCCGTTCCGCGGTTAGGTACGAGCCTGACTCAACCGCAATTCATTGGAGCGGCTTCGCTCAGGCTGCAGCGGAGGTCCAAGGGCCCGTCAGGAAATCGCCAGCGAGCCAATGTAATTATCCGCGTTACAGCTGGATGGAGGCTGCGCCTGCACGTCAACAAGGCAGTGGCAGGAATTTTGCTACGTTACTGGACTGAAGTCTTTCGCTTTTTCGCGGGGATTGAGCGCCACGCTTTCAATCACTTTCATGACAAGCTCGGCCTGCGCGATGGCCATCTGCTCGGTAGAATACGACTCGCCGAGATTCAGCCACCAGCGAGCTAATTCCCGGCAGGACTTGATCATATGGTTCACCGCTAGCGCCTGAGGGATGTTGGTCTCGTCCCGCACATTGTATAGTTCCTCTAGCCACTGCTCGATCTCTTCCCACACGGGTACGCAAGCGGGATGATCATCCGGCAAGTTTAACGCCAACTTGCAAATCCGCTTGTGACGCTGAAGGATGCCGAAGATGGCAAGAGACTCCTCATAATGCGAAAGCTCAGGTTTCACGATCTTCTCAATTTCGTGGAGGACTTGCCGCATACAGTAGGTTAAGAGTTCGTCTTTGCTCTTGAAGTGGCGATAGAAGGTGGCGTAGCCGACGTCCGCGCGCTGGGTGAGGCTTCTGATGGAGATTTCATCATAACTGGACTCCAGCGACAAACTGACGAGAGCCTCACTCAGCAAGCGACGAGTGCGCTTAATGCGGCGATCCACCTTTCTAATGTGGCGTTCACTACCCACTTTATCAATTGTCTCCGTTTGGCGTTTCCGGACCAATAGACTGCTGCAATCAGACCGGTTCTTGCCTGGACTTTGGCTCGCAATATTAGGTATCTTGAGCCCTCTATCGATTATTATACACATTACATCTTAGTGAAACAGACTTAACACATGATAATTGCATGAAATGAGTTTAAGACGCCTAGAGTGTCTTGCATCTATAGGCCTCGTAATCGTCTCGCGGCTGGATTTAGGCAGGAACCTGGCATCGCGCGGAAGTGATCCTGGGCGCGCGCTTTAGCCCGGGCGAAGTCTATTCAGCCCTCCCGCCAAGTCCGCTAAAGCTCAGTCTCACGCAGTAAGTATTTGCGCTTCTCAAGCTGTATATAGCTAAGTCACAGGCGATTGCAGGTCGGTTCAAATTGACAAAAGTCGGCGGCGCTATGATAATCACCATCGGAGTCCAGTTTGCTCGCAATGGTCGGCGTGCGCCGGTGATCAGGAAGCGTCGGTATGAAAACTTATCGCGATTGGGTGCGTGAAGCGCAGTCGACCGACTCGCGGGAGCGCAATGACGCCTTTGATCATCTCGTGCGCGACTTTCAGGGCATGGTCTATGGCGTGGCATACAGCCGCCTGAGCAATACGCAGCTGGCCGAGGACGCGGCGCAGGATGCCTTTCTCACCGCCTTCAAACACATTGAGCAGCTGAAAGACGTCAGCGCCTTCCCCGGTTGGCTCAAGCGCATCGCCTTAACCAGAGCGGACCGCATCTTGCGCCGGCAGGGACCCCATGTCGAAGCGATTGATGGCCAGGAGCATCTGGCTTCGTCGGAGCCGACGCCCGAGTCTCAGTTGGAAAAGGCGGAATTGCGACAGCGCGTGCGACTGGCGGTGGCGGCGTTGCCGGCGAAAGAGCGCGAGCTAACGCGGGACTATTACCTGCGCGGTGAGTCTCAGCGGGAGATCTCCGAGCGGCGCAAGATCCCGCTGGCGACGGTCAAGAAGCGCCTGCAATATGCGCGCGAGCACCTGCGCGGCTTGATCAGCGGCTTTAATGAGTCATTCGATCGCGCCATATATCAGGAACCACAACGAGAATTCCAGCCGGTGTTCATCAGCCGGCGGCGGGCCAAGCCTCGCAAAAGATAGCAACCACTGAGTTTCGAACAGAAATTAAAGGGCGACTCACAGAGTCGCCCCTACATTTCGTCGACAGTTTCGGTATGGAACTAGCTGCCCGGCACCACCTCACAGGCGCCCTGGCGCATGCAAGTCCAGGTCATATCGCCGCCATCGAGGTGCAGTTCGGCGCCCATGCCTTCCAGGACAGCCGCCATAGCCGCCACATAAGGCGCGGAGAAGCTGGTCCCGTTCAGGGCCTTGTAGCCATCGTCGAGATAGGTGGTATGCACATCGCGGCCGGGGGCCCAGATATCGCCGCCTTTATTGCTGAAGCTGCTGCGCCCGCCGTTGGGGTCAATGGCGCCGACAGCCACCACGTTTTCGTAACGCGCCGGGTAACCGGGCAGGTCGCCGCCGCTGTTGCCGGCCGAGGCGATCACCGTGACGCCCTTGGCCAGCGCGTGGTCAACGGCGTCTTTGGTCACTTGCGAGCCGACCATACTGCCCAGCGACAAATTGATGATATCGGCGCCTTCATCCGCGGCGTAGACGATGCCCGCGGCGACATCCGCCATCGAGCCGCTGCCGCCGGGTCCCAGGACGCGCACCGGCAGAATTGAGCTGTTGGGCGCGAAGCCGGCGATGCCGATGCCATTGTCGATGTTGGCGGCGATGATCCCGGCCACCGAGCAGCCATGGCCGAAGACATCCTCGGGATCGTCGTCATTGTCGACGAAGTCGTAGCCATTGTCGAGCACGCGGTCGACCAAGTCTTCGTGGCTCATGCAAACGCCGGTGTCGATCACGGCAACTGTGATGTCGTCGAGATCGTCCACTTCGTTCCAGGCGGTCTCCGCTTGAATATGCGGCAGCGCCCACTGGCGGTCGTAATCGGGATCGTTGGGCGGGTTATCGAAGGCGACGCTGACGACGAAGTCTTGCTCAACCAGCTCGACATCGCTGTCAAAGGTGAAGTTCATGCCGAAGCCATCGGGCAGATCCACCACCCAGATTTCCAGTTCCTCAATCCGCTCGACGATGGTCGCGCCTATGCGATTGACGTATTCCCATTTCTCGTCGAGCGGCGTATTGGGGTCGTAGTGGATCACCCAATTGCCGGTGGGCTGCACATCGAATACCGGCGCGATGCGCGTGCTATCGGGTTCGCCGCCCGGTCCCGTACCGCGCAGGATATTGTCGCCGGGCGGGAACTCGCTGGCGAAAGCCGGCAGCATGCCCCCCAGAAGCAGCATTAGCGTGAGGCTCAGGATAGTCATTCGTCTGATTGAAGTCATCTTGTATCCCTTCGACTACGGAACGTAACTGCGTTTTCGATTTAGAAGGCTGATATCTCAGTTTCTTTCGCCGTAATAAACTCAAGCAAGGCGGGAGTACCTTCCCGCGTTTTCTGAATGCCGCGCTCTATCGCCGGGACAATCTCGTCAGGCCTTTCGATGCGCTCGCCGTAGCCGCCGAAAGCCTTTGCCATGTCGGCGTAGTGGCCGGAGATGTCGGTACTGCGGAATTTCTCGGTCGACACGGGCATAATCGGAATCTCAATCGCCATGGAGAAATTGTTCAACATGATCGACAGAATCGGGATGCGTTCGCGCACGGCAGTCTCAAAGTCCATTCCCGTAAATCCGATAGCGGCATCACCCCATACATTAACACAAAGCGCGTCCGGCCGGGCAAGTTTGGCGCCCATCGCGAGGCCGAGACCGTAACCGAGCTGGGTCGTCTTGCCCCAACCAATGTAGGTCAGCGGTGCGATGGACTGCCAGAAAGGCGACATTTGATCGCGCGGGCTGCCGGCATCGTGGGTAACAATCGTATTCTTGACATCGACAGTGTGCAGCAAATCCCAAATGACGCGATAGGGCGACAGCGGCGCCTCATCCGAGGCGAGCTTGGGCATC
>JAGWBC010000017.1:17145-36744 GCA_021296115.1 Anaerolineae bacterium | reverse complement strand
CGCCGATACCGGGCAGCTTGTTTGATTTCGGCCTGTACTTCTTTCATAACGCGCGCGCGGCGCTCGAACGCGGCACAGGTCCCTACTTTTATCTGGCCAAGCTGGAGAGTCATTTGGAAGCGCGGCTGTGGAACGATGTCTTCGTCTTCGCGCAGGACGCGCTGGGCGTCCCGCAAGGCACGATCAAGGCGACGGTGCTGATCGAAACCATCCTGGCCGTTTTCGAGGCGGAGGAGATTCTGTACGAATTGCGAGAGCATTCGGCCGGGCTGAATTGCGGACGCTGGGATTATATCTTCAGCTATATTAAGAAGTTCCGCAATCACGCCGATTATCTGCTGCCCGACCGCGCGCAAGTCACGATGACGGTGCCCTTCATGCGCAATTATACGCTGCATGTCATCAAAGTCTGCCATCGGCGGGGCGCGCACGCTATGGGCGGCATGGCGGCGCAGATCCCCATCCGCAGCGACCCCGAGCGCAATCAAGCCGCGCTGGACAAGGTGCGGGCGGACAAACTGCGCGAGGCGAAAGAGGGGCACGATGGCACCTGGGTGGCGCACCCGGGCCTGGTGCAGATCGCGACCGATGTCTTCGACGAATACATGCCCGATGCCAATCAGGTCAGCCGGCAGCGCGAAGATGTTAACGTATCGGCGGGCGACTTGCTGACCCCGAGCGACGGCGATATCACTGAGGCGGGCGTACGCCTGAATCTCAAGGTGGGCATTCAATATCTGGAGGCCTGGCTGGGCGGCAACGGCTGTGTACCGCTCTATAATTTGATGGAAGACGCCGCTACCGCTGAGATCAGCCGGGCGCAGGTCTGGCAGTGGCTGCACCACAAGGCGGCGCTGGCAGACGGGCGACCGCTGACGCTTGAGCTTTACAGCAGCCTGCTGGAAGAGGAAATGGACGCCATCCGCGGCGAGGTAGGCGATGCGCGCTTCGACAGCGGACATTATCAGCGCGCGATGCAGCTCTTCGACGAGATGATCCGCGCTGACGACTTCAGCGAGTTCTTGACTCTGCCGGCATATCAATACTTGTAGGGCGTGTCCGGTAGTCGCCGGCCCAGGTGTATGGTCAACCCCGCCCCCTGCCCCCTCCCCGAAGCATCAGATGCCCGCCATAGAGATCGCGGGGTAAGGGAGCTTAGGCAGCGCAAGCTGGCTTGGAGACTCCACTTGTCATCCGAAACGACATTGCTACTCTCAAGTCCGCCAATGGCGAAACGAGCTTCCCCCATTGCTATGGGGAGGCCCGCCATAAAGATGGCGGGATAAAGAGGGGGTAGAGCGTTGGCGGCACGCCTGAAACAGTAACGGACAAGCCCTGCAGAGGCTACTTAGTCGCCCGCCCGACTATCGACTGGCGCGCGCGGCGTAAGTATACGCGCCTAACGATACCACCACCATCGCGACGACGACCAGCAAGCCGCCGTCGTAGCTGCCGCTCTGATCGCGCAGGCGCCCCACCAGCCAGGGACCCAGCGCGGCGCCCAAGCCAAACATGCCGCCCATCAGCCCGTTGATCAAGCCCAGGCCCTGAGACTGGAAGACATCGCTGGCTAGGGCCGTGGATTGACTGCTGCGCGTGCCCTCGCCCAGCGCGAAGAAGAGCGCGTAGAGGACCAGGACCACGACCGAAGCGGCAGCCGGTAACACGACCAGCATGGCCACCGCTCCGAGCAGCCCGGCGCATCCAATCGTGAAGGCGGCGGCGCGCCCAAAGCGATCGGAAACCCAGCCCAAAGCGATAAAACTGCCGCTGGTCAGCAAACCCGCCAATCCGACGATATTGGCGGCGACCGTCCGCTCGACGCCGGCCGATTCCATATAGGCGATCTGATGCACAGTCAAGCTGCGCACGGGGCCGAGGGCGGTCAGGCCGACAATCATCAGCGCCCAGAAGACTGGATTGCGCAGCAACTGTCGCCAGTGAACTGCCGGGCGCCCGCTGTGGCTGCCGCTGCCCCGCATGAGGGCGGGTGGCTTGCGCAGGCCGAAGACCATCAGTGGCAAGAGCAGGCAGAGGCAGACGAGCGCCAGAATCAGGTAGGCGCTGCGCCAGCCGAATTGCGCAATCAGCAGGTTGGCCAGCGGTACAAAGACCAGCGAACCCAGCCCGGTGCCGGCGAAAGCGATGCCGAGGGCGCGGCCGCGCTGCCCGGGCGTCGTCCAGCCGGCGACGACTGAGGCTACTGGCCCCAAACCCGTGATACCTAATCCGCAGCCTTCAATGACACCGTATGAAAGCAGCAGATCGTTCAATGAGGTCGCCCGGCTGCTAAGCCAGAGACCTGCCGCCATCAGCAGCACGCCGAGGCCGAAGACCGGGCGCGGCCCGAAGCGGTCGAGCGCCATGCCGGCCAGCGGCGCAGTCAAAGCGAAGAACAGCATATTCAGGCTGAAGATAGCGGCGGAAGACTCGTTGCTCCAGCCTTCGCTCAGGACGAATTCGGCGAAGAATACGGAGAAAGACAGGCGGATGCCGAAGATGATGAATAGCGACAGCGAGCAGACGATGACGATGCGGGCGGCGCTGCGGAAGGGATCGTCGGCGCTGGAGGTCATCAACTAGGAAGCGAAGACTTCGCTCGCAGCGGAAACGTTTAGCTCTTCAGTATTTTTATAATGTCCTGGGCCGAAACCTCTCAAGGGTGTTGCCATTTGGCTTTGCCGACGCGGGCTCTTGAGACTACAGCCGCACAATTCCGGGGCGCATATGCTGTAGCCGTCGTCGGTCAAAAGACAACCGGGCTCGGTGGACTTGATGTAAGTCTCTAAGCAGTCCTTGCGTCGGTCGAGGAATGGAGAAGCGACTTTCACCCATTTGTCGGTTTTCCGTATGGATGTTTCTTCTCGAAGCCATGCGCGATGTTGTTCTCGGAGTTGTCGCATCTCGGCAATTATTCCGGCAGCTAGTGCTGTATATGAGGTGCTGAATTAATGTTACAGTAACTCATGAATACCGCCAGAGTCTTGTACGGAGTGTCTTGGGCAGCAAATGGCGCCCTCGTCTTAGCGGGGCTATCGGCAGCGGCGTCGATTCGCGTATCGTCGCCAGCTTGATGTCTTCGATCTCAGTTTCGAGCAGCTCTCGGCATTCCTGAACCAAAGGCAGCAAGCGCAGCGCGACCAGCAAACTGCCCCGATGACAGAAGACCGAGACAACGGGCCGGAGAGATCGCCAGGCCCGGCGACTCGCTGGAATTCGATTCGGGCCAAGGCTGGCGCTTGTCTGTTACACTATGGGACAAAAGCGTCACTCGCATTGCATTCTGGCGCCCTGCGATTGATAGCATGCAGCGTCAGGCGAACCAAGGGCATTGCGACGCCTAAAGACCAAGACTAAGCAAAGGCATTGAGAGCCATGATCTTAATCCTGCTAATCGGTATCGCGCGCCTGGTTCTGATCATCGCGGTCAGCGCCTTGTTGACGCCACCGGCGGAGATGCCAGTCTGCACCCTGGCCGATCACATCCGGTCAGCCAATACCAATACGTCCGTGGGCTTCTGCCCGGCGGGCACGAGCCACGATGTCATCACTATCAGGGAAGACATCACGCTGACCGAGGCGCTGCCGTCGATTACGGGCGCCATCACGATTGAAGGCGGCGGTCATACGATCAGCGGGGACAATAAGTTTCCCATTTTCAATGTACAAGGCGGCCGTCTAACGATCAACAACTTGACGCTGACGAAAGGCTATGACGAGCCGTCGGATGCGAATAGCTGGCAAACGGGCGGCGCCCTGCGGATTGCGAGCGGCGGCGAGGCAATTGTGAACCACTCCCTCTTCCTTGAGAATATCAACGAAGGCCACGGCGGCGCGATCGGCGTAGGTCGCAGCAAGCTGACGGTCAACAACAGCAGCTTCGTCAGAAACCAGGCTCATGGCGACGGCGGCGCCATCAGTATTTGGGAAAGCGAAGGCGTGATAAGGAATAGCAGTTTCGTCGGCAACGCGACAAGGCGGGTCCAAGCTGGAGGCGCCATTGGCATCGGCGAGAACGTGACAATCGAAATCTCAAACAGCACGTTCCACGACAATTATGCCGGAGAAGGCGGCGCAATAGCGACGCGTCGCCATCCGCTTCATGCAGCAGTCGGCTCAAGAACAACTTTGACGCACGTGACCATGGTGGACAATCGGGCGGGAAGAGAAGGGTACAGCATCTGGGTAGACCCAAGTGATGTGAACTTCAAGCTGCGCAACAGCCTCATCGTCGACGAGAAAGCTGCGCATCGCGAGGAAGGCATCAGTTGTTTGGGTCCGCTTAACGAGAACATCGGCAACTTGATCGAGGATGGCAGCTGCGCGTCGATGGCGGGCGGCGATCCGATGCTGGCGGAGATGACCGGCTCCCCGGCGCATTTTCCGCTTCTGGACGGCAGCCCGGCGCTCGACAGCGCTGATGAGCGATTCTGCCTCGATAGCGACCAGCTCGGCACGCCGCGGCCGCAGGGCGGCGGCTGTGATATCGGCGCATTCGAGTCAACGACAGCGCTGCCCGAGCCGCCTCCAGTGGTGCCGCCACCGCCCTGCCCGCTGGCCCTGCAGATCTCGGCCGCCAACACGGATGCCCCGGCCGGCGGCTGCCCGGCGGGTAGCGGCCACGATGTCATCATCTTGATCGAGGACGTCCTTCTCGACGCGCCGCTGCCCGCGATCACGAGCGAGATTACCCTGGCAGACAATGGATACGCGATCGACGGCGACAATCAATTCGGCATTTTTGAAGTGGATGGCGGCGCGCTGACCGTCAGAGACGCGACCCTGACCCAAGGCAAAGCGTCCAGCGGCGGCGCGATATTGCTGAAGAATGGCGGGCGCGCTACGGTGGAAGAAGTCGCGTTCATCGCGAACTCGGCGTTTTACGGCGGCGCCATCGCCACGGAAAGCGTGAACGACCGGCTGACAGTCAGCAACAGCAGCTTTGTGGCTAATAGCGCCGAAACTTCTGGCGGCGCAATCACTGCGGATGGCGGCAGCGTCGATATCAGCAACAGCGCCTTTCTCGATAATCGCGCGGACTCGCGTGGCGGCGCAATCGCCGCTTTGAGCGGACGGGCGACTGTCACCAATAGCACCCTGGCTGGCAACGCTGCCGAAAAAGGCGGCGGCATCTACGTCAATGGCGGGCAGGCGACGCTGAATCACCTGACTGTGATGAATAGCGAGGCAAGCCGCGTCATTGGCGCCGGGATCTACGCCGAAGCGGGCGCTGTCACTCTCAGCAACAGCATCGTGGCCGGCAGCGGCAGCGGTGATGACTGTTCTGGGAGTTTTGCGCGGCTGCGCGGCAATTTCAGCGAAGACGGCAGGTGCGCGGCGCGCGTGGGCGGGGATCCCTTCCTGGCGGATATGGTCGCAGCGCCGGCTCACTTTCCGCAGCAGGGCCGCAGCCCGGCGCATGGCGTGGCTAACTCGGCATTCTGCCTGCCGACGGACCAACTGGGCAACCCGCGAACACACTGTGACGTCGGCGCCATCGAGTCAGTAAGAGACCCCGACGCTGTTACGGAACCCGAAGCCGAGTTGCCGGCTGATTGCACGCTGGCCGATCAGATTATCGCCGCGAACAGGGACGCGCCAGCAGGCGCCTGCCCGGCCGGGGACGGCGCCGATATCATCCGGCTGCGGCGAAATATCAGATTAAGCGCGCCGCTGCCGTCGATCACGAGCGATCTTGCTCTCGACGGCAGAGGACACACCATCAGCGGAGACAGCCGGTTTCGCATCTTCGACATTGAAGCTGGGAAGGTCGTTGTCAAGCACATTACGATTAACGACGGCCGCAATCTCGGCGGGCAGCCCGAGGGCTTTGGCGGCGCCCTCACGCTGCGGAAGAGCGCCAAGCTAATAGTGGTCGACGGCAATTTCCGCAATAACAAGGCGCGCATGGGCGGCGCAGTCGCGTCAATCGACGGCAGCCATATTTTGATCCTCGAAAGCAGCTTCCTCGACAATGAAGCGAGCAGCAAAGCTGGCGCCGTATGGAGAGACGGCGCCTGCGGCCACATTTACGACGTTACCTTCCGCCGCAACATAGCCGGTGAGCTACCGGGCAGCATCATGGACGATTATCTTACGCACATGAATGGCGGCGCAAATATGTGTACAGACGCACCCGACGTATACACATTGTCGGACACCTAAAGCCGGCTCCAACTCTGATTGGAGAGCCTCTCAGAAGGCACAGGATTGATAGAAGGAGAGACTTATGTCTTTGGATCGCTGGCGTCAACGCGTTTGGCTCATGCTGCTTGTCGCTGCAGCAGCGGTAATCGCCGGCTCGGCCGTCGCGGACGAGGCGGTCTGCACTCTGGCCGATCACATCCGGTCAGCCAATACGAATACGTCCGTGGGCTTCTGCCCGGCCGGGACAAGCCACGATGTCATCACTATCAGGGAAGACATCACGCTGAGCGAGGCGCTGCCGCCGATCACGGGCACGTTCACGATTGAGGGCGGCGGTCATACCATCAGCGGGGATGGGCAGTTTCGCATATTTGACGTGCAAGACGGCGGTCGACTGACGATCAAGCAGTTGTCACTGATCGATGGCAACGGCGACAGCTTGCAGGGCGGGGCGGTTAGGGTAGGCCGCGACGCTATGCTTTATGTTGAGGATTCATCGTTCCTGAACAACAGAGCGAGATTCGGCGGCGCTATCGGAGCGCGCAATCTAAGCAGCGTCACGGTCAAAAACAGCCGTTTCAAAAACAATTCAGCCGAAAGAGGCGGCGCGGTTTTGCTGGCAACGAGTGAAGCATGGATTGAAAGCAGCAGCTTCCAGCAAAACCTGGCAACAGAATTCGGTGGCGCAATTATTATCTATCGGGGCGAGATAGCCATCGACAACAGCAGCTTGTACGGCAACGTCGCGGGCGCTGGAGGCGCGATATACGTCAACGGCGGCGATGTCACCTTGACGCATTTGACCATGCTGGACAATTCAGCCAGCGGAGCGGAAGGCGCCGCTCTGCGACAGGAAGGCAGACGCGGAAGCCTCAACTTGCATAACAGCATCATCGCCGGCCGCTCGACAGCGTCGCTCTGTGCAGGCCGCATTGGGCAGAACGTGGGCAATCTGATCGAGGATTGGTCATGCGATGCCGAATATGGCGGCGATCCGCTGCTCGAACTCGCTGAGGGTCCCATCGACTTTGCAGCGCCGCAGGACGGCAGCCCGGCCATCAACGCGGCATTCCGGCTGTTTTGCACGGAAAGAGATCAAGTCGGTACGAGGCGCCCAGGAGGGGCCAACTGTGACATCGGCGCCATCGAATCGACATCGCCCGAAGCTGCGGCGTCCAGCCCGCACAAAGGGGTCTGTACGCTGTATGACCGCATCCTGGCCGCCAACAGCAATCAGGTGGTTGGCTATTGCCCGGCCGGGACAAATCACGACATCATCACCCTCACTGAGGACATCACCCTGCGTCTGCCGCTGCCGCCAATCACGGGCACGATCACAGTCGAAGGCGGCGGGCATACGATAAGCGGCAAAAAGAGTTTCCGCATTTTTCTCGTCAGCGGCGGCAATCTGACGGTGAACAACTTGACGCTGAAGGACGGCTTCAGCGAAGACGGAGGGGGCGCGATTCATGTGCGCAATGGCGGCTGGTTGACGGTGAATGATTCGGTTTTCATTGGCAACCGCGCGGGATTGAGCGGCGGCGCCATTGATCTCACCGGCGCCATGCGGGGGGTAAGCAGTGATCCTCGCGTCAGTAACCTCACCCTTTTTCCCAAGGCAGCGGGCTGGTCGTCAGCAATTCCTCTTTCATCAATAACAGCAGCGGATATGGCGGTGGCGCGCTGAATACTTACGGCAGGGTCAACATAAGCAATAGCAGCTTAATTAAGAATAGCGCCAGTACGAGTGGCGGCGCCGTGCGCTCCGATGGCAGCACTATTCGCATCGCTAACAGTACTTTCAGCGCAAACCGGGCGCGCTCGGGCGGCGCTCTTGCCGGCGGCGGCCGCGACGTCACGCTGGCGCATCTCACCATGGTTGACAACGTGTCTTCCAGCCCCGGCGACGGAGAAGCGATCGACCTGTACGAAAGATCCACCAACGTTAGTCTGCGCAACAGCATCATCACCGGTCGCGGCAGAGATCCCTTGTGTACCGGCCGATTGGCCGGCAATATCGCCAACTTCATCGCTGACGGTTCATGCTCGGCGCCAATGAGCGGCAATGCCCTGCTGGGCGAATTAAGCGGCGGGCATCATCCTCCGCTGGACGGCAGCCCGATTCTCGATGCCGCTGATGGGCGCTTCTGCCCCGATACCGACCAGCTCGGCACGCCGCGGCCACATGGCGAGGGTTGCGATCTTGGCGCGATAGAGTCGACGACAGCGCTGCCCGCGCCGGCTGCTTTGGCGCCGCCACCGCCCTGCCCGCTCGCCCTGCAGATCACCGCCGCCAACACGGATGCGCCGGCCGGCGGCTGCCCGGCGGGCAGCGGGCACGATGTCATCACCTTGACCGAGGACATCGTCCTCGATGCGGCGCTGCCGCCTGTCGCGAGCGAGATTACCCTTGAGGGCAATGGCTACACGATAAGCGGCGCCGGGAAGTTCCGCATATTCGATGTCGATGGCGGCCAGCTCACGATCTCGGATATCACGCTGCGGGACGGCGATGCGACCCAGGGCGGGGCCATCCGGCTGATAAATGGCGCGCGGGTCGTGGCAACGAATGTTGCCTTCACTGACAATCTGGCCGGCCATGGAGGCGCGATCGCCACCGAGAGCTCAGATGTTTGGCTGGATGTCAGCGATAGCAGCTTTGTCGGCAACGAGGGCGACAGTGGCGCCGGCGCTGTTCTTGTCGATGGCGGTAGGGTGAATATCAGCGGGAGCGCGTTTCTGGGTAACCGCGCTGCCAGTATTGGCGGCGCGATGGAAACGAGAAGCGGCTATGTGAACATTTCGAACAGCACCTTCAGCGACAACCAGGCGGGTGTGGGCGGCGCCATTTACAGCCATGGCGCGGATACCACCTTGACGCATGTGACGCTGATGAACAATCGCGCGTATAACATCGTCGGCGCCGGCATTTACCATCATTCGGGAACGCTCAATCTTCGAAACAGCATCGTCGCCGGCAGTGGCCGGGGCGATGATTGTTACGGGCGTCTCACGGAGAATCGCGGCAATCTGAGCCAGGACGGGACTTGTTCGACGGCTATCATTGCGGATCCGCTGCTGGCGGAAAGAACAGGCGCGCATTATCCCCTGCTGAATGCCAGCCCGGCGCACGCAGCGGCGGACCCAGCCTTCTGCCTGCCAAGCGATCAACTTGGCAATCCGCGAACACATTGTGACATCGGCGCGATTGAATCGGAGCGCACAGCGTCCGAACAGCCGCCGGCCGCGATTGTGATCCCGGCCGATTGCACTTTAGCCGAACAGATCATCGCCGCGAACACCGATGCGCCGGCGGGAGCATGCCCGGCTGGCCAGGGCGCCGACATCATCACGCTTAGAGAGGACATTAAGCTCAGCGAAACGCTCCCTACAATCAGCAGCGATCTAACGATACGCGGCAACGGCCATACCATTGACGGGGATAATCGCTTTCGCATTTTTGACATCAAGCATGGCGAGGTCAACATCAAGAATGTGACGCTCATCAACGGCAGCAGCCCGGGCGAATACGGCGGCGCGATAAGGGTGCGCGGCGATGCTGATGTTGTCGTCGCCCGGGTCGCGTTCCGCAATAACAGCGCCGGTTGGGGCGGCGGCATCGCTTCTATGGATAGCGCGCGTGTGAATGCCCCTTACAGCAGCTTCTTCAATAATGCGGCCGAGCATAAGGGCGGCGGGCTTTGGTTCAACAGCAGCGAATGTTATGACTACGCCAATCCCATGTTTGACGGCAATAGCTCCGGCACTTATGTACCCGATCCACAGTACGAGATCTTTACGCCGCACGTGGAGTTCGGACCTGGAGTGCGGACGCGGTGTGAGACAACGCAATAAGCTCTGAGCAGAAACACGCGCCGCTGTCGATACTAAAATCAGTACAGGACCGGGAGAACAAGCTGCGCTTTTCAGCCGCCGAGGTCAACACTTTCGCTTCGTTCCCAGTTCGCCGTTCTTTCATTCGTCGCTGGCTCTCCAGCGCCCAATTGATTGCCGCGTCATTGTTGCGGCAGTATTCACAAGTTCCTCAGTTCAAGCACTTGTCGGGCCGCTCGATCATCAGTGACCAGGGAATCAATGTAGCCGCCATTGAGCGCGCCCAGGATGGCGCCGGCTTTGTCGATCGTCCCGGCCACGGCTATGACGTTGTCGATACGGCGCAGCGCTTCCAGGCCAATGCTGATTGATCGCTGATTGATGCCAATATCCAGGACTTTGCCTTCGACGTCAAAGAACTGCGCGCACATGTGCCCGACGACGCCGATATTGTCCAGCCAATCACGTTCTTTGCGCGTGATGTAACCTGTCCAGATGATGCCCGAAGATTGCGCTTGCAGCGACCCAATGCCGATCAGCACAACATCCGCGTTGGCCGCGATCTGGATGACGTCATTGACGGTTGGCTCCTGCAAAAACAGATCACGCGTCCGTCTGTCTTCCACGAGCAGCGGCGCATGCAGATAACGATACCTGGCGCCGAGTTTGGTGGCCAACTGCCTTGTCAGATCGATCCCCTCGATAAGCGGATTCTCAGAGCCCAGCGCGCCGATGATCGGGACCACGGTGAGGCCATCGACTTGCCGCGGGCGCACCAATTCCACCGTGTTGGCGAGTGAGCGGCCATAAGAAATCCCCAGGGTGCTGTTATCATCCAGGGATTCGTCAAGCAAGCTGGCGCCGAGTTTACCCAGTCCATTCCGGATTGAGTCGAACGAGCGCCCGCGGCTTCTCAACACGCGCGCTTCCCTCAGCGCAAACGCCGACTTCATCGCGTCTTCCAAAGCATGATCGCGCAAGACTTCGTAATTGACCGTGATCGTAACGATGCCAGTGTCCCGCGCGCGCTGCAACATGCGCGACACCGTAGAGCGCGAAAGACTCAGCCGCCGCCCGATATCCGTCTGAGTCATTTCCATTTCGTAGTACAGGCGTGAAACTTCAATCAGAGTCTGACGCGGTCCATCCGCATCCGGCAGTTCCATAATCGCAACTCGCTTTGCATTATTGTGCAATCAATGAAAATATTCCTAGTACAGCGCTGAAGATTGGGAATGATTATACCAGTGTCAGTAGACTTTTGCACATTTTCTCATATTTCTAGCGCTATGTTCGCAGAATGGTATCATCACTTTTAATGTAATCGTTGGATTCAGCCTCTTCGGTAAATGTACCGGCAAGAGATTTGGAGCGAAGGCCAACATGCAGATAGACACAATCAGCCGAGAATCCTGGTTGCTTAGCAGCTTCCCAGAATGGGGCACCTGGCTCAACGAAGAAATTGAAGCGGAAACCGTAGCGCCGGATACTTTCGCCATGTGGTGGCTCGGTTGTTGCGGGATCTGGCTAAAGTCGGCCGACAACACCAACCTGTGCATCGACTTGTGGGTTCAGTCCGGCAAACGCACACAGACCACCAAGTGGATGCGTGAGCGACACCAGCATCAGCGGGCCAGTGGCGTACGGCTGGCGCAGCCCAACCTCAGAAACGCCATCGTGCCGCTCGATCCCTTCGCCATCCGCGAAGTGGACGCCGTGCTCGCCACGCACGATCATAGCGATCACATCGATATTAATGTCGCCGCCGCCATCGTCCAGAATTGCGACCCGTCCGTGCCTTTCATTGGTCCGCAGACCTGCGTCGACAAATGGGTTGATTGGGGTGTGCCGGCGGAGCGCTGCCGCGTCGTAAAACCGGGCGACATCGTCACGATCGGCGACATCGACATCCTTGCGCTGGATGCCTTTGATCGTACCGAATTAGTGACCGCGCCGCCCGATGTGACGCTCAAAGGCAAGATGCCGCAAGCGATGGATGAGCGCGCCGTGAATTACCTCTTCAAGACCAGCGGCGGCAATCTCTACCACGCGGCGGACTCGCATTATTCCAATTGGTTCGCCCAGCACGGCAACAACCACGAGATTCACGTTGCGCTGGCCAACTTCGGCGATAACCCGCGCGGCATCACCGACAAAATGGGCTCGCTCGACTTGCTGCGCATGGCGGAATGCCTCAACTGCGAGGTCGTTATACCGGTCCATCACGATATTTGGTCCAACTTCCAGGCCGATCCCAACGAGATCCTGGTCTTGTGGCATATGCGGAAGGACCGGCTGCAATATAAATTCAAGCCATTTATCTGGCAGGTCGGCGGCAAATACACCTACCCGAATGACAAGGACAGAATGATTTACAACCATCGGCGCGGCTTTGAAGATGTCTTCGCCATCGAACCGGACCTGCCTTTCAAGTCCATGCTGTGAGTTGTAGTGGTTGCGTTCGCGGTCAATACGATCCGTGGGCGATATGGAAATGAAGCGGTCTCAAGAAGAGTGAAAGGATATAGCGGACGCTGAATCTACAGTCTGACCAAGCAGGTTAACGATTTAAACCAACAGGAGAAAAATCATGTACAAACGAATTCTGGCAATCGCGTTTGTCGCTGTACTGCTCGTGCCGCTTTCGGCCGGTGTTATGGCGCAGGACGCCTTTGATCCCTATGCGCCATATCGCGGGGATACCATTGTGGTGAGCTGGCCCTCGCTCTATCACTTCACGCAAGCCGCGACGCTGATACCGCAATTTGAAGAAGAAACCGGCATCAACGTTGAAGTGGATTTCCTGCAATATCAGGCGATGAAGCCGGCGCAGGAAGTTGAATTGCAGAAGCCGCGCACCGGCGAATATGATGTTGTGGCCTGGGTTGTCTTCACCAAGTCCGAGTACGTCATCAATGGCTACCTCGAGCCGCTCGCCAATTTCTTTGTGGATCCCGCCCTGGCCGACCCGAGCTATAACCCCGAAGATCTCGTGGCCGCGTGGGTTGAGACCGGCGGCGTCGTCGGCGGCAAGAACGCTTACTTGCCCGGCCCCACCCAGGCCCTCTACGGCCTGCCCTTCGGCGCGGAGACCAGCATCATGGCCTACCGCAAAGACATCTTTGAAGAACACGGCCTTGACGTGCCCGTCACCTACGACGATATGCTCGCCGCCGCGGCCTACATCACCGAGAACGTCGACGGCGTTTACGGCATGACGAGCCGAGGCGCTGCCGGCCATCAGATCGTGCACGGCTGGCTGCTGCACCTGAGCCCCTACGGCGGCGTCATTTTCGATGACAACTGGGAGCCGGCGGTCACATCGCCGGAAGCGATTGCTTCGCTGGAAGCCCTGAAGACCATTATGGAGAATTCACCGCCTGGCGTAGAGGCGAACGGTTTTGGCGATCAGGCTAACGCCTTCCTGCAAGGCGATGCCGCGATGTACGTCGATTCCCACAAGATCGCCGCCATGACGCGCGACCCGAATCAGTCCCTGATTGATGGCAAGGTTGGCTACGCTTTGCATCCCAAGGTCGGCGATGCCGAGTGCGGCTTGTCCGAGACTGGCGGTTTCGCCATGGGTATTCCGTCCAACTCCGGCAACAAGGAAGCGGCTTTCCTGTTTATGCAGTGGATGACCAGCCCGCGAGTCGACCGTGAGCTGGCGCTGATCGGCGCTGATCCGGCCAGGGTATCGACATTGAATGATCCGGCACTGCAAGAGATGTTCCCTGAATACCCGGTCGTTGTCGAACAGCTCGAATGCGCTAACCCGAATTGGCGCCCGCTGATCCCCGAATGGGGCGCGCTGAATGCTCCCATCCTGGGCGTCTATGTGTCTGAATTCGCCACCGGCAACATGACGGCGGAAGACGCGATGGCGCAAGCGGCCGAAGAGATTCGCGCTGAAATGGACCGTGCCGGCTACTACGGCTGGTCCAGCATGGATATGTAGCGTCGTATCTCGCTGTTGAAGGCGCGATATAGCGTAAACGCGATGGGGAGCCGATGTGCGGCTCCCCGTCAAAGACAAGAGTTTGGGACAATTTTATGCAGCGTTCATTGAAAATTCGCCAATTAAGAATCGCATACATGTTTCTTTTGCCCGCGATAATCGTATTTTTCCTCGGGCTTGTAGTCCCGCTCGTCAACACCTTTGAGCTGAGTTTCAACCGCCTTTCGATGGGCTCGCGCTGGTCCGATCGCGACTACGTCGGTGTGGAAAATTATGAACGTATGGTGGAGGACGACCACGTCCGCTCTTCTGTCGGCGTCACATTGCGCTTTGCGGCGATCGTACTCGTCGCCGAGCTGGTGATCGGCATGGGCCTGGCCCTGCTCCTGGAGAAACCGATCAAAGGCGCGACTGTATTCAGGACGATATTCATCTTGCCGCTGATGGTGTCGCCGGTCGCGGTCGGCTTGATCTGGCGCTACCTGCTCGATGGCCGCATTGGGCTGGTCAATCATTACCTGGGGCTTATCGGCATTCCGCCGCAGACTTGGCTTGGCCATCCGGATTTGGCGTTTTTCTCCATCGTCATCACCGACATCTGGCAGTGGACGCCTTTCATCTTCATCATTCTGCTGGCCGGCTTGCAGGCGCTGCCGTCCGAAGTTATGGAAGCCTCGCGCATCGACGGCGCCAATTGGCGGCAGATGACCTTTCTGATCAAGATTCCCATGCTGCGTTCGATTCTGCTGGTGACAGTTCTGCTGCGGTTGATCGATGTATTCCGCGCCTTGGAAGTGATTTTCGTCATGACCTTTGGCGGGCCCGGCCGCAGTACGCAGGTGCTTTCCCTGCATATTTACAAGACTGCCTTTACCTCGCAGGCCCTTGGTTACGCCTCCACAATCGCCGTCGTGCTGATGTTCATCATGCTTGTGCTGAGCCTGGTTCTGCTCGCCTTTTCCAATCCATTAAAAGAAAGGGCGGACTTCTAATATGAATGCGATAATTTCCAATGCAATGCTTGATATCAGACGTTTGAATCGGTCCGAGGTCCTGCAATATGCTGTGCTGACCATTCTGGCGCTTATCGCCTTGGGCCCAATCATCGTGATGTTCATCACGTCCTTCAAAACTCAAGTCGATATCATGTCCAGCGAATCGATGTGGGTCTTTGAACCGACATTCGACAACTACACCCACGTCTTCGAAAACAAGTTCGATCTATACTTAGGAAACTCGATCATTGTCTCGCTGGCGTCGACTTGCTTGTCCCTGCTGGTTTCGGGCATGGCGGCTTATGCCCTGGCGCGCCTGGAATTCCCCGGCCGTTCGCCGATGGCTTATTTCACGCTGATCATACGCATGGTGCCGCCGGCCGTTCTCGCCATTCCTATCTTTATCCTTTGGTTGAACTGGGAACTCTTCCTCTTCGATCTGATCGACGCCACGCCCTTCCTATACGAAATGGAAAATCCCGATCCCTATTTGTTCGCCGAGGGTCTGGTCGACGGCCGCATTGGATTGACGCTTTTCTACACCGCGCTCAATCTACCCTTCGCCATCTGGCTGCTCATCGGTTTCCTGCGGCAGATCCCGACTGAGATTGAAGAGGCGGCAATCGTCGATGGCGCGTCGCAGTGGCAAGTTTTCCTGCGCGTCATTTTTCCTTTGATGCGCCCCGGCCTGGCTGTCGCCGCGATCTTCACCTTCCGCATCTCCTGGAATGAATTCCTGTTGGCGCTGGTATTGACCGACCGCAACACGCGCACCCTGCCGGTCGGCATCACACTGTTTTTGACCGAACAAGGCGTGCAATGGGGCCGCATCATGGCCATGGGCACGCTGATTGTCATACCGCCGCTGGTGCTGACCTTCGTGGCTGCGCGGCAAATCATCGCTGGCATGACCGCCGGCGCCGTGAAGGGATAACAAGGTGCCGAAGCCGCTCTTGCAGCTCGCTCTGGATACATTTGACTTGCCTTCCGCGCTCGCCCCCCTGCAGCAAGCGGCGCCCCACATCGACATCATTGAAGTGGGCACCATCCTCTGCCTTGCCGAGGGGATGGGCGCGGTCAGGATTATCCGCAGCCTGTTTCCGGACAAGACGATCCTGGCTGATGTCCGCATCGCCGAAGCGGGCGGCATCATCGCCAAGATGGCATTTGAAGCGGGCGCAGATTGGGTCAGCGTGGTCAGCGGCGCGGCGCCATCGACAGCCGAGGTTGTGTACAATGTCGCGCAAGAGCACGGCGGCGAGGCGCAGATCGAGCTGAGCGACGGCTGGACCTGGAATCAAGCCGAGCGCTGGCGTGAGATTGGCATTGACCAGGCGATTATCCATAGAAGCCGCGATGCGGAGGCGCAAGGCGAGCTTAGTTGGGGCAGGGCCGACCTGGACAGCATCGGGCGACTGTCAGATATGGGCTACCGCGTTACGGTGGCGGGTAGTGTCCGCGCCGACGATATTCCCACGTTTGCCGGCGTGCCGGTGCACGTCTTCATCGCCGGGCGCGCCATTCGCAACGCTGCCGATCCGGCCGCCGCTGCCGCCGAATTCCAAAAAGCGATTGCCGGCGTCTACACTGCTCAAGAGCAAGAATCGTAATCCGGATATGCTGCCGCTGGGCATTTACGAAAAGGCGCTGCCAGTCGCTGTCGATTGGCATGAACGGCTTGAGCTCGCCCGCAGTGTCGGCTTTGATTTTGTCGAGTTATCCTGCGACGAGAGCCCGCATCGGCAAGCCCGCATGGATTGGTCGGGGGCGGATCGCGGCCAGCTTCGCGATGCCATCGCCAAGAGCGGCGTCCCGCTGCTGACAATGTGCTTGAGCGCGCACCGCTCGCTGGCTTTGGGCAGCGCTAACGAGCGGACGAGACGCGATGGCTTGGATTTGCTGCGCAAGGCGATCGCTTTCAGTGTAGACCTCGGCATTCGCATCATACAGATCGCCGGCTACTATGATTACTACGGAACGGTCGATGAGGGCGCCCAGCGGCGCTATCAAGATGCTCTGGCGGAGGCGCTTGCCTGGGCGAGCGAGGCTGGCGTCATGCTCGGCGTGGAAACCATGGAAGGCGAAGATGTCGTGGATTCGATTCGCGGCGCAATGGAGCTGGTTGGGCATTTGAATTCGCCCTGGTTTCAGATTTATCCGGATATCGGCAATATTGCCGCGCAGGGCTATGACCTGCCCGATGAACTGAGGCGCGGCCACGGGCATATCATTGGCATACACGTCAAGGATTCACGGCCGGGCGAGCCGCGGCGCGTACCCTTTGGGGAAGGCGTCGTGCCTTTTGCAGCCGCCTTCAGGACTTTGGCGGAGCTAAACTATTCCGGCCCGATTCTGATTGAAATGTGGAACGATAACAGGCCGGATTCTATGGATCTGATCGCCGCCGCGCGCCGCTGGGTGGTCGACAAAATGGTTGAAGGCGGGTTGATTGATGTCGCCACGCTTTGATGTGACCACGATAGGCGAGGGCCAATTGCGCTACAGCGTGCCCCTTGGCACAGATCTGCAACGCGCGACGCAACTCGATGTAAACGTCACCGGCACTGAAGCAAACGTCGCCAGCTTGCTCGCCCGTCTGGGCTGGCGCTGCGGCTGGTTGAGCGCGCTGCCGAACAATCCTTTAGGGCGGCGCGTTGCTCATGAGTACGCCCAATCCGGGCTCGATCTTTCTGCCATTGTCTGGTCTGAGGCAGGTCGCCTGGCGATCTACTATGTTGAATTCGGTTTGCCTCCCAAGGGCACGCAGGTCTACTACGATCGAAAGGACACCTGCTTCGCGAATATGACGCGCGATGACATCGACTGGGAGTACTTGCTGGATACGCGGCTGCTGCATATCTCCGGCTTGAGCGTGCCTTTGTCGCCGTCGATAGGCGCCATCTTGACCGAAGCCGTAGAACGGGCGCGGGCTGAGCGTATCCCCATAAGCTTCGATATGAATTACCGCAGTCGCATCTGGACTACGGATGCGGCGGCGGAAGCGATCGCGCCATTTCTGCAGGCTGTCGATATTCTCTTTTTCGCCCGCGGAGACGCTGAGCGGATCTACGGTTTCGCTGGCGCGCCACAAGATATCGTCCGGCAGCTCGGCAACTTGACTTCAGCCCGCGCCATTGTGACCTCGCTTTCGAGCGAAGGCATCGTCGCTTGGGACCGCCATCGCTTTCACATCGAGCCAGCCAAGAACATCCAGGTCCTGGACCGCATCGGCGCGGGCGACGCCATGGTCGCCGGTGTTTTGCATGGCTGGCTGCAGGGGGATCTGTTCAAGGGGCTGCGATACGGCGTACTTACCGCCGCCCTCAATCTGACACATTACGGTGATGCTGTGTACATCTCGCGTGAGGAGCTGGAAGAGCTGCTTGATGGTCCGGGCGCCGACATCGTGCGCTGATAATCAATCAGGCGGGGTACAAGGATCGTCGTTGCGCGCAAGGATTCTTTCAGCCACTGCCGTCAGCGCCGGTCGCAAGGGCTGCTCTGCAGATAATGCGAATCATGGATTGACGTTGCATCCGTCTCAGTAATTCCAACAAAGTAATGCAACATTAACCAGGTCGTTGTAGGGGCGATTCTGTGAATCGTCCGTTGTTTTAATTGTGGATTTTCGGGCGACTATGTGGGTTCTACTTCTGTGCCCTCGGTGGCAAGCGTGTCGAGAATCCCTTAAAGCGCGTCGTCCGCTTCGACAAGCTTAAGACAGAGAAGCAGCCCCAACTTACACTTCCGACTCGTCTGCCGGATGAAAGGGTTGAATCAATTGGCGCGATTCGGTATCAACAATTCCTTTATCGGTGAATTTCGCGTAGGGGCTTACGCTCAAACTCATAATTGAAAATGTCAGGAAGGGGCGTGTTTGATGCGCTCCGATACGGCGCATCGCGTCTTCCACAGCCGCCAGCCCAGCCGCGACCGCCGCGACCGGCTCATCACTCAGCAAGCCGAAGTACGGCAGCCGCAAGCTGGCTTCAATGCCTGCGCGCGTGGCAACGGCGACGCCGCCACCCATAGCATGCACCGCATTGGCGGCCTCTGCCATCGCATCCGGGCTGCGGCCAATCACCAGCAAGTTGTGGCAATCATGCGCGACGCTGCTGGCCCATGCGCCCTGGCTCAGCCCGGTATTGGCGATGAGACCCACCGTCCGCGATGACTCATCCCGCGCAATCACCGATGCCAGCGCCAGTCCATCATCCGCCTCAAATTGGGCATGCCCATCGCGCAAACGCAAAGTCCTCTGCTGCAACTTGGTCAGGGTCGAACGCTTATCTTGCAGCCCAACGACCTGCGCCTGCACGCTGCCGCCCCCGCCATGGCCATCCACCTTGAAGTCATCAGGGCTGAAGGCGCCCGGAATGGCCGGATAGTCCGGCTGCGCTGGATTATCGCGTGTGATAGCCGCGGTCATCACGCCCGCTTGGGCCACAGCTTGGCCGCCCACAAAGACTTGCGCAGGCGGGAAGGCGGCGATGTCGTCCATAACCAGGAAATCAGCCAGATAACCGGGGGCAATCGCGCCCTGATCGCGCAAACCAAGATAACGCGCCGGACGAATGGTCGCGGCTGCAATCGCTTCCAGCGGCGGCATGCCAGTTTCGATGGCCAGCGCCACTATGCGCGATAAATGCCCATGCCCATCTGTGA
>JAGWBC010000017.1:8555-17016 GCA_021296115.1 Anaerolineae bacterium | reverse complement strand
TCGGAGCTAATCCCATGCGCCAGGTATTGCGAGAGTTCAATGCCGGCCAGCGTGGGGATATGCCCTTCAATCAGCAGATTGCTTTCTCTGGCTGCCCGCACAATCGCCCGCAAGCGCTCGTTCGGCCCCAGCAAACCGCGATAATCCATGACCTCGCCCAAGGCGATGACCGACGGCTGTTTAGCCAAGCGCTGAATCGCAGCTGCGTCAAAGACCTCATGCGTCCATTCGATGTCCGGCGAGGTGGCGGGAACACAACTCGGTATCGAATGATAAATTCTGAGCGGCAAATCCTGGGATGCGGCGATCATCCATTTAACGCCCTCCTCGCCGGCGACATTGCCGACTTCATGCGGGTCACTGAGGATAGTCGTCGTGCCCCAGGGCAAGATGGCTTCGGCAAAGCGGCGCGGCGTCAGCAAGCTGGACTCAATATGCAAATGCGAATCTATCAAGCCGGGCATGACGATGCGCCCGGCCAGGTCGATGGTTTCCGCAGCGCGGATGCCACCCGGCGCGCCGCCCGCTTCAACCGTGATGAAGCGCCCGTCACGGATGCCAATCCAGCCCTCGACGAGCCGGTAGCGGAAGACATCGGCAATCCTGGCGTTTGTCAGCAGTAGGTCGCATTCCATCAGAATTGTCCTTCCAGTAATTGCACCGCTCGCAGCGCGGTACGGATAGACAACAGTTCGCCCTGCATGTATAGCGCCTCTTTTTCCGCCAGCGCCGGTTGCTCTTCCAGGTAGATATTGGAATCGGTGGCGACCACGCAGCCGACTTTTGCCCCCCGCAACGTACCGACAATGAATAGCGTGGACGCCTCCATTTCCGCTGCGACCACGCCGGCCCGCCGCAATTGTTCGTTGAGTTCCGGATGGCGTGCGTAAAAGGCGCTGCGCGTGGTCCCGATACCCGTGAAGGCCTTATAGCCTAATTCCTTTGCCGCCTGGATCAGGGCGTTATTCACATCAAGGTCTGCTACAGCCGGAAAGCCCAGCGGCAGATACTCGTCCGAAACGCCATCGCCGCGATAAGCAGCCGTCACCACCACCAGCGAGCCGATCGGTATATCTTTGCGCCGCCCGCCCGCGGAGCCGACGCGAATAAATACTTCCGCGCCGACATTGCGCAATTCTTCCAGAGCGATGGCCGCCGATGAACCGCCTATCCCGGTCGAACACACGCTGACAGCGACGCCGCTCGTCTTCCCGGTGAAGACCACATATTCCCGGTTGTCGGCGATCAAGCGGGCGTCCTCAAGCTGCTCGGCAATACGCCGGGCGCGCGCTGGATCGCCCGGCAGAAGCACGCTGCGCGCGACATCTCCTGGCACACAGCGAATATGCTTTTGGGCTTCGGCGTTTTTTGAGTCAGTCATGCGATTTGCCCTTTGTTTTTCTGGCGTCTTCAAAGATGGCGATCCATTTCTGCGTCTGCGCTTGCACGGTCACAGCCGCGCCGCTTTCGAAGCGTTCGCCAGCGCTGTCTTGCATGATGCTGAATTCGCCGACTTCGGTTTCGACAAGGTAGCGCAGCTCATTGCCATGAAAGGTATGCAGGATGACTTGCCCGGCAAGACCGCTCGCTTCCGTTCCCGCTACCAAACTGGCGTCATCAGCGCGGAAAAAGATCTCAGCCCGGGCGCCGCTTTGGGGTGATCCGAACTTTGAGTTCCAACGCAATTCGATGGGAGCGCCGCCCCAAAAGACCCTTAACTTGCCATTTCCAACGGATTCGACGACCGCGCTGAAGCGATTGTCGAAACCCATGAAATCAGCTACGAATACAGTCTCGGGCGCCGCGAAGATGCTCTCCGGCGTGCCGATCTGCTCAATAGCGCCTTGATTCATGACCACCACGCGGTCAGAGATACTCATCGCCTCCACTTGATCGTGGGTCACATACAGGGTTGTGATGCCGAGCTGCTGCTGCAAGCGCCGAATCTCCTGGCGCATATCTACGCGCAGCCGCGCATCCAGATTGCTCAGTGGTTCGTCCAGGAGCAGCACTTGCGGTTCGATGACGGTGGCGCGGGCCAGGGCGACGCGCTGCTGTTGGCCGCCCGAAAGCTGCGCCGGGCGGCGGTTTGCAAAGGCTTCCAGCCCCACCATTTTCAAAGCTTTTGTGACGCGCGCGCGGACCTCGTCCTTGGGAATGCGCCGCATCCGCAAGCCAAAGGCGACATTGTAGAAGACCGTCAGATGGGGAAACAGCGCATAGCTCTGGAAAACCAGACCGATATCGCGCTTGTTGGGGGGCAGGTCGGTATAATCCCGGCCGTTGATGACTATCCTGCCGGCATCCGGCCGAATAAAGCCCGCTACGCTGCGCAGGGTCGTCGTCTTGCCGCAGCCGCTTGGCCCCAGCAAGGACAGCAATTCCCCTTGTTCAACATCCAGGCTGAATTGCTCCAGAGTCGGCTGGTTCTTTTCGTAGGAAACGGTCAGATCGCGGATTTCTAAATGAGGCATAAGTTACACATACTGTGACAGGCCAAGTAAACGTTCCGCCGTCTGTACCAGCACAACGGTAAAAATGACGAGCAGCGTCGAAAGGGCGGCAATGGTCGGGTCAAAATAGTATTCGAGGTAACTGAGCATAGAAACCGGCAGCGTGGTGACACCGGGGCCGCTAAGAAAAAGCGAAACCGGGACGTTGTTAAACGATGTGATGAAGCCCAATACAAAGGCAGCTGCAATCCCGGCCTGCATATTAGGCAGCACGACCAGCACAAATCCGCGCAGGCGGTTGGCGCCCAGGCTGACAGCGGCATCTTCCACATAGGGATCAAGGTTGCGCAGGCTGGCGGAAATGACGCGCACGCTGTAGGGAAACAGTATGGCGGTATGGCCGATGAACAAGCCCGTCATGACTTGCATATCGCCCAGGAGGACAAAGAAGTTCAGCATGGCGAAGCCGATGACCAGCCCCGGAACCAGTATCGGCGCCGAAAAGACGGTTTCGACCATGCCAGACCCGGCAAATTGAAAACGCGTCAGCGCATAAGCGACAGGCATGCCCATGACCAGCGAGACGATGGTGGATAAGAGCGCGAGTTGCTAGCTAATCCAGAAGCTGTCGATGAATTGGGAAGTCTCGAATACATTGGTGAACCAATCCAGCGTGAAACCCTGCGGCGGAAAGGCCAAGTTGGCATTGGCGCCGAAGCTCGCCATAAAGATGATGATAAAGGGGCCCAACAAGAAGCCATAGAGAATTATCAGACTCATATACATCCAGCGCGATATCATCCGGCTCGCTCCTAGCTCTGTTGCACGCGCACAGCGCGCAGCAGCAGATTAACCGCCAGGGTCGTAAAAATCATCACAACCGCGACCACGGCTGCCGCATGTTGATCAAAGAGGATCACCGCCTTCTGCCGCAACAGCGTCGACATCAGCAATAAACGCGAGCCGCCGAGAATGGCCGGGGTCACAAAGGCAGTTACCGAGCCGGTGAATACCAGCGTCGCGCCCAGCACGAGGCCATCCGATGACAAGGGCACGACGATCCGCAGGAATGTTGTCAGGCGGTTGGCGCCGAGACTGCGCGCCGCTTCCAGCACATCACTCGGGATATTTTCCATGGCGCTCACCAGCGGCAAGACCATCAGCGGCAGAAACAATTGTGTCAGCCCCAGCACAATCGCGGTTTCAGTGAATATGAAGCGCACCGGATTCTCGACCAATTCCAAGGACAAGAGCGTCTGGTTAATCATGCCGCGCCGCCCCAGAATAATCAGCCAGGCGAAGGTACGCGCGACTGCGTTGGTCATCAAGGGCAGAATCACCAGCGACATCAGGAAGGAACGGCGGCGGGCGGGCATCCGCGCCAGCACAAACGCGGCCGGATAGGCCATCAGCACGCAAATGCCCGTGACGATGAGACCGAGCTTGAGTGTGCGCAGATAGACGATGCGCGATACGCGACTCTGGAAAAAGTCGACATAGCCCGTCAGCGTAAAGCCGCCGTCCTCCGGCAGGACGCTTTGAGAGAGCAGGAATAGCAAGGGCAAGACGAAGAACACCAGCACAAAAATAAATGCTGGTGCGACCAGCAAGATGATAGTACGGCTCTGATTAGGTCGCTTTATCATGATAAAACATAGGGGGCGCGAAGGCCCCCTAGCACAATATCGTCAAATATCTGACCTGTGGCGTCAGCGCACCATGACTTCATTCCAGCGCTCAAGCCAATCTTCCAGGCGATCCGACACTTCGGCCTGATCCAGCACAATCATGGAATCAAGCATGTCGCCGCAGGTAAGCAGAGCGCAGGTCTCTTCCGGCAGCTCGACAGTCGCGTTGACGGGCGAATCAATCAGGTCCAGCGCTTCGGCTTCCTGTACATCGTGCGAGATGAACCAGTCGATATAGGCATGCGCCAAGTCCACCTTATCGGTGGCTGCGGTAATGCTGATCATATTCGTCTGGCCAACTGCGCCTTCATCAGGAATGACCGTGGTCAGGTCATGGCCGGTATTAATCAAGTTGCCAATGGCAAAACTGGCATAGGGCGCAAGCCACACTTCTTCTTCCTGCACCAGAGTCGTCAGCTCTGAACTGCGGATATAGGTTGTCACCAGATTATCAGCCAGTTGCGGCAAGGCTTCCCAAGCCAAATCGGCATCGTAGTTGATCGCTTCCGGCGCCTCGCCTTCGTCCATAGCTTGCATCTCCAGCGCGCGGTCGATCATGATGAGCGCGGCCGGGCCAAAGGTGGTGGACATCTCTGGAATACTGACATAGCCGGCCACATCGTCCCGCAGCAGGTCGGCCCAGGAGGTAATTTCCGTCTCAATCAGGTCGGAGCGGTAAATCAGGCTGAGGCTGTTGACTGTGTAGCCGACGCCGGCCCGATTGCCCAGCGGGTCCTGCGCCCAATCGTACACTTCGTCCAGATTTTCGAGCTTGTCGGGGTCGTAGGGCTGGAGCAAGTCTGCTTGGCTGGCAATATGTGTGAACTGGGTGGCAAAATGCACCACGTCAATATCGGTGCTTTCGCCCTCGGCTTGCAGTCGCGCCAAGCGATCCGAATTGTTGCCGGTATCCAGCACGATGTCCACGTTGTACATTTCCTCAAAGGGCGCAAAGACATTCTCTTCGAGAACATCCAGGTTAAAGCCCCAGATAGAGACAATCAGGGTTTCGGTATCCTGGGCGACAGCCACGGGCCCAATGGAACCCAGCACCAATACCGCTAGTAGCAGAATGATAAGTGGTTGGCTTCTCATGTCTTAATCTCCAATTCTAGATAGTTGAACAGTGCAACCCCGATTCTAACACAGGCTAGATTTGAAATCACCTTGCTGGGGTTATGACGAGCTGTGTCGTACATCGCCGCCGATTATGCCGCCGGGCGTTGACAGCAAGTAAGCAATGATGCGCCCGATCTCCGCCTGCGTCAATCGGTCGGCGAAATTAGCAGGCATGGCATTGGCGTAGCCCTCAACCAGATAAGCGCCGGGCGAAATAATCGATTCGTACAGATATTGCGCTGCCGTCAAGGGCGGCCGCCGCGTCACCGCACGATCGGCGACGCCGACGAACGAAGGCGCGACGCGGCCCGCCCACGACACGTGGCAGACTCCACATTGATTAGCTTCGATCAGCGCTTCGCCTTCTGATACCGATGCGCCAATGAGCACAGCCGCAACTTCTGTCGCGTAGGATTGCGGATCGATTGAAGAGGAAGTGGTCGCTTCGGGTGTGCTTGTAGCGACGAAGGCGACAGCGAATACGATGCCGACGATTATCAGCAGCGCAGCTGTAAGCGCTACCTCCATCTGGGGACCTTGCCGAGTTGACCCTGCGTCAGCCACACTAGACGCCCTCTCAGAGCAGCAGGCGATCAAGGATCATTGCCAGGAACAGCAGCGCCAGGTAGAGAGAGGAATATTTGTAAAGCGCGCGGGCTGTCGGCTTGTCGGCCCGGCGAATAAGCTTAATAGCCAGCAAAATGAGTAGCAGGCCAAGTATCGCGGCCGACGCAAGATAGAATACATCTAGCATCTTGGGCGCCTGCGGAAGCAGTAACATGATAAGCGGTGACAAGCTGATGATGACCAACTGAACGGAATAGAAGAGGATCTGATAGCGAGTCACAGTTTCGCCGCGCGCCACCGGCATCATGGGGATATCAGCGGCGGCATAATCCTTGTTGACCAGAATCGCCAGCGCCCAGGAATGAGGCGGCGTCCAGTAGAAGACGATGGCGAATAAAATGAAGGCCTGAAGCTCTAGCGATCCGCTCGCCGCCGCCCAGCCCACCAGCACCGGCATGGCGCCAGCGCCGCCGCCAATCAAGATGTTGACGACGGTGTTGCGCTTGAGAACCAGCGTATAAATGACGACGTAGTAGATGGCGCCGGCCAGGGCGAGGACCGCCGCCTGCCAATTGACGAAAAGACCCAGAATAAGAACGGAAGACGCCACAAGGGACAGTCCGAATTTGAGCGCATTCTCAGCCGGAATACGACCAGACGGAATGGGACGGCGAGCGGTGCGCGCCATCTTGGCATCCAGCTCGCGGTCCAGGAATTGATTGATGGCGCTTGCGCCGCCGGCGGAAAGCGCGCCGCCAAGAATGGTCAGCGCCAAGAGTTCGACTGACGGCAACGCGTCGATGGCGACGATCATGCTGGTCACGCATGTGAGGATCAGCAATATGACAATGCGCGGCTTCATTAATTCGATATATGGCCGTGACGAGGCGCCAAATGCAAAGTTGCTGCGGAGAGTCTTTATCATCCAGTTATCGTTCCGTCCTGCGGTTTGTTGAGGTATTCGATCAGCGACAGTATAAACAGCAATCCCCAAACTGTCGCCGCCAAGCCGACATGTACCGCGCCCCATTCTCTGCCGGCTGTGGTCAGCACAAACAGCGCCCCAGCCGCGATCTGCATAACTTGAACCAGAACGGCGCCAAAGGCAATCCGCTTAATCAACGGCTCTGCGCGCTGCCGATGGACTTGCCACATCAGTATAAGGAGCGCAATGCTCATCGCCGCTACCGACAGACGGTGGATCATGTTGATGACTGCCAGCAGGCCCTGCTCGAAAGGCAGGATGGCGCCGCCATCACAAAGCGGCCAGGTCGTGCAAGCAAGGGTCGCGCCACTGCCTCGGACCAGGGCGCCGGTCAGAATGACCAGGAATGCCATGGCAGCATTAACGACCGCCAGTAGCGGAATCGAGTCCGCGCGCTGCAAAGGTGATGGCTGATACCAGGCCATCACCGCCGCGCCCAGAAGCGTCGCCAACAACAGCATGGCTACACCGAGGTGCAGCGTCACAAATGTCGGCGGCAATTCCAGAAAGACGACGATTGCGCCCAACGCGCTTTGTACCACGAAGAGAATGGCAGCGGCGACCGTCACCTGCAGCACGCGCCGATCGCGTTGGCGATATTGGCGCCAGGCGGCGGCCAGCGTGGCCAGGCCGAAGAAGCCGATCAGCAGAGCGAAGAGGCGATGCAGCCACTCGATCCAGGCCGTGACGTTATCCAGCGGCGGAAATATCGTTCCGTTGCAAAGGGGCCAATCCGTGCCGCAGCCCAAGCCGGAATCCGTCACCCGAACCACCGCGCCGAAGACGATCAAGCCCAGCGTGAGCGCCGCTGTGGATAGGGACAGGATGACAAATGACGATATGCGCGCTGCGCTGGTATTATGCTCGATCATGGCGTAAGACTTCGGCGGACAGATATGGACCGCGCTACTTTGTCACGCTTCTTGCTGCAAGACAAGGTAAGGGTGATTTTCCTTCCGCGCAATCCGGTATTGGGCATACTGGATTTTCTCATCCAGCGCCGTGGTGTGTTCTGTTTCAACGCTGTGGCTGATCTCAACGCGCGACTCGGCAGCGCGCGCAGCCAGCCTTTCGACCAAATCTCGCGCTGAGATATTGCTGCGACATTTCCTCAATATTCTGTGGGCGATTGAGGAATGACCCTCAAAGCATCCAAGGTTCAAGAAAGGATGGGTAGAGACATGAAGCGGAGCAAGTTTTGGAGCGCGAGCATCACGTTGATCGCCATCATCGCCATGTTCAGCGCATTCAGTATGTTTGGGCTAGTGCTGGGCCAGGAGTCCGGATCGTCCGAGGGACGGGGCGAGCACCAGACCAAATCCAGCGAAGGCGTTGAAGGCAGCAGCGGCAGCGAAGGCGCAGGCGAGAGCGGCGATCCGTCCAGCCCCATCCTGGCGCTGGATGAAAGCTGGGACGGCGTTGTCAACGGCGTGAGAACTTCTATGTCCTACGATGCGGAGCTCGGCGCATTCACTGGCTTCGTCGAAAACCCCGGCGACACGGCCCTGTGCTTCGTTCAGATCGAACTGAACTTGAAGCAAGAAACGCAGACAGTCGTAGAACTGGGCCCGCAGCCGGTAGGCGATCTGGCCCCCGGCGCGCAGATGCCCGTCGAGTTGCTGGTCGCTGACGAACCGCTGGCGGTTGGC
>JAGWBC010000017.1:0-8441 GCA_021296115.1 Anaerolineae bacterium | reverse complement strand
CTACGATGTGACCCGTAATGGCGCGCGCTTGGTCATGCGCTATGATGAGGCCAACAATCGCTTCGTCGGCAAGGTCGCGAATATGAGCAAGGCGACGCTGACGCGGGTGCGGGTGGAGATCCACCTGTCCAATGGCGTGGAACTGGGGCCGACGACCCCGACTGATGTGCCGGCCGGGCACCTGCTGTCCGTGACCCTGCCGGCGACCGATCAGCCCTTTGATTCCTGGACGCCTCATGCCGAGGTGGGCATGAGCGAAGGCGCAAGTGGCAAAGGCAGCGGCGATCACGGCGGACGTAGCAAAGCGGCGGCGGTTGATCCAGATCGCTGGCGCAAGCCAAGAACTCCTCTAACTTTGGGGGGAGTCCTCACTCAACACTTCAGCTCAGGCGCGTTGTACAATAGCTGCGATGCGCCTGAGCAATTGCTTGTGTGAAGACATAATGAGCCAAACCGTTCTGATTATTGAAGACGACAGACGTATCGCCACCTGGATAAAGGTCTATTTTGAGCGAGCCGGTTTCAGCGCCGAGGTCGCTTACGATGGACAAGCGGGGCTGGCGGCTGCCCGCAGCCTGGCGCCCGAACTGATCATCCTGGACTTGATGCTCCCGCGGCTGGGCGGTATTGAGGTGTGTAAGCAACTGCGGCAGGAGTCCGACATCCCCATTATCATGCTGACAGCGAAAGAGGCGCATTCTGATCGCATCAAAGGACTGGACAGCGGCGCGGACGACTATATCGTCAAGCCTTTTAATCCCGATGAAGTCGTCGCCCGCGCCAAAGCCGTGCTGCGCCGGGTTCATAGCAAAGTCCAGAAGTCCTCAACTGCGGCGACATGAGCTACAACACAACAACCCAGAGCGTGACGGTCCACGAGCTACCGGTCTCCTTGAGCCGGACACAGCTTGCCCTGCTGGCGGCTTTTATGCGTCATCCGAATCAGGTGCTCTCAAGAGACCAGCTCATCAGCCTGGCTTTGGACAATGATTTTGAGGGCTTTGACCGAGCGATAGACAATCACATCCTGCGCTTGCGCAAGCAACTGGAACGCGCGGGACAACAGCCGATTCAAACCGTTTATGGCGCGGGCTATCGCTTTGTCGTAGAGGACGAATAATGTCATTGCGTTGGCGCATTACAGGTGTGTTGATCATCGTTGTTGGTCTGACGGTCGCCTGGAATCTGGCGGCGAGCTATTACACGATCCAGCGCCAATTCGATGCCTTCGTGACTGGATTGGGGCGCACGGAAGCGAGCAGTCTGGCGCGGCAATTGAGCCGAGCCTACACCGCGGCCAAGGGCTGGAGCGCGATCGATACGGCGCTATCGGCTTCGGGCTACCTTTATGAAGCGCAAACCGAGCGTCAAGAAGAACATGAAAACAGCGCCGAGGGCGAAGGCGATGAAGGCTTCCCCATCGACCGGATCCGCGTCGTCATAGTTGATCCTGCGGGACGGAGCATCCGCGATAACTATTCTGAACTGGAAACGGGCGAGATGACCCCTGCGCTTTCGGGCCAGCGCCGGGCGATCCAGGATTTGCAGACCGGGCAGACGGTGGGCTATGTGCATTTGGATGTCAACCAAAGTTTTCTGGAGACGGAATCGAGTGGTTTTCTGCGCGAGCTGCTGCTAAGTTTTATCGCCAGCGGCATGATCATTCTGATCATCGCTTTATTGCTTGCGGCTTCACTATCGAGACGCATTACCGCGCCGATCACCGCCCTGTCAAAAGCCGCCCGCGCGATAGCCCAGCATGATGACGCCAGTTTGCTGCCGGTGACATCAAACGATGAATTGGGCCAGATGAGCGCTACTTTCAATCAGATGTCGACATCCCTGCAGCGGCAGCGAGAGATGCGCCAAGGCCTGATAAATGATGTCTCGCATGAACTCAACACGCCCTTGACCGTCATTCAACTGGAAGCCAAGGCCTTATCGGACGATCTGCAGGCGCCGGACCAGGCGGCGCAACACATCATCCAGGAAGTGACCATGCTGCGCAATCTGGTCAATGATTTAGGCTGGCTGGCTGAAACGGACTCCGGCGAGCTGCAACTCAGTCTTGAAGAATGCGTCATCGACCAACTATTGATCAGCGAAGTGGATCGTTGGCAAGCCCAAGCTCAAGCGCGCCATATCAGCCTGTCGCTTAATCCCCTGCCGCCATTGCCGGCGTCGCAACTTGACCCGGCGCGAATACGACAGGCGCTGGGCAATATCATACACAATGCGCTGCAGCACGCAGAAGGCGGGCAGGTGATTGTGACGGCCAGTTCGGAGCAGGACAAAAGCGTTGTCATCTCGGTCACGGATGATGGCGCGGGAATTGATCCGGCCGATTTGCCGCATATCTTTGAGCGATTCTACCGGCCAGAGCAATCCCGCAGTCGCGGCCGGGGATTGGGGCTGGATATCGCTCGTACCATCATTGAGGCGCACGGTGGGGCCATTTCAGTCCGGAGCGAGGGCATTGGGCGCGGCGCCACAGTTGAAGCCAGGTTGCCCTTGTCGCCTGATAACTAGATTGGCGCCGACCTTAGACAATGAAACGCTTCACCCGACCACCGCTTCTCCTGATGCAAGTCGAAATTCGCTCCTGAGAAGCGCCATCGAGCGAGCAAATCGTGTTACGCTACCGTTGCAAGTTCATGTCCGATGATCCTTGAGACGACTCGCATTTGCGACGCGCGCGGCATTAAGTCAAGGAAATATTTCCAATCCAGTCCACTTCCCACGATACTTGTTTCATATTATATGTATAATGGTGTTATGAAATCGTCTTAATCATTTATCTATTCAAGGTAAGATTCTCTTGAATCCACGCGCCGCGCGTTCACGCAAAAAACTTGGCGATGCCCTTATTAGCATCTTGCTGGAGCAAGGATCCGAGTCTTCTCCCAGCATCACCGCTGTAAGGAAACGCGCCGAAGTCGCCCATATGACTTTCTACCGCCACTACAGCAGCGTGGACGAACTCCTGACAGACGCCTTGGGGACCACGATCCTGGACCTCGCGCAACTCCTGCGGGAACAGGAAACAATCTACGATGAAACGGTCGCATTGTTCAAATTCGTTCAGGAACATCAAGATCGCTTTCGCGTTTATGTCGGCCTGCCGGAGACGCATCCAGTCCGCGAAATGTTTAAAGAGGAAGTGGTGAAGATCGTGGTCGAACGCTGGGAGGCGCGGGGCGCCAGTACGGTGCCAATGGATGTCTTGGTCAATCACCTGGTCGAGTCCACATACGCGTTCCTACGTTGGTACCTCGGCCACATCAATGACCACACTCCCGAGGAAGTAGCCGACTTCTACTATGAGCTTATCTTAAAAGACGCCGAATCGAGAACGCTTACTCTGCGCACAGACAAGCACCTCCATCCTCCTGGGCGCCGCGAAGACTAAACCCGCGCCTGTAAGTGGACTAGTCTATCGTGGCTTGGACCAGTTGCGTTTCCGGTCATCGGCGCCGGCAGGCGGGTAATCATCCCCGATCCCGCCATTAGGCATTGGTATGACTGCGTAATCGGCAAGAATAATCAGCGCGTTCTGCTCGCATTGCTTCTAAGCCGAAGCATCCTTTAGATTACTGCGCCTTCGCCAACAAAAGGCGTTAGACCCCTGGTCATACATAAGCCGGACACCAAGTCAATTTTCCCCACGCTCTGACGAAAACAGCGCTAGCGAACGTGAGGAGCGCTTTGTTTGACTACAGGAATTGTAGCGCCCCTCTTTGTCAATCAGCGCCAATTTGCTTGTCCGCCTTGGCCGAATTCTAAATTAGGTCTAGATATACTTACACGTTGTCTAAATGAGTGATACAATAAGTTACATCCATGCATCATTTGTTTCGTAAACGTTCTTATACCAACAAATTAAACGGTTATGCGCAAGATCCTACGGTAACCGTGAGCGAGAACATCACGCAATAACTGGCGAAGACAGAATCATAAAATGTTCACTTGAATCGAGAAAGAAAGTAGGCCATGAAAAGGACTCTCAGCAAAGCAACCATCGCGCTGTTTCTCGCCTTGACAATGCTGTTTGCTGCGCTGTTCAACAACGCCGCTCATTCGATAAGGCCGTCGCTTGATGCGCGCGGCGCGGTGATCAGCGGCGATCATGCCGCTATCCATGTTATGCCTTCGCCTTTCACAGCCAAACTCAGCTTCTGCTTCCGGGGGCAGCGCCTCATTGTATGGAAGCCGAGCATATTCGATTTCTACCGAGCGCGCTGCAACGACACGGTCGGCTGGATCCTGCGCGAGCGCGTCACCGTCACAGAGTTGGGGTGGTTAAGTTGATTTCCGGTATGGAGGCGGGCTGCCTAATGAGGGCGCAGTACCTACGAAAGATGTCATTTCAGTGCTCAACCAGAAGACGGTATGTACGTGCGCCCCTGTACTCCCCCCTTGTACAAACTCCAGCATTAGGCGGCCCTCCTTTTTGCCGGAAGCGCACAAATGAAAGAGAGAGGCATCTGGATCGCATTTCCTTGAGCGACTGGCGGCTGCCGGCCCCGCCTGTGGCGGCGGATGTATCGAGCGGCAAAGGCTAAGCAGATGAGACCGACCGTAATACTGAGCAAAGAATATGGAGTGAAGAAGTCCGTCTGGCGTCGGTTCAGCGTGTTGAAGCGTACATCGGCGGTGTTGGGCGCATTAATCGCGGTTGTGGTTTTACTTTCGATTGCCAGCAGAAAGGACGATTGGAGCGAACCCTGTTCGGATTACGAGATCAGTCAAGGAACAGCCGGAGAACGATTCGATCCCTTCCTGGTCGCGCTGACGCAGAATCAATATAGCCGAGCCTCTCTGAGCAGGCTCCGTCAAGCCGTCTGGCAAGATCTGCCCTTGTGCCGCGACCTGGTGGAGCTGGCGTCATTGTCGCTGCAATTTTACAGCGACATGCTATTAGCTGAAGCGGCGCCAGAGCAAAGCAATGGCATCCCGGATCTCAAGGAGTACGACCGATGGTATCAGCTCTTTCTTCGCTTGCATGAGAGATAGGCAATGCCGGCTGACATGCAGATGGATACCAAGGCGGTCGATTGAATGGTCAATACAGCTCAGGCAGAGCAAATGGATAGGGGCTATTCCTTGACGAACGCTGGCGTACTCACCTTCAAAGGGATTACTGCGCTGCTGTTCCAGGATCTCCCATCGGAGTCCAGCCGCAGAGTCTACCAGACTACTTTTCAACAGTGGGAGTAATTCACCACGCAAAATAATCTCGATTACATGGACTTGTCTTGTGACAACATCAGAAACTTTCTGTTTAGTCGCAACCTCAGCCACAGTACGCGAATCGGCCGCAAGTCGCACATGCAAAGACTGCTGCGGATGGCGTCTTATTTGGACCCGTCCTTCGGCATCCAATACATCCAACTCCGCGATCTGAATATCCGACGCACAAGCCGAGACAACGCTCCCCGGCGCAAACCGCGCGTCCTGTCTCGCGATGAATGCCAGCAACTGCTCGCGGTCTGGAGAGATGATGAAAGCCACATGGGGGTCCGCAACTACGCCGTCATTTGCCTTCTGCTATACACCGCTATCCGCAATGTCGAGTTGGTCTCGCTCCGATGGGAGGATCTCAATTGGTATACGCAAACTCTCACCTACAGACGCGACCACGATGATCAGGGATGCAATGTGCCTATCCTCGACCCGTCCTCTGATACGCTGCATGCGCTTAAGAGGCTGCTAGACACGCAGAGAAGCGTACATGCAGATCGCAATTTTCCTTACAAACATATTCTCCCCGCGCTCAGCACCGGCAAAGACGCTCGCTTCAAGCCCAACAAGAACGTTCCTACCAGTACTCAAACCATACGCAACATTGTAAAACAAACCGCAGAGAAAGCTGGTCTGGGCAAGCTGTCTTACCTGGACCTGCGGCAGACCTGCCTAAGTATGTTTTCCGAACCCGAACACTCTCACGCCGGTAATTCAGAGCCGGCAAATGGCTAGTTCACAAAGAATGGAGACACCCATGAGACGCATGTCGCTGATGATTTCCCGAATAGTAGCTGCACTTTCTGTCAGGTCAGGTGTGGCGGTTGGCGCCACTAGCATGAAGCGCGCAGAGTGTGGTCTCCGGCCGGTTCGTCTGCCGCTTCTGGTTCTGGCGCTGTCCTGCTTGTACATACTGTCGGCCGCGCCGCAGAATGCTGTCCTTGGGCAGGAGGAGCCGCCGGCAGCCCCGACTGATTTATCGGCCAGCGTAAGCGCTGAGGGCGTCATACTAAGCTGGACGGCGCCTGCCGGAACAGTGGACGGTTATGAAGTCTTGCGCCGCCTCCCCTTGCAACACGAAACCGAGTTAACGACTTTGGTGGACAACACCGGCAGCAGCGAAACCAGCTACACCGATACCAGCGCCACGACACCTGGCGAACGCTACAGTTATTGGGTTAAAGCCATTCGCGGCGATGATCGGAGCGTACTGTCAAACTTTGTTGACATAGACTTTGTATCGCTAAGCTGTGAGATCATGTCCGGCGACAACCACGACATCCTGCATTGTGAGGTGGACGCCGGCGCTCTCGTCATCACATCCGCTGAATGGACTCCCAGTTTCGAGGTTCAATACACTCAAATAACAGACGGACCGGTAGCGAACTGGGGTATCGCCGATGAGTATTGCGGCCAGAGCACAACTGTCACGGTGGATGCAAGCGCCGGCGATACGGTTCTCTTGACAGCCGAAACCACAATCACGCTTTAGTGCGCGCCGACGCCAACTGGCACCCTGACCGTAAGTTGCGAAACCCTGATTGTGAACAGCCAGCACGAACTGCATTGCGCGTTGAGCGGCGGCGATCAAACGATTGATTCCGCTCTATGGACTCCCAGTTTCGATCTTCAGTCCGCTCAAACAACGGTGGGAGCGGCGGCGACGGAAGCGACCTGGGTCATCAGCGCCGAGCAGTGCGGCCAAACTGCCAGTGTAGAGGTGGTTCCGCAGGCTGGCGATTCAACTCTGCCGACGGTTCGGACGACGATCTCCATCCCCTGTGTCATCACAGTGGATGGCAATTGCAGCCTGGCAAACGCGATCCGCTCCGCCGAAGGCATTGACCAGGTCGAAGAGAGCACCGACACCGATGGCAATGACGATTGCGAGGCCGGCGCCGCGCCTGATGAGACCGCTAGCCCGCCCGCCACGGGTGACGACATCATCCTGTTGACAACGAATGTCACGCTCGCGGCGGCATTGCCTTCCATAACGAGCGCAATTCACATCGATGGCGGCGGCCACACGGTCTCCGGCGACGGCCAGTACCAGGTCCTAAATGCAGACGGCAGTCAGCTCAGCATCAGTGATTTGACCATTACCAAAGGCTTGTCTGCCAACGAGGGCGGCGGGATATATGTCAGCGGCGGTTCACTACACATAAGCGACAGCATAGTAATGAATAGCGGCGCCAGCGACGTCGGTGGCGGCATCTACGCCATCGACAGCGATGTTGATATTGCCGACACCGAAATCAGCGGCAATATGACGATAAAGAGCCATGGCGGCGGCATCTACTTCATCAGTTCTACCGGTTTGAACACGTTTGATGTTGTCGGCGCTACATTCAAGAAGAACATGGCGACCGAAGACGGCGGCGCAATCAAAACCGCGGGTGGCATCGTGACTATCGACAAAAGCACCTATGTCGAAAACGAGGCCGACGAAGGCGGCGCGATCGAAAGCAGCCAAACCACGCTCGACATCACGAACAGCACCTTCAGCAACAACAGCGCCAGAGAAGGCGGCGGACTGAGCTCGTTCAGCTCTTTCGTGACGCTGACGCACACGACCTGGGCCTACAATTCGGCGGCCGAGCAAGGCGGCGGAATCGCCATTATAGGCTGGACGGGCAACTTCAAGATTCGCAATACCTTGATCACCGACAGCGCCAGCGGCGATGATTGCCATAGCGGACCCAATCCCGATATCATGCTCGAGTTCACCGGCAACTTCATCCAGGATGGGTCCTGTACGCCTGAACCAGCCGAAAGCCAAGCAGTGGCGTCTGAAGGCGGTGTGATTGAGGCGGAAGCTCAACACGACGACGAGGATGATCCCATTGAGATAATCCCCGCCGGGATCAACGCCCTTTCCGCCAACCCGCCGCATCACCCGCTGCAGTTGGGCAGCCCGGCCATTGACAACGCCGACCCGGCCTACTGTTTGCTCGACGATCAACCCCAGACAGCCCGCCCGCAATACGGCAACTGTGATATCGGCGCCTACGAATACCCGAAACCGCCGGATCCGACGCCAGATCCGCCGGACCAGCCAGATACGCCAGATACGCCAGATCCACCGGACCAGCCAGACCCGCCAGATACGCCGGCATCACCGGTACCCAACTTCTGCCCGGTGAACGATCGCATCATCGTTAAGGCCCCCGGGCAAGACGTTGATTGCGTGGAAATTGACA
>JAGWBC010000231.1 GCA_021296115.1 Anaerolineae bacterium | reverse complement strand
GAAGGCGCGGCGCCGGGCGCGGCAAACATCGCCAGCGCCGACGGGCATTCGCTGGACGGCACGCTCGACAACCTGCGGGACTTCAAAGCCAGGGAAGACCCGGACGACAAGCTCATCATTGTGACGCGCGACGGCTTTTGGTCGGAGAAGGACGAGATGTCCCAAGCCTACGCCCAGCGCGCCAGCGGCGACTATCTGTGGCAGGTGGATGTCGACGAGTTTTATCAGCCGGGGGATATCGAAGCCATCTGCAACTTGCTGAGCGAGCAGCCGTCCGTAACAGCCGTCTCCTTTGAATCGGTCTTCTTTTGGGCCGCGCCCGATTATCGCGTCGACAGTTGGTATTTGCGGCGGGGAGAGGCCGAATTTCATCGTCTTTTCAAATGGGGCGAGGGCTACCGCTACATCACGCATCGACCGCCCACCGTGCTGGACGCGCAAGGACGCGATCTGCGCCAGCAGCAATGGATCCGCGCACAGGATCTGATGAAGCGCGGCATCCATTTGTATCACTATTCTTTGCTGCTGCCCAAGCAGGTGCGGGAGAAATGCGAGTATTACCGCCGGGCGGAATGGGCGCGACGGCAGCACATTCTGAAGTGGGCGGACGAGGCTTATTTTGCGCTGCGCCGCCCCTATCACGCGCACAATGTCTACGAGTACCCGGGCTGCTTGTATCGCTTCAGAGGCTCGCATCCGCCGCAAGTCGAACTCATGTGGCGCGACCTCAACGATCCGCGATCACCGTACGATCTGCGGCCCCGCGACGATATTGAGACGCTGCTCAACTCGCCACGCTATCGCATTGGTCGCTTCCTGGTGATGTCGGCGAATCGGCCCGCGCTGTGGCTGCGCAAGGCGCGTATCCGCTGCAAACGATTGCTGGCGTTAATGCTGCCGCGCGCCGTCAAGGATGCGCTCAAGCGACTGTGACGCCGCCGCGAGTCGATGGTCAAGCCAAGGAATACAGTCGAAACAAGGCGGGAAATCGGCTATGATCTACTGCACTACTCAGCGGAGAAAGAGTTGACAAAGATGAGCGACACCAATCACGCGATGCTGATCGAGCAGGACAGACACCAACTCCACCCCTTGCATCATCCCACGCGCACCGAAGGCGCCGCCATGGTTGAGCGAGGCGATGGCGTCTGGCTCTATACGACCGATGGCCGCGAGATCCTTGACGCCATGGCCAGCCTGTGGAATGTGAATATCGGCTATGGCAACAAAGAGCTGCCCCAAGTCGCTTATGAGCAGATGCTCAATATCGCCTACAACTCCGGATTCGCCGGCATGAGCAATCCTGCTTCGGCGCAACTGGCGGACAAGCTGGCCGGTTTCTTCCGCCCCAATATGAACTTTACGTATTTCACCTCCGGCGGATCCGAATCAAGCGACAGCTCATTCAAGACCGCGATTTTCTACTGGTATCAGCTGGGCAAGGTGAAGAAGACCAAGATCATCTCGCGCTTGAATGGCTACCACGGCATGACGCTGGCGGCGACCAGCGCGACCGGCATGAGCAAGTTTCACACCATGTTCGGCGGCGTGCTCGATGGCTTCATCCACGTGCCAGACCCCAACGGCTATCGCTATTCCGGCGCTGTTAACGACGGCGAGAGCGTGGCCCAGGCGGCGGCGCGCGCGCTGGAAGAGCGGATCCTGCTGGAAGGCGCGGATACGGTGGCGGCTTTCATCGCCGAGCCGATTCAGGGCGCCGGCGGTCTGGTCGTGCCGGATGACGGTTATTTTGAGCTGGTGGCTGAGATATGCAAGCGCCATGAAGTGCTGCTGATCGTCGATGAGGTGATCTGCGGCTTCGGGCGCACGGGACATTGGTTCGGCAGCGATGAATACGGCATCCAGCCCGATATCATGCAATTCGCCAAGGGCGTGACCAGCGGTTATATGCCGCTCGGCGGCATTCAGGTGACAGACGAGATACGCGATGTGGTCTTGAACGCGCCGGAGGATCAGAGCTGGATGCACGGCTATACCTATTCCGGGCACGCGGCGGCTTGCGCGGTCGGCATCGCCAATATCGACATCATTGAGCGCGATGGCTTGCTGGAGAACAGCCGGCGGATGGGCGAGCGATTGCTGGCTGGCTTGCAGTCGCTGGTTGACGAATTCCCCCACATCGACAACGCGCGCGGCGTGGGTCTGATGGCTGGGATCGACGTGGTGACGAGCAAGGAAAGCCGCGAGCCGGATGCTGAAATGGCGGCCAAGATCAGCGATGCCGCGCTGGAGATGGGCCTGCGCGCTCGTCCGCTGGGCGCCGCGATCGCCTTTTCGCCGCCGCTGTGCATCTCGGCGGAGGAAGTCGATATTGTGATCAATACGATGGGAGATGCGATTTCGCAGGCGAGTCGTCCGACCTAGCAGTCGATTCGTGATTTCAGTCAGGATTTGTCTTTAGTTTCGAATTCGTCGAGCCTTGTTCTGGCTAGGTGTTCAAGTCTCCGCGCTTGCGCCCAGAGTGTACGTCAAATACCCGGTCTTACGCTTCTCTCGCTTATTACGCGCGCTAAATTGGCGATAGTGCGAGCCCGCCGCGCCAACCGAACATCGGGATGCTCGCGCTGTTTCCGCAATTCTGCGGGTAGCAGGGAGACTCGCATCGATTTTGGCAGGACAATTTCGTCGGAGGGCTTTATCTCTTTCTCATTGAGCACCACACCGAATTGCGACTCGCGCAACGCTTTCAGATAAACCGTATATTCTGCGCGGTCAAGCGTGGTTTTCACTTCGGCCGTCGAACCGGACTCCAAATCCCAAAACGGCCACATCTCGATTTCAGCAACTTCAAAGGGATCAAGTACGCTCATAGCAACAGCATCTGTCCTCTGATTGGTCAGATGACGTCGGATGCGGGTCCGAAGGCTCTCTATTGTTCGACCAACATAGATCGGTTCGCCGTCATAATCGTAGAAGAGGTAAACACCGTGTTTGCAGTTGCCAACTTTGCGGCCGTCTCCATTATCGGTATCTAGCGCTGCCGTAACGCCTTTATACAGCGCCTTGACTTCTTCTGGTTCTTTAAGCGGCATCATTGACTCATAAGCGGGATGAGACAGTTCTTACCTAGCCATTCAATCACCGGGACACAAACCGCGTCGCCAAGCGCGAACATGGCCTGATTGGGCGTTACGGAGTCATATCGCAAATGTTCAGCGCCTTGAAGCCGAGCGTACTCGGCTACGTTCATCCAGCGCACATCAATATTCCCACGCCCCGCACGAACGATCGCCTGTTTTGCGGAGCCCCCGCGCGTCGTTCTTAGGGCGCCGGCGCGTTCATCGGCACGAACTTCCCAGACCGCCTTGCCGCCTCTGGTTCGCCTGAACGCGCCATAGTAGCCTGGCCAAAATCGGTCTTGGTAACGGGACACCCGCTTGAACTGGAGTTCCGACAATGATTGCATAAACGCGAAAAGGCGCTCGGGCGGCCACCAGTCTCCATTCTCTTCCGCGACGCCCGCCAAGCGGAGGTCTTTGCGGATTTCGGGGGGTTCGGGCAATTCGATTGACCCTTTATGTCCGAATAGAAACACTCTCGCGCGGCTCTGCGGGACAAAGGCGCCAGCATCTACGACCATGTGCCCAGTTTGATAACCCAGGTTTTGGATACCGCAGACAACTGTCTCCCAATCCCGACCGCCGTTAGCCGTGAGAAAACCCATGACATTCTCTATCATAAGCGTTCGCGGCGCGCGCGTACCCATTTCGCTGAGAATTCGCAGGAATTCTAATACCAGGCTGGATTGCGAGCCATTAAGTCCCTTGTATTTTCCAGCGAGAGACATGTCCGTACATGGAAATGACGCTGTCACAAGCTCGGCATCGGGGATTTTTTCGCCTTCCAAGGCGCGGATGTCCCCGACATGCAATTCCTCGTGACCCCAGTTAGCGGCATAGAGTTTTGCTTTTGTTTCGTCAACGTCGTTGGCATACACAGTTCTGATGCCGACGGTTTCGAGACCCGCCCGCATAAGTCCCATGCCAGCAAAGAACTCAAAAGCTCGAGCCATGATTCGATTTCTCGATAACCTTCAACTCGGCATCCTCTGCTTCACCAGCTATTTCAAAGTCCGTGTTCATCGACAAGAGCCAATCGCAAGTCATGTCGATAATCTTGTGCAACTCCAACTTCCGTTTGCCCGTTAGGGCGCATTCCCAAATCGTCATCACCCGCCA
>JAGWBC010000230.1 GCA_021296115.1 Anaerolineae bacterium | reverse complement strand
ATGGCGGTGGTGGGCGTGCAGCCGCCCGATCAGTTCCCGCTGGTGTTCTACCGCGAGAACCCGGCTGATATTCACCTGTCAATCAGCGAGGCGCTGGCGCTGCCATTGAGCGAGACGCGGGCGCTGTCGCTCTCCGGCACGGCGCTGAGCCGCGGCAGCACCCGCGATGTCATACTGTATCTGGCGGAGCAGGCGCGGCGGCGCGGCATGACGACCTTTATCGACCTCGACTTGCGACCCGATCAGTGGGCGCATCCGCTGGCTTACGGCTTGAATCTGCGCCCTGTCCTGCCGCTCTGCGATGTGCTGATCGGCACTGAAGAGGAATTCTACGCTGCGCTTTCGCCGACGCCCGAGCCGGTCATGTCCGGTAGCGCTGTCGACGACCGGGAGGGCTTGCAGCGTCTGCTGCGCGCCGACGGCGACACGGTGCTGATCGTGAAACGCGGCGACCGCGGCGTGACGATTGTGCGGCGTGACGGTCAAGTCGATGTGCCGGGCTATCCGGTGGAGATAGTTAACACGGTTGGCGCCGGCGACGGCTTCGCCAGCGGCTTGATCTACGGCTGGGCGCAGGGCTGGGGCTGGGAGCGGGCGGCGCGCTTCGCCAACGCTTGCGGCGCGCTGGTGGTCACCCGGCAGGGCTGCGCTCGCGCTTTGCCGCGCCGTGACGAAGTCGACAAATTCATAATCGAATGGGAGGGGGCCGGGGCATGACAAATCACTTGAAGTCGAACTATAAAGACATGATCGTGCTGGATGTGACGCCGGAGTCGGCGAACTGGGACTATCTGTCCTTTCGCGTCATTCGGCTGGGGAGCGAGCAGGTATATCTGCATCAGACTAAGGACATGGAGCTGGCGTTGGTCCCGCTGGAAGGCAGGGGCGTCGTTAATACGGCGGCGGGCGATTTCGCGCTGAAGCGAGCCGGCGTATTCCAGGAGAAGCCCTCCGTGCTCTACCTGCCGCCCGGGCATGAATTCGGCGTGAGTAGCGACAGCAGCTTTGAGTTCGCCATTGGGGCGGCGCCGGCTGAGGGCAAGTATCCGCTGCGGCTGTTCACGCCGGATGAGATTCGCGCTGAAGTGCGCGGCGGCGGCGCGGCGCGGCGACAGGTCCATCATACCCTGGCGCATCCGCTGCCGGCGGAGCGGCTGATTCTCTACGAAGTATATGTGCCCGGCGGCGCCTGGTCGGGTTATCCGCCGCATTGCCACGATGGCTACGGCGGCTCGGCGCACTTGGACGAAACTTACTATTTCCGCACCGATCCGGCTGAAGGCCTGGCGCTGCATCGCAACTACCGGCGCGATAATGACTTCGAGGAGATCTTTGCCGTCCGTAATACCGACTTGGTCCTGGTGACGCAGGGCTTCCACTCGACCTCGGCCGCGCCCGGCTCGAATCTGTATTTCCTGAATTATCTGGCGGGCGAGCTGGTGGATGAAACGCGAGCGACGCCGCCCTACGACGATCCCGACTATGCCTGGCTAAAGGAGGACTACACCGGCAATCTCATGCAGTTGCCGCTGATGGACTGAGGCTGAAACCCCGTTGGCGGCCTGCATTATGCGGCTAGCCTTAGCTGACCATTGGCAAAACTAACTGTTTGCTAATATTTACCGGCGTTTGCTTCGCAATTGCGCGATAATTGACATACAGAAACTTTAGTCTTGGTGCGGAAAATCATGCGTATCCGAGTCATCCTGCTGGCTTTAACCTTCGCGCTTTTGTCCTTTGGCGGGCAGGCGCAGGTTGAGCCCCTCATCAGAACTGTCGCGGAGGGCCTGTATTACCCGGCGGGGATGGCGTTGCTGCCGGACGGCGGCCTGCTGATCGCTGAAGCGGGCGGCCACGGCGAACGCAGCGCCGGCATCAGCCTACTGACGCCCGATGGCGAGTTGGGGCGCTTGATCTCCGGCATACCCAGTACCTTCTCCCGCGGCAACTTGATCAGCGCGCCCGCAGTAGCGGTGACGCCCGATGGCGAAACGATTCTCCTGGGCTTGGTCGGTTCTCAACTCTACAGCCTGCCGAGCGAGGCGGCGCGGCGCTTGCCGGACGAGCCATTTTCGCCGCGAGATTTGCAGCTGCGGCAAGCCGGGCGCGGCAATGTCTTTCTCTTGCATCCCTTCGATATTGCCTTCGACAGCCAAGGCGCGCCGGTCGTTACAGACGCGGGGGGCAACGGGCTGGTCGCGGAGAACGCCGACGGCTCCCTGCAGTACTGGCAGCGTTTTGCGGCGCTGGATAACCCGCAGCACGGCGGCGGACGGCTGGAAGCGCTGCCGACCGGGCTGGCGCGCCAGGACGACGCCTTTTATGTGACGCTCTTCGGCGGCTGCCCGCATGTTGCCAATAGCGGCGAGCTGGTTGCCGTTGCTGATGACGGGCGGCAACGCGCCATCGTGGACGGCTTGAACATGCCGGTCGATGTGGCGCTCGACGCTGAGGGCGCGCTTTGGCTGCTGGAGTTTGCCGCGATCGCGCCGCGCGACAGCTGCTTTACCGGTCTCGATCAGCAGGAAGCCAGCGGACGGCTGAGCCGAATCAGCGCGCCGGGCGGCTTGGAAACGGTCGCCGAGAACCTGCACTTTCCCACGGCGGTCATGCCTATGCCCGATGGGGGGCTCTATGTCACCGAAGCCTATTCGGGCCGGCTGCTGCGTTTCGACTTTGACGCTGAGCCCGATCCGCCGCGGCGCTATCCGCCTGCAAACAAAGCGCAGCGCAATGAAGTCGAACTGCGGGACCTGGACCGAGCCTTGCGCGCCGTCATCGCCGAGTATGATTTGTCGCCTTATCCCGGGCAGGATATCAAGGAAGCGGAGAGCGAATTGACGCGCCTGGGGCGTGATCTCTTCTTCGACCCCATCTTGTCGGGGGACCAAAATATCTCCTGCGGCACCTGCCACCATCCCGAATTCGCCATGACCGACGGGCGCGTCTTGCCGATCGGCGCCGGCGGGCAGGGCCTGGGTGAAAGCCGCGCCTTCCGCAAGTTGATCAACCTGCCGGAAGACTCCCGCGTTGGAGAGGGCATGACGGTTGTCAATCCCTTTGTCGATACCTTCATTCCGCGCAACAGCCCCACAGTGATCAACAGCGCCTTGCTGCGCGGCCAGTTTTGGGATGGACGGGTGGAGCTGGCGACGAGCGACGCGGTGGTCAATACGCTGGAAGACGCCATCAACGATTTGGAGTTGACCGACCCGCTGACGGCGCAGGCGCTTTTCCCCATTACCTCCCAGCACGAGATGGCCGGCGTGACCCTGGGCGAGTTTTCGCCGATGGTCATCCGCCTGATTCTGCTGGAGCGTCTGCGCGCGAATCCAGCCTACGCGGAACGATTTGCCGCGGCATTTGACAGTCCGACCATTACGCTGCGGCGTTTGGCGGAAGCGGTGGCGGCTTTTGAGCGGCAGCTGATCTTCACCGAGTCGCCCTGGGACGACTATGTGGCCGGCGAAGCCGACGCCCTTAGCGAGCAGCAGAAACGCGGCGCGCTGCTGTTTTTCGGCGCGCTGAATCGCGGGGTGAATTGCGCGTCTTGCCATAGCGGCGATCTCTTCACCGATCAGGAATTCCATAATCTGCTCGTGCCGCAGCTGGGTCCCGGCAAGGACAACGGCATCGACGGCAGCGATGACTTTGGCCGCGCCAATGTCAGCTTCGACTATCGCGATCAGTACCGCTTCCGTACGCCCAGCCTGCGCAATGTCGAGTTGACGCCGCCCTATTTCCACAGTGGCGCTTACAGCACACTGGAAGATGTCATCTGGCATCATGCTGACCCCTGGCGGGCCAATATCCTCTATAAGCCGAGCGAGCATTTGCCGCGCGCATTCCAGGATCAAGTCCTGGCCTACGATTTTGAGCGGAAGGCGCATACCGCCAGCGGACTAATCGGCGCCGGCCTGCCCATCAACGCGGCGGAAGCGGCGGAGCTGGCCGCCTTCTTGCGCTCGCTGACCGACCCGGCGGCGCGCGATCTGGCGCATATCACGCCGGCGGAAGTACCCAGCGGCTTGCCGCTAGATCCGCTGCCTCGCTAGCTGTCCAGGGCAATTGCATCATATTATTTTTCAACACAGAGAGCGCAGAGGGTCGCGGAGGGCGCGTAGATACAGCCCGTCGACACCGAGTTTGGTTCTATTCAAGGCAGAACTCCTCGTAGGATCTTGGCGCTAATGGGTAAAAAGTGCAATTTCACAAAATTATAAATGAAAGACTTTTCTCTGTGCTCTCTGTGTCTCTGTGGTTAAATTTAGGTTTGTAAAATGTTCATCAAAGCACTTATTCATTTTGATGCGATTGCGCTGGTTAGCTGTCGCCCGTAGCGGTTAATCGCGGGCATATCTGCTACACTTTGGCAAATCCATTCGAATTATGAGGTGTGGAAATGCCCGCTTCCGCTTATGGTAAATTGCCCGTCCCGCATTTGACGCCGGCGCTGCTTAGCTTGGTGAAAACAGGCGCGGTCTATAGTTTGGGCGTCGATTTCCAGGAAGGCATGTTGACGCCGGGCGCGGCGATGAAGTCGTATTCGATCGTGCCGCACCTGCGCCATAGCGACCCGGCTGCCATTGATCCCGGCACAGCCGCCGCCGAGGTCATCCGCATGTCGATCCATGTGGGCACGCATATCGACGCGCTTTGCCACATCTCGGAAAAGCAGAACGCCGCTGGCCAGCCTGATTCGGACGGCGAGCCTCGTCTGTATGCCGGCGAGGGCCAGACGGTGGCCGCGAGCGAGTGCGTCGATTCCTCGGGCCAGAAGCACCTCAGCGCCGAGCAGATGCCGCCGATTGTCACGCGCGGCGTCATGCTGGATGTGGCGGCTTACAAAGGCGTCGACACGCTGCCGCCGGCTTATGGCATCGGCGCGGACGATATACGCGGTACGCTGGAGCGGCAGGGCAGTGTCATCGGCGCGGATACGGCTGTGCTGTTGCGCACCGGTTCATATCATCTGCTGCGCGCTGGCGATCCGGTGTATCGCGATGCGCAGACCGGCTTGAATCTGGAAGGGGCGCAGCTGCTGGTGGAGCAGGGCATGACCCTGGTCGGCGCGGACAATATGGCGGTGGAGGTTATGCCGCCCATGGATCATTCTGTGCATCGTTTCCTGCTGGTCAACAGCGGCATCACACACGTGGAAAACCTGAACCTGGATGAGCTGGCTGCGGCGGGCTGCTATGAATTCTTGCTGATTATCGCGCCGCTGAAGCTGACGGGCGCGACCGGGTCCTGGGTCAATCCGCTGGCGATTGCTTGAGCGGCGCCCGCTCAAGTCGCGGAGCGTATGCTGAGTACATGACCCTGCCGGCTCATTTACAGCAGGAACTTTGCCAAAGGCCGTCAGCGGGGCTAGAATGCGCATACTGCCCTCTGCGCGCGTAAGGAGTCTGCTTTGTTGACCTTCCTGCATATCAGCGACACGCATATCAGCGCCGATCCCGAGTATCGCCCGCATTGGCTGCACAAGCCGATAGCGCATCCCAATCGCGGCGTCGAGTCGCTGTTGCAGGCGATCGACGGGCTGTCGTTTCCGGTTGATTTCATCTTGCATACCGGCGATATCTGCGCTGAGCCGGAGGAGGAAAATTACCATCTGGCGCGCGAATTGCTCGACCGGCTGGAGCAGCCCATGTACCTGCTGCCGGGCAATCACGATTCGCCCCAAATGGCGCGCGATATTCTGTCCGATGGCGAACGCCGGCAAGTGCTGGATGACGACCACTATATTATTAACGGGTATCACTTGATCTCGATTGAAGGCGGCGGCATGGGCGATCCCGTATTTCCAACAGTGCCGGAAGAGCAGATTGACAATTTTGCCGCGCTGCTCAGCCGGGCGCAAGACGGGCCGATTCTGGCAGCGGCGCATTTTCCTTTTGTGCGAACGGGCGTGCCCTGGATTGATGACCGCGCGCGCATCCAAAACGGCGAGCGGCTGCATGAACTGCTGGCGGCGCGGCGCGAGCAAGTGGTCGGCGTTTTCTTCGGGCATATCCATCAGGTGGTGAACAGTTTCTGCGATGGGATTTCCTACAACTGCTGCCCATCGACCTGGTTCAACTTCACCGGCTACCCGGGCATGGAAGCGGCGGACGCGGATCTGGAGACGCCTGGTGGCTTCAACCTGGTGATGATTCGCGATAATCGCTGC
>JAGWBC010000229.1:4249-6078 GCA_021296115.1 Anaerolineae bacterium | reverse complement strand
TGACAGAGTTGGCTGCAATGGGGGACGCGGCTTCTGCCGGTTCGCCAATGAGCGAAGCAAACCCAATCAATATAGGAGGAAACAATGTCCAAGAAGTTACTTACCCTTTTCATCGTCGCCTTGGTCTTGCTGCTGAGCGCGACCGGGGCAATGGCGCAGGATCAGGAGCTGAGGATCGCCACCGGTTCGTCCGGCGTGGCCAATTTCAGCTTCCAGATTCTGTCCGCCGGCGGCGATCAGCAGAACTGGATCACCTTCCAGTCCGTACCGCCGCTTTTCTTTGATGTCGACTTCAACTTGCAGACCGGTTACTTCAACGACTGGAGCTCCAACGAGGACGGCACCGTCTGGACCTTCTCGGTCGATCCCGAAGCTCGTTGGTCCGATGGCACATCCATCACCGCGCAGCAAGTCATTGATTCCTGGCAAGTGCAAGCGGCGCCGCTCAACAGCGTTGGTCGCATCCGCACTTACCTGGGCAATGTAGCCGGTTTCGCCGATGCGCGCGAGATGGCCGCCGATGACGCCATGACTGTTGACGTCAGTGGTCTCTCGGCCATGGACGACTCGACCGTTCAGGTTGAATTGGTCCTGCCCGATCCCGTCTTCTTCTGGCGCATCGCCACGGCGCATATGGCAATCGCCCGCGCCGAGGACGTGCTGGAGCATGGCTTCAACGAATTCTGGAAACCTGAGAACAATCCCATCGTCAACGGTCCCTTCATCCTCACCAGCTTCGATGCCGACCTGCAGACGGCCGAGTTGACGCCGAATCCGGAATGGTGGAAAGACGGTCCGATTTTGGAAAAGGTCACCTTCCAATTTGTTCCCGATCAGCAGATTGTTGGCACGATGGCGCTGAATGACCAAATCGACGCCAGCCTGGCTGCCGCTCCCTCCGTTCTGCGTTCGCAGATGCCGGATTACTTCCGCCAGTTCGACGCTATCGGCTTCAACACCTTCTGGATGCAGCCGACCCGCGAACCGACCAACGATCCCCTGGTGCGTGAAGCGCTGATCAAGTCGGTCGACTGGAACTCGGTATTCCAGGCCGCCTTCCCCATCGAAGGCAGCGGTGTGATGACGACGCAGACCCTGGACGATATCGTCACCTGCCAGAACCCTGACGCCAGCGGCTATCCCTACGATGTCGAAGCCGCGCAGGCCGCTTTGGCCGCCTCCAGCTACGGCAGCGCCGAAAACCTGCCCAAATTGCGCGTCACCCCGCGCGGCAGCAACGAGTTCAACAACCGCGCGCTGCAAGCGGTTATCGAATTCTGGCGCCAGAACCTGGGCATCGAGAATGTTGAGTTCCAGCAGGATCCCAACAGCTTCGGCGATGACTACGACAAGATCAATCTGAGCCGCGACGATGTTGTCATTCGCTTCCCGGATGCCGCCACCTACATGTGGGCGGCCGGCCACTCGTCTGGTCCCGTTGCCAGCAGCTCCATGCTGGGCGGCTACTACAACGAGGCGCTGGAAGCGGCTGTCGACGAAGCGCTGACCCTGGGGCCGGATGATCCGCGGCGCTGCGAGCTGTCGCTTGAGGCGCAGGCGCAGTACGAAGGCGATTACGTGATCATGCACTTCGGCAAGCCGCTGCGCACCGCCAACGCCCGCGAGCACGTCAAGGAATACTACAGCGGTCCGGACGTGAGCGTGATCGAGCCCTGGAAGATTTACATCGAGCGGATGTAGAGGGGAACTGCAAAAGGGGTCTGGGGCTAGTTCGCGACAGCGACTTTTCCGCGCAAATTCTACCCCATCCCCGGCCCTTCCCCGTATCAACGGGGAAGGGTGCCCTGCAGATGAAGTAGAGTGTTTAT
>JAGWBC010000229.1:0-4227 GCA_021296115.1 Anaerolineae bacterium | reverse complement strand
CGCTAACGCGCTCCTCCCCCTCTCTGATGATTCGGAGAGGGGGCCGGGGGGTGAGGTAGACAGAAAATGGCATCGTTCTTATTGATACGCCTCATACGCTGGACCGCCGGTCTTCTGCTGATACTATTCGTCACTTACGGCATGATGTTTTATGGCGCCGGCGACCCCATCCGCATGATGTTCATCCAGGGCGAGGACTTCGACAGCGAAGACGAAGTGGTCATGCTGGCGCTGCGCAAGAAATACGGCCTGGACGAGCCCTTCCTGGTGCAATTTGGCAATTATCTCCACAATCTTTTGCGCGGCGATTGGGGGCGCTCAATACGCCTGCAAGTCGACCGACCGGTGCTGGAAATCGTGCAATTCCGCTTGCCGATATCCATGCAGCTGGGTTTCGCGGCGACCGTTATCGGCTCCGTGGTCGGCATTGGGCTGGGCATCCTCGCCGCTTTATATCACAATCGCTGGCCGGATCCGCTAATCATCAGCACGGTTTTGTTCATAACCTCGATTCCGGTCTATGTAGTAGGACCTATGTTATTGCTTATATTGGTGCTGCAATTGGGTGTGATCGACGTGCCCTATGGCTGGAGCGGGCTTTTTCATAAAGACGCGGCGCTGCCGGTGGCGGTGATCGCCATAGGCATTCTGCCAATCATCGTGCGGCAAACGCGCTCCGCTATGCTGGAGGTGAAGGGGCAGCCCTTTATCCGCACCGCGCGCGCCAAGGGCTTATCCGAATTCCGGATCATCATGCGGCACATGCTGCGCCCGATGATGACGCCGGTGATTACGACCATGGGCTTGATCATGATCGGCTTGATCAACGGCGCCTTGTTTGTGGAACTCATTTACAATATCCCCGGCTTCGGTCTGCTGACCATTGAGGGCATCAAGAAGGTTGATTATCCCATCATCATGTCAGTGGCGGTGGTTGGCACCATGATCATCTTTGTCAGCAATTTCCTGGTCGATATCATCTATCCGATTCTGGACCCGCGAGTGAGGGTGCGGTGAGCGCGGAGACAGCAAGGCCAAAACGGACGCGCGTCATGGACGACAAGAGCCTGTCGCTGGAATCCCATCGCAGCTTGTGGCAAGACGCGGCGCGGCGTTTCCGCAAGAATTGGCTGGCGGTTGGCGGTCTGTTCGTCGTCATCGCCTTCCTTATCCTCGCGCTGTTGGGACCCCATATCGCGCCCTATGACTTCCTCGAGCAGAATATCGTCAACGCCTTTGGCGGATTTACCCCGGAGCATCCGCTGGGCACCGATGACTTGGGCCGCGATGTGTTGAGCCGTATGCTGCACGGCGCGCGCACGGCGGCGCTGGTCGCCTTTTCCACCACGGCCATAAGTCTCGTGATCGGCGTATTGCTGGGCGCCTGGTCGGGCATCCAAGGCGGGCGCACCGACCAATTCCTGATGTGGATCAGCGATTTGATCCAGGCTATGCCCGGTTTGCTGCTGGTCATTCTCATCAATACGACGCTGCGGCGGCCCATCATCAATTGGTTCGATACACTTTATGAACAGACTAAGAATCCCTTTTATCTGAACACCCTGTGGCTGGATTACGTACTGGTCTTCAGCGCGCTGGCTCTGATCGCCTGGCCCGGCCTGGCGCGGCTGGTGCGCGGACAAGTGCTGAGCATCAACGAAGAAGATTATGTGCTGGCGGCGCGGGCCCTGGGCGCTTCCGAATGGCATATCATGCTGCGCCATGTCATTCCCAACGCGCTGGGTCCCTTGGTCGTCGCGGTAACAGCCAGCATGGGCGGCGCGGTCACCCTGGAAGCCGGCCTGAGTTTCCTCGGCATTGGCGTGCAGCCGCCAAACGCCAGTTGGGGCTCCATGCTCAATGAAGCCTTGCGCTTGTGGCAGGTATTCCCCCATCTGGTGCTCAGCCCGGCCGTGACGATCGGCGTCATTTCCGTGGCCTTCGTCTTTCTGGGCGATGGCTTGAACGACGCGCTCGACCCGCGCCGCAGCAGTTGAAGGCGCCGATGAAGATCAGGGACGTCGAACTGCTGCAATACCGCTGGGAGCGGGCCAGGCCCATCCGCAACGGCATGCACACCTACAGTCATAGCGGCCTCAGCCTGGTTCGGATTGAGACCGATGACGGGCATTGCGGCCTTGGCTGGGCGGGTATGCCGCAGACGCCCGGCATGGCGAAAGTCGCGCAGGGGCTGCTGGAGCATTTCAAGCCCATGCTTATCGGCGAAGATCCCTTCAATTACCGCCGCATCTGGCATTCGCTCTGGGTACCTAAGCTGGTGGGCCGGCGCGGACTGGCGACGCGCTTCATCAGCGGCATCGATATCGCGCTCTGGGATCTGATGGGAAAAGCGACCGGCAAATCCGCGCATAAGCTGCTGGGCGGTTTCCGCGATCGCGTGCCCGCCTATATCGCCGGCGGCTATTACGAAGCGGGCAAAGGGCTGGCGGGATTGGCGGCTGAGATGGAAGCCAACCTCGAGCTGGGCGCCAAAGCCGTCAAGATGAAGATCGGCGGCGCGCCGATTAAGGAGGATGTGGAGCGCGTGCGAGTGGCGCGGGAGACGATCGGCGCGGATGTCAAGTTGATGGTCGACGCCAATTGCGCTTACAGCCTGCGCGAAGCCATTCAGATCGCCGGGCGGATGGAGCCCTACGATGTCTTCTGGTTTGAGGAGCCGCTGGCGCCCGACGACTATCGCGGGCACGGCATCCTGGCGCGCTCTACCTCCATCCCCATCGCCACCGGCGAGAATGAATATACGCGCTACGGCTTTCGCGATCTCATCGCCCATGACGCCGCGGCGATCTACAACGCCGATGCCCAGGTTCTGGGCGGCATCACCGAGTTTATGAATGTCGCCGCGCTGGCGGCTGCGCACGAGCTGCACATCGCGCCGCATGGCGATCAAGAGCTGCATCTTCATCTGGTGGGCGCCATCAGCAACGGGCTGATTGTCGAGTTCTACCGCGAGACGGTCGACGCCAATCGCGGGCGGATATTCGAAGAGAAGATGACTTTGGATGAGGACGGCTGCCTGACCGTGCCTGACCTGCCGGGTTTGGGAGTCACGCCGAATTATGACTTTCTGAAGAAATACAGGATTCAGTAATCACGAAGCAAAAGGAGAGTAATGAGCATGTTCTATAAACCATGGACGGGTGTTTTGCCAGCGACGCTCTGCCCCTTCAATGATGATGACAGCATCGACGAAATCGGCTTGCGCGAATACGTGCAATACCTGGCCGCGGTCGATGGCATTACCGGCCTGGTCTGCAATGGGCATACCGGCGAGGTCATGTCGCTGCGCAATCATGAGCGGGCGCGCGTCACCGAGATCATCGCAGACGAGGTGGGCCACAAGGTCAAGGTGGTCTCGGGCGTTTGCGCCGAGGGCAGCGATGAGGCCATCGCGCAGGCCTTAGCCGCCAAGGCGGTCGGCGCTGACGGCATCTTGCTCATGCCGCCGCACCACTGGCTGCGCTTCGGACGGACCAGCGAGACCGCCGTCGGCTTCTTCCAGGATGTGGCCGAGGGCGCCGATATCGACATCATCGTGCATCAGTACCCGGCCTGGACCAAAGCCGGTTACAGCCTGGCCGAGATGCTGGAGATGGTCAAGATCGACCGCGTCGTCAGCATCAAGATGGGCACGCGCGAGATGTCCCGCTGGGCCTACGATTACCGCAATCTCAAAGCGGCGGCGCCCGATGTCAGCATCATCAGCTGCCTGGACGAGTACCTGCTGGTGACCCTGCTGGATGGCGCGGATGGCGCTCTGGTGGGTTTCGCCGGGTTCGTGCCCGAGCTGATCACGGCGCTGGTGCGGGCGGCGCTGAGCGGCGACCTGGCGGAAGCCAATCGCATCCAAAGCCAGGTGCGGCCGCTGTCGCAGATCGTCTACCGCTTCGGCGAGCCGTCGAGCGACGCTCACCAGCGTATGAAATGCGCCATGACCCTGCTGGGCAAATTCCCCTCCATGCACATGCGCCGGCCGATTCGCCCGCTGCCGCCGGAAGAGGTGGAGCGCATCGCCGGGGAGTTGACGGCCGCGGGCTTCCCTGTCTTGGAACGGGCGCTGACTTAGATGGCGCCTGGCAGGGTATTCCCTTCCGAGTCGCGCAGTTTCACCGACGCGGCCACCGGCGCGCGCATCCGGCAGGTGACCGATCAGGCGTCGATTCATCACCAGCCCTTTTTCTTCGTGCCGGCTTACGATGACGGCAT
>JAGWBC010000016.1 GCA_021296115.1 Anaerolineae bacterium | reverse complement strand
TCCTCTATCTAACTCGGTGTACTCGGTGGCAAAGATGTCGCATCTTCGCCTAGGCCGAGCGAGCGGCGGCGACGTTACAATACCGGACAAGCCTTATAAGATTGAGTGTCCGCGCTTATCGCTTACTATATTGCGCCGGCGCGTGAGCGTCTCGCCGAGACCACAGACAGGAGAATCCGCTTTGGACATCAAGCAGTTAAATGACGAAGGCCGTGAACTTTGGAACCGCAAAGCGCGCTTCTGGGATGAATTGCAGGGCGATAGCGGCAATGTCTTTCATCGGCGCCTGGTTGAGCCCAGTGTCTTGCAGCTGCTGGAGCTGCGCGCTGGCGAATCCGTGCTTGACGCCGGCTGCGGCAATGGCGCGTTGACGCGGCGTCTGGCGCGCGCAGGCGCAGTCGTGACCGCCTTTGATTTCAGCGCTGTTATGATTGAGCTCGCGCGCGAACGCAGCAGGGCGGCCGGCGACAATGTGGATTACCAGCTTATTGACGCCACCGACGAAGCGGCGATGCTGCAACTTGGCGAGCGGCGCTTCGACGCCATTACCTGCTCGATGACCTTGATGGACATTCCGGCAGTTGATCCGCTCTTTGCCGCGGCCAGCCAACTGTTGAAGCCGGCGGGACGATTCGTCTTCTCGACCATGCACCCGGCTTTTAACTCCAACAATCCCATTTTTCTGCACGAGAAAGAGGACCGCGACGGCGTCGTCAGGGACTACTTCTCCGTCAAGCTGCGCGCCTACCTGGACATGCCGCCGGTCAAGGGTTCGGGCGCGCCCGGCGAGCCGACGCCGCACTATTACTACCATCGCTCGCTGAGCGAATTGCTCGGCGCCGCCTTTGCCGCCGGTTTCGTCCTGGACGCCTTGCTTGAACCCGCATTTGAGGCTGAAGTCAAAGACAGCGCGACTAGTCTGGACTGGAGCCGATTTCGCCAGTTTCCGCCGATTCTCAGCGGCCGCCTGCGTCTGAGTTAGATCGACGGATTGCCGGCATCGAGGACCGCGGATTCGTAACTTCCGCCCGCGTACGCTTCGAGCAACTCCGACAGATCTTCAAGGGCGGATTCGATGTCTGAGCCGCCGCCACTGTGATGCGCCTCCACCGTAATGACGGCCTCGGTCGTGCCGACGTTGGCGGCGCTGGTTGCGCTCTGCCGCCAGCACCAACGGCGCGCCACCACCATCTTGTTCTCATCGGAAAAGACGACTTCGCCCGGCTCGGGGTGCATGGCTTCGCCGCTGGCCAGCTCGGTATACAGTTCGCTGCCGTTAGAATAATGCACGGTGATCGGCGCCGCTATCTGGCGCGTATCGAAGATGGCGACAGGCAAGCCATAACGGATGCTGACCAGATTGCCAATATCGACCAAAGTGTTAATGCAGGGCACATCGCCCTTCTTCGTCAGGCGGCGCAGCAAGGCTTCGGCGGCGCTGCGATACTTGGTAGGGGATACGCCGAATGCGCTGAAAGCCCGGCGCCAGGCTTGTAGCGACGGCAAATCGCTGAGCGGCGTGTCGCCAATGCGCGCCTTTACCGCGGCTTGCTCAGCCAGGTAGCGATCTTTCAGCGCCTCAGACGTTGGCGTGTTTGTCATGCCCCGCGCCACAATAACCCCGGCGCTTAGATTCGCATAATTGTCCGTGATTTGCTTGTCGTATTGAAAACTTGTCATCTCAGCCTCCTGCGGCCAGTTCCGGGGCGGCCGCTGCCATCCCAATCTCGTTATTGTCCAGCCAGTAGACGATCCTCAGCCAGACCAAAAGCGGCACGACCGCGGCCAGGGCCGAGGCAAATACGATCGCCCGCATGCCGCCATCGCCCACCGCGTCAATGGCGAAACCTACCGCCAGGATGCCCAGGGTCTGCACCAGCTCGAAGCCGGCGAAATCATGTGAAAACATGCGGCCCAGGTACTCGTCATGCACCTGCTGCTGAATGATCACCGAGCTGTAGGTCCAATTGATTGACCCGCCCATGGCCCGCACGACCACCGCCAGCGCCAGAAACTCCAATGACGGCGCCAGGCCCCAGAACAGCCAGCCGATCGCGATCAAGGCGAAACCGACGCCGATCAGCCGGCGCAGCACGCTTACGGAGTCGTCGCTAAATCGATTGGCGATTAGCGGGCCGACAATAGCGCCAATGCCGAAGGCGGCCCATAAGATCGCCATCGAGGTGATGCCCTGGTCGCCCAGAACAAAGACCTGTGTGCCGAAGAAGATGAGCAGCGCGTCCGAGCTGGTGATGCTCTGCCCGGCTTTAACAAAAAGCGCGGCGGCTGTTTGCGGGTGACGCCGCAAGTAACGGAGGCCGTCGAGGAATGTGCGCTCAGTCTTGTCCTTGACTTCGCGTTGCGGCTGGCCAATTTCGGAGCGCGGACTGTCCGGAATCACGATCAGCATGACAAATATCGCGGACAAAACAAAGGTCATGGCATCGACCAGCAGCGCTATCTGCGTGCCGAATAACTCGGCCACCAGCCCGCCGCTTATGGCGCCGATCGCCAACATAGCCGACCAGGTGACGCTGCTGAGCGTATTGCCGATGATGAGCTGATGCCGATACAAAATGCTGGGCATTATGGCGTTGCGCGCCGGCTCAAAAACCGAGGAAATCATAAACTGTATGATGACAAGCACGTAGATCAGCGGCAGGTAATCCGGGCTCTGTGAGGCGAAGAGCAGGCCCAAAACAGCAGCCGCGCGCAGCAGGTCGCTGATAATGAGCAGCCGCTTGCGATCAAAGCGATCCGCCAGCACACCAGCCCAGGGCCGCACAAGCAGCGGCGGCAGCATTCTGGCGATGAGAAAACCGCTGACTGCGATGCCCTGATAACCGCTGCCCTCGGTGTAAGTAATAATCAGGGCTGAGACGACGATTGTGCTGAACCAATCGCCCAGCAGGCTGACGAGCTGCGCAGCCCACATCTTGGCGAAATCATGGTTGCTGCTGAGAAGTCTGATGTAATCCATTGGCAGTCTCGAAAGTGGCGCCTCAGTGTACAGCACATCGCTAAGTGATGCACGGCGCAACCGACATCCGGGCAGAAAACTTTCAGGGACGCGCCTGATTTGCGGCTCGTTCGCAGCGCCTGTAGACTACCCTGAGATAGTAAATGTGCGCGGCGAGGAGTACCAATGGAAAGCCTGCTTTATATTGGGGTCGGCGGCTTCTTGGGCGCAAACGCCCGCTATCTGCTGACGCTCGGAACGAATCAAGCGCTGACGCCGCTGCTGGGCGTTTTCCCCTACGGAACCTTGCTGGCCAACGTCGTCGGTTCATTTGGGCTGGCGCTTTTTGGCGTCTGGTTCGGCGCCCGCAGCGGACTTTCTCCCCAGCTGCGCCTGCTCATAGGCAGCGGGTTCTTTGGCGCCTTCACGACCTTTTCGGCCTTTGCCAACGAAAGTTACGCTTTGGCGGACGATGGCAAGATTGCGCTGCTAATGCTAAATGCGATCCTGAATTATGGCTTATGCTTGATTGGCGTCGCCTTGGGATTACTCTTGGGCGGTCGTCTCTTTGGCGCGGCCTGAGCCATCCTGACCACTATATGACTGGCATGCAACCCTGCTTATGACCGAAGACATCATCAAAGTCATCATCCTGGCGCTCGTCGAGGGCGTGACCGAGTTCCTGCCTGTATCATCCACCGGGCATCTCATTGTTGGCAGATCGCTGCTGGGCCTGAATGGCATGGGCGCCGTATTCGAGATATTCATTCAATTCGGCGCGGTCGTAGCGGTTGTGATCTACTACCGCAAGACCCTGTACGGGCAATCGGCCAAACTGTCTTCGTCGCCGGAGACCCGCCGCTTCTGGTCCCTGGTGGCGCTCAGCTGTCTGCCCGCCGCCACGCTTGGCTTCCTGGCGGGGGAGCGCATTGGGCAAGTGCTGTTCTCGCCTCAAGTAGTGGCAGTCTCACTAATTGTAGGCGGAGTCGTCTTCCTGCTGGTCGAGCGCCTGCCAAACTTTCAGCTGCGTGAGAGCGATCAAGGCAGCATCACGCGGATTACGGCCAGGCAGGCGCTGACGGTCGGCCTGGTGCAAGTACTGGCTCTGATACCGGGCGTGTCGCGGTCCGGCAGTTCTATCATCGGCGGCATCTTGTCCGGGCTGGACCGCCGCCAAGCTACGGAGTACTCGTTTTTCTTGGCCATTCCGCTTCTGGGCGGCGCCACGCTGTATCGCCTGGCGATTGTTATTCATACGCTTGACGCCGGCGAACTCTTCTTACTGCTGCTTGGCGCGGCGCTATCGGCGGTTTTTGCCTGGTTATCCATCGAGTGGCCCTTGAGATTTGTATCCAATAACAGCTTTGACGTATTCGGGTACTATCGCATTATTGCCGGCCTGCTGATTCTTGCGGCGGTCTCCTCTGGGCTGATCTCTTGACTATTCGATTTCCGGCGAAACGGAATCAAACCGTCAAATACTGTCCCATTCTCGTTTGTCCGTTATTTCGTCTCTATCTATAATGAAGCGCAGGGATGTATTTGGAGTCTCCGGCGTTTGTGTATGAGCGCGGGGTGTTTGGCGTGAGGGTTGATAGCTTCCGTGATGAGGAGTAGCCGATTGATGTCTGACCTTTCCTGGCGCTTTCAACTCATGCTGCTGCTGGGCGCTGTTGCGCTGCTCACGACAGCGTGTTTTCGCGATACGTCTGAGGCGATCCAAAATCAGCCGGTTGCGCGCGAATACCCATCGCCGACCGCAGTGCAAGAAGAAGAGCCTACTGCGCTGCCGCCCGCGGCTACCGTGGAACTGGCGGCGACCGAGCTTGAAGCGCAAGCGACTGAGCCGGTCGCGGATCAGTTCGCGCTTACGGCGACGGCCTTGATCGCCCTGCAGACACAGGCAGTCGCTGGAGAAGGATCCTCGGCAGGCAGCGGCACAACCGCGGGCGCCATACCAGTCGGCCAAGCCACGGCCATTCCACAGCCGCGCGCGACTATTCCGCCTGGGCAAGACTGTGTGCATGAGATTCGCTCTGGCGATACCTTGTTCCAGCTTTCACTGGCGTACGGCGTGACGGTTGACGCCATTGCCGCAGCCAGCGGAATCGACAACCCCGATCGCATCGCTGTGGGACAACATATCACTATTCCGCTCTGTGGCACGACCGGGTTTATCCCGCCGCCCACATCGATTCCAACCGCAACCCTCGACCCAGCGACCATACCCGCGACGAGTGAACCGGCGGAACTCGAGATCGCCAGCATTGATGACACGCGCAGCGCCCTGGTCGAGCAAGCGCAAGCGTCCCTACTGGATAACGCGCAAACCGATCCGTCGGCGGCTTTTAGCGCGCAACTGGCCGGCGAGGCCACGCCCAGCCAATCCTACACCGTGCAGCAGAACGACACCTTGTTTGAGATCGCCACATCTTTTGGCACGACCGTGGAAGTCCTCGCTGCCCTGAACGATATCGCCAATGTCGACAACTTAATCGCCGGCCAGGTATTGCAGCTCCCCTAAGCCCTGGCGCCGGCAATCGCGCTGGCTGCGGCTATGACCGTGAGGAATCTCCAGGACTTTTGCTTGCCCTTGCCGAGTTTGGCGCGGCTATGCTACAATGCGCCGACTTCTGACAGACAGTAAAGCGCCTACGGGCGCATTTTTGCGAGGGCACGCCGCCATGAGCCAGGAATTGATGCAAGCGCTGGTTGCCAAAAACAATCGGCATCCCAAGATTGAATCGGGCGATACCGTGAAAGTTCATGTACGTATCGTCGAAGGAACTCGCGAGCGCGTCCAGGTATTCCAGGGTGTCGTGATCCGGGCGCGCAAGGGCGGCAACGAAGCCAACTTTACCGTGCGCCGCATCGCCAGCCACGGCATAGGTGTTGAACGCACCTTCTTGCTGCATAGCCCGCGCGTCGAAAAAGTCGAGATTTTGCGCCGGGCAAAGGTGCGCCGGGCGCAACTGTACTATCTGCGCGATCGTCGCGGAAAGTCCGCCCGTCTCAAAGAACGACGCTAGCCAGCAACTAGCCTCAGTTTGACAGCCCAGGGCGTGCTGCGGCGCGCTTTTCGCCTTCTGCGCTTATTTGTCCGCAACCCTTTCGCGCAGCGTATAATGCGTGCCTTTGTTGGCGCCCACTTTGTTGAGAAAGCCCTTCTCCACCAGATCCGCCAAATCCAGCCGCAAGGTCTCCGCCGAAACCGAATGTATCAAGCTGCGGTATTCACGGTTGGTAATCGAGCCCTTGTCCCGGACGTATTGTAAGGCGCGGGCCTGGCGGTGATTGGTATCGCGCGACCATTCGGGAACTCTCGGTCGAATGCGCTCGTTGTGCAACGCCACCGCAAAGCTATAGGGTCGGGCGTCAAATCGCGGCGGGGAGTGCCCGGCTTGTTCCATGACTTCCATCATCCGGTCGATGCCCAGTCCAAGTTCCTCAATATAGCCCCAATGGAATAATCCCCCGACCAGACGCGGATTGCGCGAAAAGTGTTCGTGCTTGATATTTTCCACGGTGATGAAGCCGGGCAGTCCGCCGGGCGATATCACCTCCAGCCGGTCGGAGAACATACGCACCTCGATTCGGCGGCCGCGCAAGCGATAATCGCGGTGGCAGATGGCGTTGACCAAGGCTTCGCGCACGGCGAATTGCGGGTACTCAAATGTCTCTTCGCGCTCCAGGCCCTTGACGACAGCGCTAATCGCCATCTCGCTCCAGACGAGGTTCCAGGTCGCTTCAATGAGGCGGGGGACCGAGCCCGTGATCTCTTCGCGGCGTGTATAACCGGCCAAGCCCTGCTCGCCGCGCGGCGTCGTGCCGACGAATCGAGCGAAGACCACGCTGCTCTGCGGCAACCAGCGCTGCGGATAATCGCTGAAGAGCAGCAGACCGCAGACCGTGGGCTTGCCATCGGCCGTAATCGCGCCAATCTCCGCCAGCAGCCGGTTGATCTCTCCGCTGTGAACGCGCTTGCTGCGCTCGGCGCGCTTTTCCAGGTACTCGTCGATTATCTCGCGATTGAAGTCGTCAGTTGTGGCGCCGGGCAGGGCTTCGGTTTCGAAGTCGCCAGTGTTCTTGGCGCTGGCCAGGCGCAATATTTCCTGCCCGCCCAAGGGCCGGTTGACCGCGCCACTGCGAATGAGAACGCGGCCGTCGGCCAGGGCGTGTAACTCGGTGCTGCGCGGAACGCGTATCGAAAACGCCGGTATCAGCGGCTCAACGCGCGCGGAATTGTTCCCGGCATTTTCGCCTTCAGCTTCATGCCGAGTCGCATTGCTGCCCGCTGGTTTCAGTCGGATGGCATCACAGCCATCGATGACGACGGGCGGATTATACAGATCATCGACTCGGCCCAGTGTGCGCTCGATCTTATCCTTCGCTGGAAGCTCCCGCGCCGGCGAGCCGTCGGCATTGACGCCGACGACGATTGTGCCGCCTTCGGTATTGGCGAAGGCCACCAAATTTTCGGCAATTGCGCCGGCATCCGCATCTTGAATTAAGGCCATCCGCGGACCCTCAACAGGCTCTATCAATGTGTCGTAGGACATCAATTACCCACTAGCCTCTTTGTCGAAATGTCCGCATCGCGCCTGTACAAATAATAATCGCACGATGATTTATCTGACATTATAATGGGGTTTCCGCAGGGGATAACGAACATGGCAGGTCATATTGGAGGGCTCGATCTTGTTGCTGGACCTTATCGCGCCGATGTCGCAGGTTTTGCTGAGCTGGGCGCTTTTTTTCCTGCTCTTCAGCGGGATCGGTCTGTTGATATTGAAGCTGCTTGGAAAACGCCTCGCGTCGGGTTGGGTTTGGCTGGATAGCTTCTGGCTGGGCTGGGCGCTGAGCATTGCCGTATTGCAGATCTGGCACTTCGGCTTTCCTGTTAACGAGATGATTCTGCTGATACTCTCCGCGGTTGCGCTGTTTCAGCTGTTCAATCAGCGAGAATCTGCCGCAGGCCTGTTGGCTCAGTTGCGAAAGGAACGAGCGTACTTGTTGGCCACGGCGCTGCTGGCCCTGTGGCTGTCAAATCGGGCGCTCGCTATGCCAACTGCATACGACACCGGCTTCCGCGACATCCAGGCCGTGATGTGGATCGACGCCTATCCCGCAGTGCCGGGGCTGGGAAATCTGTTCTCGTCACTGGCTTTTAATCACTCCGTCTATCTATATGACGCCTTGCTTGACGCATCGATATGGTCCGGACGGTCGCATCATATCGCTACCGGTTTGCTGCTCATGGCCTATATGGCGCAGGCGGTAAAATCGGCTTTGAAATTGCGCAGTTGTCAGTCTGAAGCCGCTATCCGCTGGTCGTGGATACTTTTCACCGTAACGATCCCGTACCTGCTGTTCTACACCGTTGACCGGAGCGGCATAACCCATTTTTTGACCGATACAGTCGTTGACCTGGTCGGATTCCTGTGTATGGCCTATTTGCTGGATTTCCTACAAGATTGGATTCCCCGCGAATCCGACAAGCAATATCTGATCTTGCGCCTGGCGCTTCTGGTTCTCGTCGGCTTCACCATCAAACAGACCTTCATCGTATTCGGCCTTGCGGTCGCGGCAACGGTCGTCTTCCTTTGGCTGAAACGAGGCGCTTATCGCCGGGATCGCGAGCGCGCTGTCCGGCTGCTGCGGCTGACCATGATAATGGCCGGCGTCATGATAGTGCCCTGGCTGGCCCGCGGCGTCGTTTCCAGCGGCTATATCGCCTATCCACAGCCGGTAGGAAGAGTGAACGTGGATTGGGCGATTCCGCATGAGCAGCTGCTGAATAGGCAGCGCGCGATGTCGACCAACACTCGCATCCGCGGCGGCGTCCAAGCTGAGGTGCTAGGGTCTTGGGATTGGTTGGGACCATGGCTGCAGAAATTCGCGCGCAATGTCATGCCCACCATGCTGCCGTCGATTATCTCCGCCGGCGCGCTTGGTCTGTATGCCGCCGGCCGATTGCGTAACCGAGGCAAGGCTCGCGCCCGCGGCCCCGGCCTATTGGCCTTGGCGCCCTTGCTCATCATGTTGATTTTCTGGTTCTTCACTTTCCCCGAGCCCAAATATGTGCGCTACGTCTTTTGGAGCCTGGCCGCGCTTTCGGTGATACTGGCATTTGAAGCATGGTCGAGTGTTGCTTTTCGTCTGCGCATCATCGCAGTATATGGATTGGCTGCGCTCTGTCTGGCTTACGTGGCCTTTCTCATCGTTGCGCGTCAGAGTTACCCGCTGCCGGCCGGGCCGGATGACGGCTTCTATGACCATTGGCCAATTCCCTACGATCAATACGTGACAAACAGCGGCCTTCAGCTTAATGTACCCAGCGGGAACGGAACACAATGTTGGCAGGCGCCCCTGCCATGTACGCGCTATCCGGATGCTCGCCTGGAGGCGCGCGTGCCGGGAGAATTGCGCCACGGTTTCAGGATTGCGAATTCCGCAAGCGCGGGCTCGACCGATTGATAATGTCGCTATAGGTTGCCTGATAGAAGGCGCGGGACTCATTCGATGATGACCATACTGCGACTGGTAATGTTTGCGGTGTCGCTGCTCTTCCTGCGCGCCTGCTTGATTACGCTGGGCTTCTACAAACAGCCAATCCTGTCCGCCTTTCAACAATACGGCGACGATGTGGGGTTCAGCCCGCTGTTTGACTCCTGCCTGTGGGGGCTGGTGCTGGCTTACTTGATCTTTACTCTGCTTGTTCCTTCATCGCTGCTGGTGCTCCTGGGCATCTTCGCATTTGTATTCTTCTTTATGCTGTATTGGCGTGTGCGCGACAATATCCTGGAACACCCGGAGATATTCTTGCGCTTTCCGGGCTGGTACCGCGAAATCGTTGACCGCACCACGCGCGAGGAGCGCCGCAAGCTGTCGTATATGTGGCTGGGCCTGCCCTTGCGGACGCGCCTGCTTTACAACGCCCAGCACGAAGAGTTTCGCAAGTGGGTGGAGTTGGTCGTGCTTTCGGTCGCGTAACTGCAGCGGATACCACTCCGCCAGAGCCGGGAATACAAAAGACCCGGCTGGAAACCGGGTCGCGAATTAAGCTGGGAGACCTGGACTCGAACCAGGAATGGCGGATCCAGAGTCCGCTGTTTTGCCAATTAAACTATCTCCCACTGATCGCCCACAATGCTAACATCGATAGCCCCATCATTCAAGACTTGCGCTGCAAACAAGGCTAGCCCCTCCGTGGCGCTGACAACGGCAAGGCCAGCCGCGAACGCTTGTCAGGCGCGTTCCTTCAGCGCTTGCAGGGCCAGTTCAATGCGGCGGATCGACTCGGTTCGGCCCAGTATCTCCATCGTTTCAAATGTCGGCGGCGATACGCGCTGACCAGTTACCGCCGCGCGCAAGGAGCCGAATACCTGGCCGTTTTTGTATCCAATGTCCTTGGCGTATGCCGCCATAACGCTGTGCTGAGTCTCGCTGCCGAAATCGTCCAAGCGCTGCAGCACGGGAATGGCGCCGCTCAGCACGGTCGCGGCCGCGGCGCTATCCATCTTGCGCTGGATCAAGACTTCGCTTGGAGGCGCTTCAAATGCCTGCCAATCCGCAAAAAAGAAACCAGCCATGGCGACGACGTCATTCAGCGTCTTCAGCCGCACTTGCAGCAGCGGCACGACGCGGCGCAGCAAGTCGTCATCAACCGCGTAACCCGCCGCTTCCAGCACTGGCTTCAGTCGCCGCGCCAAGTCGTCAACCGCGGCATCCTGAATATATTGGCTGTTGAGCCAGTCAAGTTTGGCGATGGGGTAGGCGCTGTTGGCCGGGTTGACATCTTCAAGTTGAAAGCGTTCAATCGCTTCCTGCGTGGTGAAGACCTCGCGATTGTCGCCGAAATTCCAGCCGATATTGGTCAAGAAGTTCATCACCGCTTCGGGCAAATACCCCGCGGCGATGAATTCATGCGCCAGCACGGGAACGCTCTTCCCATCGGCGGCGAATTGCTGTTTGCGTTTGCTGAGCTTGCCCTTGCCGTTGGGGTTGAGCAGTACGGGCAGATGGGTGAATTGCGGCTTCTCCCAGCCCAGGGCCTCCCAGATTTGAATATGCAGCGGGAAGGAGGGCAGCCATTCCACCGCGCGCGTCACATGAGAGATTTTCATGTGGTAATCATCTACGATATGCGCCAGGTGGTAGGTGGGGAAGCCATCTGATTTTAACAAGACCGCGTCCTGCAATTGGGCGTTTTCGAAGACGACTTCGCCGCGAATCATGTCGACGCCGGTCGTCTGGCCGCTCAGGGGCATCTTGAAGCGGATGACATAGGGCTTGCCTTGCGCTTCCAGTCTGTCGGCCTGCTCCGCCGAAATGTCTCGATAGCGCCGATCGTATCCGCCGCCGGACGCGCGCATCTCCGCCAGATCCTCGGTGGTGGCAAAACACTTATAGGCCGTCCCTTGCTCGACCAGCCGCTTCGCCCAGGTCTGATACAGCTCAAGGCGCTCGGACTGAATGTAGGGCCCGTAATCTCCGCCAACCTGGGGTCCCTCGTCGATATCCATCCCCAGCCATTCGAAGGACTCAAGGATACGCTCGAGCGAGCCGGGCACGCTGCGCTTCTGGTCGGTGTCTTCGATGCGCAGGATGAACTGCCCGCCGTGGTGACGGGCAAACAGCCAGCCGAATAACGCCGAACGGATGCCGCCTATATGTTGCGGACCGGTTGGACTGGGGGCGTAGCGCGTCCGCACCGGGATCTCAGAGCGATTGCTCACAGTTGCAGCTCCTTAACATTTTTGCGGACAGTTGGACTTGGCGGCAGGCCTCAAATGCTGAGGCGCCGACGCCGCACAATGACGCTCTGCACCAGACCGATGCCCACCATGGTGAATAGCAGCGACGTCCCGCCCGAGCTGACAAAAGGCAGCGTCAGCCCCGTCACCGGCAGCAGATTGAGATTCATGCCGATAGATACCGTCGCTTGAAAGAAGATCATGGCGGCCACCCCGAAGCAGATCATGCTGCCCAGCGGATCGCTGGCTTCTCTGGCGCCTTTTAATATGCGCGTGAGCACGATGGCGAACATGCCCAACAGGGCGACTCCCCCGGCCATGCCAAACTCATGCGCGATAACGCTGAATATGAAGTCGGTATGGCGGACGCGCAGGAAACGCCCGGTATTCTGAGAGCCGACGTAGTAACCCTTGCCCAAAACGCCGCCCGATCCAATGCTGATCAGCGCCTGATTGATATTGTAGTAGGCGTCCGATTCCGTATCGGGCGCCAGAAAGGTCTCCACCCGCAGTCGCTGATAGCCCGGCAGCAGCGGGAACACGATAATCAGAATGATCAGCCCGGCGCTAAGGAAGAGCGCGATATGGCGCAGCCGCAAGCCGGCCGACCAGATAATCACGGCCCAGATCACCAGAAACACGATGGTCATCCCGAGGTCGGGCTGAAAAAATATCAACGTCGCCGGCAACGCCATGTGCAACATGCTGCGCAGCACCGTCGACAGCTTGTCCAGCTGCAAATAGCGCTGGGCCAGGTACTGCGACAGCGTGATGATCATCATGATCTTGCCGATTTCCGAGGGTTGCAGCCGGATGCCGACATTCAGCCAGCGCTTGGCGCCGCCGGCCCCTTCCACGCCAAAGACTTGCACCAGCAGCAGCAGGATGATCATCGCGGCGTAAATCCACATGCTGATGCCGCCCAGCAGACGATAATCAATCGCCGCCACCACTATGACCACAGCAAAGCCGATTAACGCGAATCTGATCTGATCATCCACACGGCCGATGATGTCGTCGTCTATCGCGTCCTGCGTGGCGCTATCGATCATCAAGATGCCGAAGACGACCAGAGCGACAGTGGCGGCAAATAGCACATAATCGAAGCGACGCCAGATACTGACTTGGTCCATTTTGCAGGTAGCTCTTGGTCTGCAAGCTGAGCCTCAATTATACAGAATGCGTAGCGGGCAAAAAGGGTGGAGGGCATTCACAGGCGCCGGCCCTTGCGCGGCCCGTTTGCGGCGGCGTAATTATAATCCGCCTGGAAAGGCGCTGTGATGAGGGACCTAGGTCTTCTTGTCATCCTTTTCTTCGGAATCGGTGTCTGACTTGCTGGTTTCATCGGCTTCAGCGAGAGGCTCGCCGACTTCACTGTCGCTGGACTCTTCTTCGCGAAGGTCGTCGTCGCTGACCGCTTCGGACGCCTTGCCCGCGCCATTTGAATCTGAGCCGCCAGCCGCGACTGCGGGCCCCAGTTCAATTTGGACTTGCTTCTCCTTGGCGAAGGGAATCACGGCCACCAGCTTGCTATGACTGCGATCGCGCTGCTCCAGGGCGATTTCCACCCGGTCCTGGTCGACGACCAGATACTTGACGATCACCGCCAGAATCTCCCGTTTCATGGCTTCCATGCGCTGCGGCGGCAGGTGGATGCGGTCGTGCTGGAGCACAAAATGGAGCCGGTTCTTGGCGGTGGCGCCGCTGCCTTTTTTCGCGCGTCCAAACAAACGATTTAATAGGCTGGTCATGGGTAAATCCTTTACTGGTAGCCGCTGCTGATTATGTCGTGAATGATGACGGTCTCTAAAGACCTTCGATTAGTCTGACCAAGCGCCGGAAAAACCCGGGATCGTCTTCGAGATTCATAAAGGGCACGTCTTCCCCGGTCAGCCGGCGCGCCACATTGTTGAACGCCATGCCGGCTTTGGAGTCCGTGTTCAAGGTCACTGGAACGCCGCTGTTGGATGCCGAAAGCACCAGCTCGTCTTCTGGTATGATGCCGATGATCGAGAGGCCCAGTATGTCGAATACATCGTCCGACGACAGCATCTCGCCTTTCTTGACCAATTCGGGTTTTATGCGGTTGAGGATCAGACGGCCGGGTCCCTTCTCCGCCGCCTCGATCAGGCCGGTGATGCGATCGGCATCGCGCACGGCCGACACCTCCGGATTGGTCACGATCAGCACTTCGTCCGCCGGTTCCAGCGCGTTGCGGAATCCGCGTTCTATGCCCGCCGGCGAATCGATCAAGACGAAGTCATGCTCCTCGCGCAATTCGTCTGTAAGCTTGACCATGTCTTCCGGGCTGACGGCCATTTTGTCACGCGTCTGCGCGGCGGGGATCAGAAACAAGTCTTCAAACTTCTTGTGCTTGATCATGCTCTGCCGCAATTTGCTCCGGCCCTCGACTATGTCGACCAGGTCGTAGACAATGCGATTCTCCAAGCCCATGATGATATCCAGGTTGCGCAGGCCGATATCGGCATCGATGACGACAACTTTTTTGCCCAGGCTCGCCAGGGAAATCCCAAGATTGGCGGTAGCAGTGGTCTTGCCGACGCCGCCTTTACCTGATGAAATCGTTACAACTTTGCCTGCCATTCGGCATCCTTTCTCGGTTCAATCCCTGGCTTCCACGATTATCTGATTGTCTCTAATGAACGCGACTTCCGGCATGACTTCTTTGCGCTTGCCGGGCGGGGAAGTCACCAGGTGGCCGGCAATCCGCAGCTGGCTCGGGCTCATATCCAGGGCGCAGACCACCGCCGATTCGTCGCCGTTGGCGCCAGCGTGCACATAACCGCGCAATTTTCCCCATATAACGATGTCGCCCGCGGCGATTACCTTGGCGCCCGGGTTGACGTCCCCGTATACGACAATGTGCCCCTCGCTGTGGATCGTCCTGCCGGAGCGCAGCGTGCGCCGAAACAGCGTGCCGTAAGTCCCCGTTTCTTCCGGATTTACCGGCGCCGTTTCTTGCGATATCGGCGCAGGGGCCGGCGCCTCCCATCCGCGGCTATTCTCGATTGCCACCTGCAAAGCGCTCGCCGACTTGCGCGTCGTTTCGCTCTCGCTCTGCACCAGCGAAAGCGTCAGGCCGCGCCGCTCCAGCAGCGCCTTCAGCGAACTGAGCTCGTATTTTGGCACCGGCCTCGCGCCAAGTTGAATCGTAATATTGGCGCCGGCGAAAAATTCCGCCTTTTCGTCAATGCGCGCGGCCAGATGATCCGTGACCATTTGCCACTTTTCGGTCGTGCTGAGCTCAATCAGCAAGCCGCCATTTACGCCTTTGATGGCGATTAGTTCTTCTTGCATGCTGGGATTCTTCCAAATCTGCGCGCGGCACGGCGAGCAATCTACAGTTCAATATACTCGTTTTTGAATAATCTGCAGGGTAGGCAAGCTGTCAATTGGCTGGAAATGGCAGGGATGACGACAATGATTTCGCCCGGCAGCGGAGGCGCCCGCAAACGGGTAGCGATTTCCTTAGGAATTTAGGATGTTCAGCAGCAGAATTGCCGGAACCACGAAGTAAACTGCTGAGACTACATGAATCCATAAACCAGCGTCATTCGCCAGCGATTTGTTGACCCACTGGCCGAAGGTATTAATCGCGTAGGTCATCCACATCACCTGGATTATCATCAGCGGCAGCAGCAAGATTTCTCGGTTGCGGCCCAGGTAAACCAAGCCAAAGACCACGAAGGCAGCGTAAGCGAACATGGTGACGACGCCCAGTGGCGGGTACCAGCGGGCCAGCCGAGCCAGACCAATGACGCCGAGCGCGATGCCCAGCACGCTGAATTGCGCGATGACAAGTTGCCCCAGCTCGATCCAGCGCGTCGCTTCCCGCCAGCCCCATATGTTGACAACCGGAGTCGCCGTCATGAAGTAGGTACGCGCGAGCAGTACGAGACCCGCCAAAACCGTCAGCATCAACGCTAGCCAGAACCAGGCGGGCAGGCGAGCATACGACAGAAAAAGCGCCAGCAAGATGGCCGGCGCAAATAGCACGACCAGAGGATCGTTGACCGAGCCAATGGCCAGGAGCAGCAGCAGACCCAAAGGTTGCCAGGGCTTCGGCGCCACCGCCGGCTTGATGCCCGGTCGAGGATTGGTCAGCATGATCATGTCAACGAGCAGGTAAAGCAGCCAGGCGCTGACGAGTCCGGTTAGCCTCAGGCTCTGCGGGGTGCCGATCTGGCTCCAAAAGAGGATGACAAACACGCCGATGCCCAGCCCAATGCCCACTTCCCGGCGTTTTAGCAGGATCGCGCTCGCAAGCATCGCGAAGAAAGCGGCCGCCGCGGCAATGACGATGGTCGCCGGTTCCGCTGCGCCGCCTCCCGTCTGTGACCAGAACACCGGGCAAAGCGCCAGCGTCAGCCCGCCTGCGGTCGAGGCTACGAAACCCATCGGCCGCATGCTCGCCGTCACGCCCAGTATGGCCAGCGACAACCCGCAAGCTCGCGCCAAAGGCGTCTCCCCAACTGTCATCAGCAGCAGCCAGGAGGCGCCCGCGGCCATAAACGCCGGGCCCCAGGTCCGCAGCAATTTGCGCCGCTCTGAGGTAAGCAACTTCACGCTAGGCTTCTCCTGCCGGCGCCAGACCGTCGAGAGAGTTTTCGCCCCGTTCAGCCTTCAAGCGGTAATACTCTTCCATGGTTTTGCGCACTATCGGCAGGGCAGTCGCCGAGCCTTCGCCGCCGTTGTAGACGAAAGCGATGATGATGATTTCCGGGTCGTCGTAGGGCGCGTAACCGGTGTACCAGGCGTGCGAGGGCCATTGGCCGGGCACGCAAAGATTGAGCGGCCGGGCAATATCATCGCAGTATTCGGCTGTTCCAGTCTTGCCCGCGACTTCTACAAAAGGCAGCGCCGCCGGCTGAGCTGTTCCGCCTTCGCCAATTACCGCCTCGCGCATCCCTTCGCGGACCAGCGCCAGCGTTTCCTGGGTCACAAACGCCGGAATGTAGGGCTCGCTCGGGGCGCGGAAGCGAACCGGCTGGCACACTGAACCGTTAAAACTGTAATTCAGCGGGATGTGGATTCGGTAGCTATGCAAGTCTTCTATGCCGGGATCGGGATTGAGATCGACGGTGTTGCGATAGCCCTCCGGGTCACAGCGGTTGGGATCGTACCACTGCGAGTTGGGCTCGCAGACGCAGACCAGGCTGGATTCCCGCTTCATCAACATGTCTTCCAGCAAGAGCAGAGTGAGCTCTTCCCCCGGTTGCATCATCTCGCGATTGATCGTGCGCAGAACATGCGGCTCGAATGGATCAATGACCTGCCGCTCCTCATCGAGGAACTCGCGGATGACCGTCGGCTGGTAGAGGACGCCGCCATTTATTGTCGCCGCGACCGACGCCAGCAGCTGCAGCGGCGTGACGTTTACATAGCCCTGGCCAAAAGCGGCGTTGTAGGTGTCTCCGGTGGACCAGCTTTCGCCCTCATTGCGGCGCTTCCAATCTTCGTCCGGCATGCGATTGGGGTTCTCAAAGGGCAACTCAATACCGAGTTCACTGCCGATGCCAAAAGCGGTGCCATAACGAAAGAGATCATCGATGCCCAATCCGCCCGGGCGAATCGTCCGCGCCGACAGATTCGGATTGCCGCCGCCGATCTGATAGAAATAGACATCGCAGCTCCAAGCGATGCCGTTTATCATGTTGACGCGCCCGTGCCCCTCGCGCAACCAGCAGACAAAGCGCTGTGAAGCGGCCCGGTCGTTAGGCGCGTAACGATTCTCGACCAGAATCTGCCCCTCGTCCAAGAGCAGCGTGTTCGGATCGACGACATTTTCTTCCAGGACCGCGGCGGCCGTTATCACTTTCCAGACCGAACCAGGGGGGTATATGCTCTTGATCGTATTGTTCACTAGCGGCCGCAGGGGATCGTTGACGATTTCGAGATAATATTCCCCGTCAATTGCGCGAGCGAAGCGCGAGTTGTCGTAGCTGGGGTAGCTGACCAGAACCAGAATCTCGCCCGTGCGCGGATCCATCGCGATGACAACGCCTTGACGCGAGACCGTGCGCCCAACCAAAGTATTCAATTCCTGCAATAGATCGATCAGCGCTTGCTGCGCGAAAGCCTGCAATTCCGTGTCGATAGTCAGACGTACGTTTTGCCCTGGAATCGGCTCTACCTGGTTGATCACTCTGACCACTTCACCGGCCACATCCACTTCGCGCAAGACGATACCGCGGACGCCCGCCAACCTGCTTTCCAGATAACGCTCGATTCCCTCGTAGCCAATTCGGTCAAAGGCGGGATTGTAGCCCTGCGCCCGCAATTCCACCGCCTCTTCAGCCGGGATCGGCCCCATATAACCGATGACATGCGTCGTCAACTCGCCGGTAGGGTACTCCCGCACCGCGACCGCTTCGACATCGACGCCGGGCATGTAGATGCGCTCCTCCAGAATCTGCATGGCGACCAGTTGCGGTACGTCCTGCGCGACGATGACCGGCCGAAACGGTTCGAATCCGGCGCCTTCTTGCGCCAGTTCTTGTATGCTCCGGACGAAGCGACTGGCTTGCTCGGCGATTTCACGGGTGGGCGGGACGTTGACCAAGGCCGACAGCCGGTTGTAGATCGCCAGCTCCTCCTCTTCATCATCCGGCAGCTGCGCTGGAATAATGGTCACGTTATAAGCCGGCACGTTGAAGGCCAGCCGTCTGTCGTTGCGGTCGAAAATGGCGCCCCGCCTGGCGGCGATTGGCAGATCTTTCAGTCGGTTTTCATCAGCTTTGACCTGATAATCGCTTTGGCGAACAACCTGCAATTCGTACATGCGAATCGCGAAGATGAGAAATACGGCGAATATGACCGCTTGAAAGAATGTCAGACGCCAAGTCTGAAATGGGATCAGTCGGTTTGATTTCATTCTTGAGCCATCGCGTTAGGTCCTGGCGCCAAGCTCTGCGGCGCAATCTGCAATCCGCCTTCCAGCCTCCGCTGAATAAGGCGGACCACTGCATACACCGGTATTACAGCCGCCAGGTTGTAAAGTATCGACGGGATGAGAAAGAGGCGCAGCACGGTGAAAAAGTCGTAGTTCAGCCCCGTTAGCGCCAACGCGAACATGGTATAGAGCGTCAAAACGATGGTAGCTATCGGCGTGACTGCGGCCAGGAACAGAATGCGCACGCGGAATAGCTGCCGCGCCACGCTGTTGACGAAAAAGGCGAATAAAATCAGGACTGCCGATGTCGCGCCAAGCGGCAAGATCGACAGCGAATCGAGGGCCAAGCCGCCAACCAGCGCCCAGATTAAGCTCTCCGTCACTTCAGCGCGGACTGACCAGCACAGTACAAACAGCATGACCAGGTTCAGCTGGCCCCGTGTCTGCTCGAGCATGGGAATGAAGTTGCCGACTAGCGAGACCAGAAAAGTAATCGCATGCGGAATGATGCTTGCCGACAAGGCCGCTGACAGACCCAAAACCACTATGGACAGATAGCGCCCCATATCAGTTGTCGCCCGTTTGCTCGAATATCGTCAGATCAATCGGCTCAAAACTGGTGATCACCAGCACAAACTCCAGCGTTTCAAAGTCGATGAGGCTGCGGACTTCCGCTTCCTGGAAAAGCTCGAATTCGAACTGGCGCACGCTTGTCACTTGGCCCACCACGATGTCGGCCGGGAAATTGCCGCCGAGACCTGATGTGATCACCAGATCGCCCTGGCGTATTTCTTCGTCGAGGTCAACCATCGTCAGGCGCAGCACGCCCGATGCCTGGCCGATGATGCTGCCGTGCGCGCGCGACGTCTGCAGCCGGGAACTGACCGCGCTGTTTTCGTCGTTGATCAGCTGAACTTGCGCGGCATTGGCGCTGACGTCAATGATGCGCCCCACCAGCCCCAGGTCTGTGGTGACGGGCATGCCCACCGCGATGCCATCGCGCGTGCCGCGATTGATGATGACGCTGCGGGCGATACCCGTCTGCTCGACCGCGATCACGTCCGCAGTAAGAAACTCCTGGTTTTCCAGCGCCGACGTATACGTCAAGAGGTCGATCAGTCGCTCGTAGTCGCTCGCCGCCTCGCGTAATTGGATGGACTCGATCTGCCGCCGCGCCAACTGCTCCTCCAATTCCGCGATCCGCTCGCGCAATTGCCCCAGGTCGTTGAGTTCTTCTAGCGTCGAACTGATGGACAGCGACAGGCGATTAAAC
>JAGWBC010000015.1:27508-29634 GCA_021296115.1 Anaerolineae bacterium | reverse complement strand
GGCTACATGCCGCAGTACGTCCTCTACAAAGACTTCGGTCCCGAAGAGACGCGTTCGCTCTCCTTCGTCCAGAATGCATACGATGCCGATACCTTCATGAGCCCGGACGGCATCAAGGCGGCGCAGGCGCGCAACAGCAATATCACCACATTCTCGCCGCAGCTGCCTTACCATAATATGGATGACGCCTGCTCCTACGGCATCTTGCTGAATTTGCAGAAAGCGCCGTTGGATGACGTGAACGTGCGCTGGGCGCTGGCGCTGACGATCGATTTGAAGTCGGTCGGCATCAACGCGCTTAGCGGCGAATTCAAGGCATCGCCGTTGCCAATGGTTGATACGCAGATTCTGCGCCCGATTTACTTCGATCCGAACCTGCAATTCTTGCGCGACTTGGAGATCGGCGATGGTTACCAACCCTTCGATGAAGGATTCGCATCTGACCTGGCGGACAACTTGCGTGCCATCGGCACCGACGAATCGCAAATCCCGCAGACCGCGGAAGATCTTTCGGTCGCCTTCGGCGTAGGCTGGTGGAACCATGACGCCGCCCAAGCTGAAGCGCTGCTGCTTGCAGCCGGTTTCAGCAAGAATGACGCCGGCAACTATGTCAACGCGGACGGCGAGGAATGGGTGTTGGACTTCGTGATCCCGGGCGACTGGAACAAGGTCATGCAGCGCGTCGGCTTCTCGATCGCCGATAGCTGGCGCAAAGCCGGCTTGCAGGTGAACTTGCGCCAGGTCGACAATGCTGAATTCGGCGTGGTGCAGAACACCAATTCCGAGCGTGAAGCCCTGCTGCAATGGACGAACTGCGTCTTCAACCCCAACTATCTGAACGCCTGGCACTCAGTTAGCGTTGCCAATGTTCAAGCCGGTGATGCGACCGATCGCAACTCGGGCAACGTCTATCAATGGGCGAACGAGACAGTGGATGGCTTGGTGGCGGAGGCGAAGCAGCACGAGACCACCACCGATGAGTTCTACGAACTCGGCCGCCAAATCATGCAGGAATTCGTGAAGGACATGGCCTACATCAACATCATGAATATCCCAACCACGATTCCCAACAACGAGACCTACTTCACCGGCTGGCCCAAGCAAGATAACTACTACGCTGTGCCTTACTCCTGGTGGAGTTCCATCAAGTCGGTCATCGCCCGCCTCGAGCAAACCGGGGCATAAGCTCCATCGATTAGAAGTTGGGGTAGTTCGCTGAGCTGCCCCAACCTCGGAGACCGGGTATGAAGCTGCTGCAATACCTCGGGTCGCGCTTTGTCGCTTACCTCGCCGTGCTCTTCATCGGCGTCACGATAACGTTTTTTCTGCCTCGCCTGATGCCGAGCGACCCCATCGAGGGCTATATCTCGAACATGCAGAATATGGCGGGGCAGACGATGTCGCCTGATGATTTGCAGGCGTTGCGCTCTTCACTGCGCCGTCTATATGGACTGGAGGGCAGCTTAGTCGAGCAATATGTTAACTATATTCAGAAAGTCTTGCTGGAATTTGATTTCGGCCCGTCGCTGTATTCCTATCCACGTCCGGTTTCCGAGTTCATTTGGACGGCGCTACCCTGGACGCTCGGCTTGCTCGGCGTGTCCATCGTCATCTCCTGGGTTATCGGCAACTTCATTGGCTTGCTGGCCGGCTTTTTTCATAACAGCAAATTCGCTACTACGCTGGAAGTGGTCGGCGTCGTGCTTTATCCCATTCCTTATTACATCCTCGCGCTCGTCTTGATTTTGCAATTCGCCTACATCTGGCAATGGTTTCCGCTTTCGACGACCATCCGCCCCGGCCCGCTGACTTGGGAGAAGGTCAACGCCATCATCTACAACTCATTTTTGCCGGCCATGACGCTGATTCTGGCGGGCTTCGGCTGGAATATTCTCAGCATGAAAGCCCTGGCCTTCGCCACCAAAGAAGAGCCTTATGTGGTCTTCGCCCGGCTCAAGGGTGTCAAGCCGCGGCGCATTATGACGCGCTATGTCTTCCGTAACGCTACATTGCCGCAGATCACGGCATTGGCGCTCTCCATCGGCACCATCTTCAACGGCGCGTTGTTGACTGAAATCCTCTTCAGCTATCCGGGTTTGGGTCTGCTGATGCGTACCGCCATTGGC
>JAGWBC010000015.1:20627-27503 GCA_021296115.1 Anaerolineae bacterium | reverse complement strand
TGTCCATCGTTTCCGTTGCGACAGCCGCCTTCATCATCGACCTGATCTATCCATTGATCGACCCGCGGATTCGGCTGAGGTAGGCGTGTGAACCTCAACTTTCGGCTGAAACTCGGCATCATCATTCTGCTGATTCTCACGATCGGCAGCTTTGTTTTGCCTTTCTTCACCGATGTCAATCCTTCAGAGCAGGGCACCTACTTCAAGAATATGCCGGTGAGCGCTGATCATTTTCTGGGCACGAATTCCATAGGCCAGGATATCTTCTGGTATCTGGTGTTTGCACTGCGCAATTCCCTGGTGCTGGGCGTTGGCGTCAGCTTCTTCGCCATTATTCTTTCGCTGCTGCTGGGCTTGAGCTCGGGCTACGTCGGTGGCCTATACGACCGCCTCATCATGCTGGTAACCGATTCTTTTATCGCCATTCCCAGCTTTCCGATTCTGATTGTCCTGGGCACGTTGATACGCGGTCAGACTTCGTTCTGGTATCTTGGCGCCGTCTTGGTGATCTTTGGCTGGGCTTGGAACGCGCGCACGGTGCGTTCTATGGCGCTTTCCTTGCGCGAGCGCGAATTCATTAACACTGCGCGCTTCTCCGGCAGCAGCACCGTCGAAATCATCCTCTTCGAGATCTTTCCTCACGTTTACGCCTACCTCGTAGTCGGCTTCATCAATTCGATATTGTTCGTCATCAATACCGAAGCGGCGCTCGCCGTGATCGGCTTGTCGAATGTTGAAGTGCCAACCTTGGGTTCCATCATATTCTGGGCGCTGAATTACAATGCGATGTTCATCGGCCAGTATATGTGGATCGTGGCGCCGGTCGTGACCACGGTCCTGCTCTTCCTCGGCTTGTTCCTGACATCGACCGGCTATAACCAGCACTTCGCCACCAGAAGAGGACACTCATGATCAAGCTGAATGAGCTGGTGGCGGCATATACGACCGTGCGCGGTAGCGTCAAGGCGGTCGATGGCGTCGACCTTTCTATCCCCGAAGGCAATATCGTCGGCATCGCCGGGGAATCCGGTTGCGGCAAGTCCACGTTGCTCAAGGTCGTCTACGGCGATTTGACCTATCCACTGGCGCTTGAGCAGGGAGAGGTCAGTTATGGCTTCGCCGATAATGACGGGCAAGAGGTCACTTCGGCGACAATTCAAGAGTATTGGTTCAAACGGATCTCGTATATTCCGCAAAGCTCGATGAGTTCGCTTAATCCGGTAATACGCGTTCGCAAGCAGTTCATAGACTTCCTCGAACCAAAGGCAAGTAAAGACGAGACGCTTGATCGCGTCCGCCAGTACATTCAGCAACTGGAGCTACCCGTCGAAGCGCTGGACGCTTACCCGCATCAATTGTCCGGTGGCATGCGTCAGCGCATGATGGTCGCGTTAGCGACATTCTTCCAGCCGGATATCATCCTCGCCGATGAGCCGACAACGGCGCTCGATGTGGTGGTGCAGAAGGGCATTCTCTTGCTGCTGCTCAAATTGCAGCGGCAGATGGGCAACACTATTCTGTTTGTCTCGCATGACATGGGCGTCCACTTTCAAATTTCGCACCGCATGATCATTATGTACGCAGCCAAAGTGGTGGAATACGGTGAGTCCCCCGACGTCTTTTCTGCGCCGCTCCATCCCTATACGCGGATGCTGATCGAATCGCTGCCAGACATCGGCGATGACCACTTGCGCGCAGGGGTGTCAGGCAGGCCACCCAGCTTGTGGGACGACTTAAGCGGCTGTCGCTTTGCGGCGCGCTGCCCCCTCGCGACCGAACTTTGCCGGCAGGAGGAGCCGCCGCTGACGGAGCATCGTCCCAATCATTTCGCTGCCTGTCACTTCGCCGGGGAAGATATTCCGGACGTGGAGCCACCGTTATGAAGACAATTCTAAAGACCAAGGACTTGCACAAGGTTTACCGGCTCGGTGGATTCATAAACCGCGTGCGCATCAACGCCTTGGACAAGGTGAACCTGCATGTGCAAAGTGACGAGCCGGTAATTATTAGCCTGGTCGGCGAATCTGGCAGTGGCAAGACGACCCTGGCGATAGTGATGCTGCGCCTGATTGCGCCGAATGATGGACAAGCGATGGTCTACGATCAAGTGGTGGCGGGGAAGGGCGCCAAAACGGACAAGAAGACTTTCATGTCCATGGTGCAGCCGATATTCCAGAATCCCTTCGAGGCCTTCAGCAATTACCGCACGGTTGATGCCTACTTGTTGCGGACAGCGATGAAAGTGTCGGGAGCAAAGGGCGCCGAAGCGGAGGACTTGGTGGAAGATGCGCTGGTCGCGGTGGGCATGCATTACGCTGATGTCAAAGGCAAATACCCCAATCAATTCTCCGGCGGCGAATTGCAGCGTATCTCGGTCGCGCGCGCTTTGATCCCCAAGCCGAGTATCATCATCGCTGATGAGCCGGTCAGCATGATTGACGCGTCCCTGCGGATGAACGTCATCAATCTCTTCCTCAAGCTGAAAGAGGAGACGCGGACGAGCTTCCTCTATATCACGCATGATCTGGCGACCGCCTACTACATCAGCGATTACATAGCCGTGATGTATCGCGGCACGATAGTCGAATTCGGCAATGCCCGCGCAATCCTGTCCGATCCGCAGCATCCATATACGCAGCTCTTGCTCGGCTCGGTGGCGACGATGGGCAAGAAATGGGAAGAAGCCGACATCGCCATGCAAGATATGGAAGCAGTTGATTTTGTCGCCGAGGGCTGTCGCTTTCGCCATCGCTGCCCGCTCGCCGAGCAGATTTGCGCTGATGTCCGTCCCGGCGCGACCGCCATGCCGGATGGACGCGAAGTGTATTGTCATATCGTTGAACGAGAATTGGAGCAAGCATGAGCATCGAAAAATGGGGCATGTATGAACTTGAACTGGCCGGTTCCGCGGAGGGCAATGCCTTCCTTGATGTTAAGCTCAGCGCGCAGTTTCGCTGTGGCGAAACTGTCATTGAAACGCCTGGCTTTTACGATGGCGGCGGCGTATACAAAATCCGTTGTATGCCAACACAAATTGGCGAATGGCAGTTCCAAACCAGCAGCAATCTCCCCGAACTTGACGGGCAGAGCGGCAGCTTCACATGTACGCCGCCCGGCGCTGACAATCACGGACCGGTTCATGTGCGTGATCAATTTCACTTTGCTTATGCCGATGGCACACCCTATTACTCATTCGGCACCACTTGCTACGCCTGGATACATCAAGGCGATAAGCTGGAAGAACAGACGCTGCAAACGTTGGCGGAGAAGCCCTTCAACAAGATTCGCTTCTGCGTCTTCCCCAAGCATTATCCCTTCAATCGCAATGAGCCCGTCTATTATCCCTACGCGCGAGATAGCGCGGGCAACAACGACCTGACGCGCTTTGACCCGGCTTTCTTCGCTCATTTCGAAAAGCGCCTGTCTCAGTTGCTTGAGTTGGGCATCGAAGCCGACATTATTATCTGGCACCCTTACGATCGTTGGGGTTACGCCGTCATGGACGAAGAGACCGACTACAGCTACCTGCGCTATCTCATCGCCCGGCTGGCGGCATTTCGCAATGTCTGGTGGTCGCTGGCGAATGAATACGACTTCATGCTGCGGGACAAACCGATGGAGCGCTGGGACAATTTCTTCCAGATCTTGCAAGAGGAAGACCCGTATCAACATCTGCGCTCGATCCACAATGGCGATCCGGCGATGAACTATGACCACACCAAGGACGCCGTCACCCACGTCTGCATCCAGAACTGGGATGTAAAGCGCGTCGTCGAATGGCGCGAAGCCTATGGCAAGCCGGTCATTGATGACGAACTTGAATACGAGGGGAATATCCCCTTCTACTGGGGTAATATCTCCGCCGAAGAAGAGGTGCATCGCTTCTGGATCATGGTGGCGAATGGCGGCTATGGCGGCCACGGCGAAACTTATATGCACCCGGAGGACATCCTCTGGTGGTCGAAGGGTGGTGTGTTGCATGGCGATAGCTGGCGCGGCATCGCCTTTCTGCGAGAAATCATCGAACAACTGCCGGGCGGCTTGACCCCACTTGCGACTGTCGGCGACAACGATCTTTTCCCGCATCCTTTCACCCGTTGGTTCTGGACGCGTGTCAGTGGTGGCGTCAACGGCGGCTGCTATCTCATCTATCTGGGCGAGCATCAGCAGCAGATCATGCCCAATTATTCCAAGCACGGGCGATACAATGTCGACATCATAGACACGCGCGCGCTGACCATCACGCCGGGAGAAATCAAACCCTTTGATCTTGCCAGGATGGAAAGGCAAACGTATTCCGAAAGTACGACGCCGACCTACTACGTCGAATTGCCGACCAAGCCTTATCTGGCAGTTCGCTTTACAGAGAAAGGTTAGAAGCGCCGGTGTCATGCCGGCACGATTATGGTTAATGTCCGACGTGCTGCCACGCAAGAGGAACTGCGGTTGATGTCGCGAGTGGCGTATCTCTATCACATGCGCCACCTGAAGCAGTCGCAGATTGCGCAGCAATTAGATCTGTCGCAAGCGACTATCTCCCGCTTGCTGCGCCGTGCCGAACGCGACAAGATTGTGAAGACGACGGTGAATATCCCGACCAATATTCACACCGAGCTGGAGGATGAACTCTGCTCCAAATACGGGCTGAAGTCTGCAATTGTCGTGCATTGCGACGATGAAAGCGATGAGGCGGTCATCCACCATATTGGCAGCGCCGCCGCCTATTACGTGGAGACGACGCTGGGTCGCAATGAAGTGGTCGGACTGTCGTCCTGGAGCTCGGCTTTGTTGGCGATGGTGGATGCGATGCATCCGCTTGCGCGCGCGTCAGACGCCAAAGTTGTGCAAATCCTGGGCGGAATGGGGGAGCCGTCGGCGGAGATGTACGCTGCCCGCATCACGGAGCGCTTCGCAGCGCTAGTGCAAGGCGAGCCGGTCTATCTTCCCGCGCCCGGTGTCGTCCGGTCCGGGGAGATTCGTCGGGAATTGGAAACGGATGTCTATGTGAGTGAAGCGCTGAATTGCTTCGAGCACATTACATTTGCCATCGTCGGTATCGGCAGTATCGAGCCATCGAAACTTCTGGCGAGCAGCGGCAATGTATTTTCCGCCAATGAACTGAGCGCGCTGAAGCGGGCGGGCGCAGTTGGCGATATCTGTCTGCGCTTCTATGACGCAGGCGGCCGTCAGGTGGCGCTGCCGCTTGACAAGCGCGTGGTTAGCATTCGACTGAAGCAGCTTGTCAAAGCCAACCGCATTCTGGCTCTAGCCGGCGGCAAGCGCAAGATAGAAGCCATACGCGGCGCTTTAGCGGGTGGGCTAGTGAATACCGTGATCACCGATCAACGGACGGCTGGGGCTTTGATGGCATGACCTCGAACATCGGCCTGAGCAAGGAATCTGCTGTGCAGGTAAGACAATTGCAGCGAAAATCAATCGAATATCGAAAGGCGATTCTGCGCAGCATAAAGTCGGCGAAAGCTGGGCATACCGCCGGCAGCCTTTCCTGCATTGACATCCTGAACGTGCTCTACAACTACGTCATGGATATCACGCCGCAGAACTTCTCCTCTACCGAGCGTGACCGCTATGTTCAGAGCAAGGGACATTCGGTTGAGGCGCTCTATGTCGTGCTGGCGGACCAAGGCTTCTTCCCTGCTTCCGAGTTGGATACCTTGAGCCGCTTCCAATCGCACTTTGTCGGGCATCCCACGCGAAAGGTCCCCGGTGTGGAGCACAACACCGGCGCTCTGGGGCACGGTCTTTCCGTCAGTGTCGGTTTGGCGATGGGCGCGAAAATAAGCGATAGTCCGCATCGCGTCTACACCTTGCTTGGCGATGGTGAACTTGCCGAAGGCTCCAGCTGGGAAGCGCTTATGGCCGCCTGCCACTACAAGCTGGATAACCTCGTCATCATCGTTGATCGCAATGGATTGCAAATCACAGGCGCTACCGAGGATGTAATGGGGTTGGAGCCGTTGGCGGAGAAATTCGCCGCTTTTGGCTGCGCCGTCAACGGCTGCGATGGCAACGATGTCGCTGCGCTCGTGCGCGCGTTTGACCGTCTTCCCTTTGAGCGCGGCAAGCCCAATCTGCTTTTGGCGCGCACGATCAAGGGGGCCGGGGTCAGTTTCATGGAAGACGTCGTGAAATGGCATCACAAGGTGCCGGCCGACGACGAATACCAAGCGGCGCTGGCCGAGCTGGAAATCGCGGAGTCTGCCTTATGATCGCGCCGGCAACAGGTCGCGCGAACCTGGAAGTCTTCGCTGACACCTTGCTTGAGCTGGCGCGCTGTGACCCGTCTATCGTGGTTGTCACCAGCGACTCGCGCGGGTCGGGCAAGTTGGTTGCCTTTGGCGAAGAGCTGCCCGACCAGTTGATAGAAATGGGTATCGCCGAGCAGAATCTTGTTGGCGTCGCCGCCGGCCTGGCAATGTCGGACAAGAACGTCTTCGTCGTATCACCCGCTTGTTTCCTCACCGCTCGCTCGCTGGAGCAGATCAAGAATGACATCGCCTATTCCGATCATTCGGTCAAGGTAATCGGCATCAGCGCGGGCGTCAGCTACGGCGCGCTCGGAACCACTCATCATTCATTGCACGATTTTGCCGCCCTGCGCGCAATCAATAACATCGACATTCTTGCGCCCGCGGACAATTTCGAAACCAGCGAGGCGATTAAGGCGGTGATGCATCACCCCCGTCCTGTCTACATCCGCTATGGCAAGAAGCCCATGCTGGAATTGCATGCGCCCTGCACCCGATTTGAGATTGGCAAAGCTATCATCCTCCGTGAAGGCAGTGATCTTACATTTATCGCAACTGGCGAGCCAGCCGGACGCGCGCTGCTGGCGGCGCAGGCATTGGAGGCCCA
>JAGWBC010000015.1:19993-20388 GCA_021296115.1 Anaerolineae bacterium | reverse complement strand
GGGCTGGCAAAGACCGCCAGAGAATTGCTGAGCAGGCGCTAGGCGATGAATACGATTCTCGCGCTCGACCAAAGCACATCCGCGACAAAAACGTTGCTCTTTAGTTTGTCCGGCCAGCTTCTGGATCAAGCCACAGTCGTACACAAGCAGTATTATCCACAGCCCGGTTGGGTTGAGCATGACGCCGAAGAAATCTACCAGAACACGCTGACGGCGTCGCGGACGCTCTTGACGCGTCAACGCGCCGGCTTGCGCCAGCTCGCCGGCCTAAGCATCACCAATCAGCGCGAGACCATCGTCGTTTTCGACCGCGCGACTGGCGAGCCTCTCTATCCCGCCATCGTCTGGCAGTGTCGCCGCGGCGATCCCATCTGCCAGGAATTGATCAGCGCCGG
>JAGWBC010000015.1:0-19981 GCA_021296115.1 Anaerolineae bacterium | reverse complement strand
TATTTCCCGGCCTCGAAGCTGACCTGGTTGCTTCGCGAAGAGCCGCATATCAGACGCCGGCTTGAGGCGGGCAGCGCGCTGATCGGGACGATTGACGCTTACTTGATCTACCGCTTGACGGGGAGCGCGATCTTCGCCACCGATCACAGCAATGCCAGCCGCACACTCCTCTTCAATATCAATACGCTGGCCTGGGACGAAGACCTCTGCGCTCTCTTTGAGATTCCGTCCGGCGCATTGCCTGAAGTACACGAGAGCAGTGCCTTTTTCGGGCAGACCGATCTGGAGGGTGCGCTTGAATCTCCAATACCTATATGCGGCGTCATGGGGGATTCCCAGGCGGCGCTCTTCGCCCAACGTTGCTACACGCCTGGCGACGCCAAAGTGACCATCGGCACTGGCTCATCGGTCATGCTGAATATTGGGCACGAGCCCTTGCTTTCGCGGAACGGGCTGCTCACCGCCTTTGGTTGGGTCTACGAAACGAGGCCAGTTTATGCCTTTGAAGGCATTATCAATTATGCAGGCGCGACCGTCGCCTGGTTGCGCGACGGGTTGGAACTGATCGAAAACAGCGCCGAAACGGAACAACTGGCAATCAGCGTAGAGGACAATGGCGGGGTTTACCTCGTGCCCGCCTTCGTCGGCCTAAACGCGCCATACTGGCGGGCTGATGTCAAGGCGGCGATCGTCGGCTTGACGCCCGGATCCACCAAGGCGCATGTCGCCCGCGCCGCGCTGGAATCCATCGCCTATCAGATCAAGGAGGTCCTTGACCTGATGAAGGACGAGGCAAAAGCCGATCTTACGATCATCCGCGCCGATGGCGGCGCCACGCAAAATGCTTTCCTGATGCAGGTGGTCGCGGACCTAACCGGCATCGCCGTTCGCGCATCGGCTCTGCCCGAACTCTCGGCGCTGGGCGCGGTCTACGCCGGCATGCTCGGTTTGGGCATCCGTAACATGAGTGAGCTGCGCGAGATGGCCGCCAACTACAGCGAATACCAAGCGGCGATAAACGCTGACATGGCGGAGAAAATGCACGCAGGCTGGATCGCAGCAGTGCAGCAGGTTCTATGACTTTCCGAATAGCGCGTTGATTGAGGTGTGCAAATGGCAGACAAGCAACTGACTTTGGGCGTGATCATCGGCAATCGCGATTTCTTCCCCGATGTACTGATCACCGAAGGGCGCAAAGACATTCTCGATGTCCTGGCCGAGGCCGATGTCCGCCCCATAATCCTGGACGAGGCTGCGACCAAGCTGGGCGCAGTCGAAACCTGGGAGCACGCTAGAAAATGCGCTGACCTCTTCCAGCAGCATCGCCGCGAGATCGATGGCATCCTCATCTCCCTCCCGAATTTCGGCGACGAAAAGGGCATCGCGGAGACGATCAAACTGTCAGAGCTGCAAGTGCCCATCCTGGTGCAAGCCTATCCCGATGACCTCAACGCTTTGATCCCGTCACGGCGGCGCGATGCCTTCTGCGGTAAGATCTCAGTCTGCAACAACCTGTATCAGTACGGCTTCAATTACAGCGTGACGCAGGATCACACGGTGCATCCCACGAGCGGATCGTTCAAGCGGGACCTCCGCAAGTTCCTCGGCATCTGCCGTGTGGTTCGCGGCTTGAAGAGCGCGCGGCTGGGCGCGGTCGGCGCGCGTCCCAACGCCTTTAACACAACCCGCTACAGCGAGAAACTACTCCAGGCCTTTGGCATTAGTGTGCAGACGCTCGACTTGACTGACGTCTTTGGACCGGCGCGCAAACTTGCCGACGACGACGCGCGCGTCCAAGAGCGCATCGGCAAGATCACCGCCTATGTCAAGACTGAGGGTGTGCCACACCCTTCGCTACTTAAGATGGCAAAGATCGGCGTCATTCTCGACGAGTGGATGGGCGCGCTGGATATCACGGCAACCGCGCTGCAATGTTGGGATTCGCTGCAACTGAACTACGGCGTCAACGTCTGCACGCTGATGAGCATGATGAGCGAGCAGTTGCTGCCCAGCGCCTGCGAGGTGGATATCACCGGCGTCGTCTCGATGTACGCGCTACAGTTGGCGTCGGAGACGCCGAGCGCGCTGGTCGACTGGAACAATAACTACGCCGATGATCCGAACAAGTGTGTTGTCTTCCACTGCGGCAATTGGGCGAAGAGCTTCTTTGATGACGACTTCAAAATGGAGTATGCGCCGATCTTGGGCTCGACTTTAGGCGATGAGAATACCTACGGCGTGGTCGCGGGCCGTACGCCGCCGGGCCCCTTCAGTTATGCGCGTGTGACCACGGACGACCGCAACGGTGTGATGCGCGCCTACGTTGGGGACGGCATGTTCGTCGATGACCCCTTGGACACGTTTGGCAGCCGCGCCGTTGTCGAAGTGCCGGAATTGCAGACGCTGATGCGTCATATCTGCACCAACGGCTTCGAACATCACGCAGCGATGAATCGCTCGCATTCGGCCGATATTCTCAGCGAAGCCTTTTCAACCTACTTCGACTGGGATGTGTATCATCACTGCTGACCTGCTTCCCTGCGCCGTGTCATCAACGCGTACACTGGTTTGCGCCGGGCCGAAGTGGTGGCGCTGCGCTGGGATGACATCGACTTTGAGGACCAGCTCGTGACCGTGCGCCAGGGCAAGGGCGGAAAGGAACGCATCGCGGCCATAGCGGATATGACCGATTACACCATCCAGTCGCTGTATGCCCTGTGGGAGGCGCAAGCGGGCGAATACGACCATGTCTTTCCCACCATGACGGCCGGTTACAACCCGGGGTTCTATGTCGATGAGGCGATGAACGCCGAGACGATTGTGCGGGTGGTGGGCGGCAGCGGCAAGCGCATTGGGATTGAGCGCTTGTCGGCGCACGATCTGCGGCGGACGCATATCACTTTGGCGCTGAACAACGGCGCCCGCTTGCATGATATGCAGGCGCAAGCCGGTCATGCCAACGCCGCTGCCACCCTGCTCTATGCCCGCCCGGCCGATGCCAAGCCGCGACGGCTGCAGATTGCCTTCTGAGCGATTGCGTATTGAGCGGCGACTAAATGCGGCCCTGGTTGCAATGAGCGAGGGCCTGAGGCAAGCACAGCTCGACGAGATGACGGTGCCTATCACAGAAGAATGCATCGAAGCCTGGTATGAGTCCGCATGCACCCAGTGATCTGTATCCTGGATACCAACGTTATTGTCGACCGCTTGCATCATCTGCCGCAAGTACTCAACCGCCTGAGCCGCGTCGGCGAAGCGGGGCACGCCTTAGGCCTGTGTGATCCGGGCTATACTTTTCCGAGGCAAATTCACGGCTTCCAGGTCCTATTCCGTGGCCGCAACTGCCATCCCAATCGGACAACAAGAACGTCCACTCGTAGATTAGACGCTACAATCGCTGGCTAGCGGAGTCAGGACGCCCTTTGCACCACCCCGATCTGACGTGGCTTCGTGGCTCTCAAACAGCTGAAGGCCTTGTCATTCGGCTAGTTCTAGTCGCTCAACATTGTGCTCGCGAGCAGCAGTCCCTTTAGCGGAATGGAATATTTGACAAGCGACAAGAGAAACGCTATAGTTTGCGTTGTAAACAGCAAATTGTTAACTCGCATACAATTATCAGGTGCGAATTAGAAGAATGTATAGTTTTTTCTTTCACGTAACTGCTTCTTCCAATGTCTTCACGCGCCCCCCATCAGTTGCGAACCTATATGTCAACCATCAGGTCGTGCTGGGCCGGTTCGGCAAGAGATGCCGACGCTCATCGTCGATCGATTGATCGTGTGGCGATTCCGCTAAGTTGGATTTGATCGAGGTGAATATGGGTGCGCCGCAAGCAGAAGCAAGGGAGGCGCCCGCCGAGTCTAGGGGAGAAAAGCCCCTCTTGGTTGCGCGCAACATCGAAAAAGCCTATGGCACGGTACAGGCGCTTGGCAGCGCGCAAATCGACGTTAGAGCGGGAGAAATAGTTGCGCTGGTCGGCGACAACGGCGCTGGCAAGTCGACCTTGATCAAGGTGCTGTCAGGAGCGCACAAACCGGACGCGGGCGAAATCATCGTGCGCGGCCAGTCCGTCACGATCGATAACCCCAACGACGCGTTCGACTTAGGCATCGCCACTGTTTATCAAGACCTGGCGCTCCTGGCGACGCGCGACGTTGTCGCCAACTTGTATGTCGGACGCGAGCTAACCAGGAACGGAATCTTGGACCGGCGTAAGATGACCGCGGAGGCGAATCAGGTCGTGCGCCAGTTGAAGACCAATCTGCCCTCCGTTCACACGCGCGTGCGTCACCTTTCCGGTGGGCAGCGGCAGGCGGTTGCCATTGCGCGGGTCGTGCATTTCGGCGCGGAAATCTTACTGCTTGATGAGCCCACAGCAGCGCTCGGCGTTAAGGAAGCGCATGAAATGCTGACCTTGATTGAACACCTCAAGGAGCAAGACAAGGGCATAATCGTCGTTAGCCATAATTTGGCGCACGTATTCCGAATTTGCGATCGTATCACGGTGCTGCGTCACGGACGCACAGTGGGTACGCTAATCAAGGAAGAGACCGATTCCACCGAAGTCGTTCGTATGATCACTGGCGCCGATTTGCTTTAGCAGGCCGGTCGCCAATGTAAGTCTGGATTGTCACGACAACGGAGCAAGACTATGGCAGTTAAGCAAGAAGAATTTGATACCAGTACTGACGAGGCGGCTAGCGAATCGCGTTGGAAACGTCTGCTGGCGCAGCGTGAGATCCAACTGCTGTTGGTGCTGGTGGTCTTTACTATTCTGGTGCGGTTGGGCGGCGCGCCTGGCTTCCTGGGTCCGACGCATTTTCCCATTTTCCTCTCGCAGGTCGCGCCGGACATGCTGGTCGTCATTCCGATGGCGATGCTGCTCATCGGCGGCATGTTCGATCTGTCGGTGACCGGCATCGCCAACCTTAGCGTGGTCTTGGTTGGCTGGACCTTCTCGCGTTTGTTGGGCACGATGGACGATACGCTCCTGATCCTGTTGGTCGTTGCAATCGGCTTGACCGCGGGATTGATAGTCGGCGTAATCAACGGTTTCGCAGTAACGCGCCTGCGCATGAATCCGCTGATGACCACCTTGGCGACCTGGTGGATGGCGCAAGGCGCCGCCACCGGTGTGGCCGGCGGCGAATCACGTCATAACTTTGTTGGCTCCTTCCGCGATATCGCGCGCTTTCAGCCCTTGCGAGACCTGGGCGAGACCTTCCCCTTCTTGCAGGAAATGAGGATTAGTACGCTGCCGATGCCTGTGTTTTACGCGGCGGTCGTCATCTTTCTCGGCTGGCTGGTGCTGAATCGCACGCGCTTCGGCTGGCATATCTTTGCCGCCGGCAGCGACCGTCAAGGCGCGGCGCTCAACGGCGTCAATGTCAATCGCGTCACCTTGATCGGCTTTGTCGCCACGGGCATGGCGGCGGCTATGTGTGGCATCGTCTGGGCCAGCCGGCTGACATCGGCGCCGCCGAATACTCTCGGTGGGCTGGAGCTGCGCGTGATTGCCGCGGCGGTCATCGGTGGCGCAGCGCTCACTGGCGGGGAGGGGAGCGTGTTAGGGGCCGTCCTGGGGCTCTTCTTCATGCATATGATCCGGAGTGCGACCATACAGCTGGGCTTGCCCGTCTACTGGGAGTTTTTCGTTTTGGGCGCCGTGCTGTTCACGGCGGTTGCTTTCGATGCCTGGAGCAAAAGGCAAGGGGCAACCGATTGATGATGACCGATAATCGCCGGTCGTAGAGACGTGTTGTGTTTTCCAGTTACTCGCGGGATACACACTAGAAGGGGGCAGATGGGTTTAGCAGCGCATCTGCATCACCATCGTGGTGACAATCGAGGCCAAGTTCATTGTCCAAGCTTTGTTCATGATCCTCACTTACCGCGAATAGATTTTTCACAACAGTAGGATTTTCTGGAGAGTATGATGAAGAAGTTTATGATTCTCTTGCTGGTACTCTCGTTGTTCATTGGCGCGGTCGCATCAGTCGGCGCGCAAGATAGCGACGAGGACGTCTACTATATGATCGGCGGCAATCTCGGCCATCCTTGGTGGAAACAACACTTTGAAGGCATTGAAGTGGCTGCTGAGTGGCTCGGCATCAATGTCGAGATCGTCGGTCCGCCGCCCACTGATGGTATCGCCCTGGAACAGATCAAACTGTTCGAGGAAATTGTAGCCAAGCCCAATACCGCCGGCATCATGATGATTGGATTCGATGTCACGTTGATACCTGAGGTATCGAAACAGGCGATGGCAGCCGGCATCCCCTTCATCCAGTTCAATGGCGACCTCATCGACAAGAGCGCGCGCCATGCCTTTGTCGGCACGGGCGACTTTGCTTTTGGCGAGTCGGCAGCACAGTTGGTGCTAGATCGCTATCCCGATGGCGCCAAGATTGGCGTGGTGGCTTTCATCAGCGCGCAGCAGCACCGCGATCGTCTGAACGGCTTCCGCACAACGCTCGAAGAATCGGGTCGCGCCTATGAGTTCCTCGAACCGGTAGATGACAGAGCGTCAATGGACGGCGCTTACAACGGCGCGCTCAACTTGATTGAAGCCAATCCCGATATGGATATCATCTATTCGGGTGACGCCTTTGCCGAAGGCGTGGCAAACGCCGTTAATGACATGGGTCTGACCGACAGCATTGACGTGGTCGGTGGCGACCGCGCCGACTCGCTGCTGCAGGACATCAAGGACGGCACTGTCATGGGCACAATCGCGCAGGACACCTTCGCCGAGGGCTTCTTTGGCGTGCTCTATATGTATGTGGCGCGTCAAGGTCTCGTCTCGCAAGAAGGCGGTCGCCTCGCCTTGCCCGACACTTCGATTACCCAGTCTTTCACCATCACCGCGGAAACGGTCGACTTCTTCCTAGGCGTCGAACCTGATAAGCCGACGTTGCCGGCCGGCACCGATGGCGCCTACTACATGATCGGCGGCAATCTCGGGCATCCCTGGTGGAAGCAGCACTTTGAAGGCATAGAAGCCGCCGCTAATTGGCTGGGTATTAATGTGGAGATTGTCGGTCCTCCACCCACCGATGGCATCGCCCTTGAACAGATCAAACTGCTGGAGGAGATCGTCGCCAAGCCGGATACCAAGGGCATCTTGATGATCGGCTTTGACGTCACGCTGATCCCCGAGGTATCGAAGCAAGCAATGGCAGCCGGCATCCCCTTCATCCAATTCAACGGCGATCTGATCGACCGGAGCGCGCGCCATGCCTTCGTCGGCACCGGCGATTTCGCCTTTGGTGAGTCGGCGGCGCAGTTGGTGCTGGATCGCTATCCCGATGGCGCCAAGATCGGCGTGGTCGCCTTCATCAGCGCGCAGCAACACCGCGATCGCCTCAACGGATTCCGCACAACCTTGGAAGCTTCCGGGCGCGATTACCAGTTCCTTGAGCCGGTCGATGACCGCGCTTCGATGGACGGCGCATACAATGGCGCGCTCAACCTGATCGAAGCCAATCCCGATATGGACATCATCTATTCGGGTGACGCCTTCGCCGAAGGCGTGGCTAACGCCGTCAATGACATGGGTCTGGTTGATAGCATTGACGTGGTCGGTGGCGACCGCGCTGACTCGCTGCTGCAGGACATCAAGGAAGGCACTGTCATGGGCACGATCGCCCAGGATACTTTCGCGGAGGGCTTCTTTGGCGTGACATTTATGTATGTCGCGGCCGAAGGAATAGTCGCGCGTGAAGGCGGGCGGATTGCCCTGCCCAACACGGTGATCACGAAGTCGTTCACTATCACTGCTGATACCGTCGATTTCTTCCTGGAGGGCTAGAAGGGGGTTAAACCCCAATTCTCACGTCCCCCTCTCCCGCAAGGGTAGAGGGGGAGCATTTGTAATTGACTGGATCGGACAGCCATGAGATTGAAAGACAAAGTGGCGTTGGTCACCGGCGGCGGACGCGGCATCGGGCGGCATATCGCGCTGCGCCTGGCCGATGAGGGCGCGCATGTGCTGGTCAACTACGCCAGCAGCGAGGTCGGCGCTGAAGACATTGCCGAGCAGATTCGCGCAAAGGGGCGGCGAGCGACAGCGGTCAGGGCCAATATCGCGCAACGAGGCGAGGTCGATGCCATGTATGCTTCCTTGCGAGAAGATTTTGGGCGCATTGACATTCTGGTCAACAACGCGGCGATTGATCCGGTCATCCCCTTCCTGGAAATGAACGATGAGCAGTGGGATCGTGTCATTGATATCAATCTCAAGGGCACCTATATGTGTTCCCAGGCGGCGTCCAAGCTGATGGTTGAGCAGGGGAGCGGCGGGGTTATCATCATCATAGGGTCTATGCACAGCATGGCGACCTTCCCCGGTATGCTGGCTTATGCCAGTACCAAAGGCGGTCTCAACGCCATGACGCGCGCCATGGCGCTGGATCTGGCGCCCCATCGCATCCGCGTAAATTGCGTGATCCCCGGGTCGATTCATGTGGAAAAGGCCTACGAGGTCATCCCCAATTACGACCCGCATATGATGGATGATCAGATCGCCCTGGGGCGCATCGGCTATGGGCCGGACATCGCAGCGGCCGTCGTATTCATGGCGTCGCAGGATGCGGCCTATATCACTGGTACGACCTTGACTGTCGATGGCGGCGTGATGGCGCGCATGGCGCTCTGGTTCGACGACTTGGAGACCGTAGAGCGAAAGAACGACAATTAGCGGCGCCAGCGCAACTGGTTCTGCATGAAGAAAGACCTGAGCGATGAATGAAGTCGAACATGTCCTTTCGCTGGGCAATGTATTGGGAGAAGGTCCACTGTGGCATCCCGAGGAAAAGGCGCTCTATTGGGTGGATATCGAGTCCAGCCAAATCTTTCGCTACGATCCCAAAGAGAGCCGGCATGAAATGGCGCAAATGGACATTGCAGTGGGCGCCCTGGCTTTTCGAGAGTCGGGCGGCTTGATATTGGCAACCGCCAAGGGCTATGCCTATTGGGACATGCAAGAGCGCCAACTGGAATACATCGCTGACCCGGAAGCGGACAAACCCGAGTCGCGCTTCAATGATGGCAAGGTGGATCGCCGCGGGCGCTTTTGGGCCGGTACCATGACTGTAGAGGGCGCTACCAGCGCGCTCTATCGACTTGACGCCGATGCTTCTGTGCGCAGAATGGAAAGCGGAATCACAATTGCCAACGGACTAGGTTGGAGCCCGGACAACAAGATCATGTATTTCACCGATACCATGATCCACACGATTTATGCCTACGACTTTGACCTGGAAATCGGCAGCATTGCTAACCGTCGCGTATTCGTTCATGATCCGGATGTGCCCGGGCTGCCGGATGGATTGTGCGTGGACAGCGAAGGCTGCGTATGGAGCGCGCGCATTCTCGATTGGCGTATCGTCCGCTTCGACCCGGACGGGGTGATTGAGCGTGAGATTCGCTTACCGGTAAAGAATCCGACCAGTTGCGCCTTTGGCGGCGAGAATCTTGACGAGCTTTATGTCACGACGGCGGCTATCGGCTTGACCGACGAGGAAGCTCGACAGCAACCTCTGGCGGGCGATCTGTTCCGCATTCATACTGGCGTCAAGGGGCAGGTCGAGCCCTGTTTCGCCGGGTAGCCATGCAGCAGATCGAGGAAAATGCTTACAAGTATTTTGGTCGCTGCTATCGTCTCTGCAACGACCAAGTCGATTTGCTTTTCACCGGCGAGATTGGACCACGAATAATCCGCTTGGATTCATCGGCGCGCAGAACGAGTTTGCCGAGGTCGACTTCAGTTAAGATATATCTGTCCCGATTTCAACTGCGTGTCATTCCAATGCTCGTCACTGCGGTTGATATCGCCCGACAACTGCAGGCGAAGGTACGATTGCACTAATGGGAGGATCGCGTCGTGGAGCAGAACAACGCCAACTCGATCTTCGAGACACCCTTCGATAGTCCGCTTTATCCGCGTTTCCCAATGGAGATGCGGAACGTGGATATCATGACGATCCTCTATCGTACGGACATCGACGCTGCCCGCCGCCTGATACCCGCGCCGCTCGAGCTGAAGAGCGATGCCGTCATCGTCCACATCTATCACATGCACGATGCCGATATGTTCGGCAATTATTGTGAGTCGGCGGTGCAACTGCCTGTCACTCTGCCGGGAACAGATGTTAGCGGCGCTTATTCGCCATATCTGTATTTGAGCAGCGTGGGAGCAGTAGCAGTCGGACGTGAGATTTATGGGCAGCCGAAGAAAGGGGGAGAGCCGCGGTTGGAAGTCCGCGGCGACCTATTTGTTGGCACGGTAAGACGCAACGATATTGATATCATCACGGCCACCATGCCCTATAAGGCGCAGCGCGCAGAGCTCTCTGAGATGCTTAAAGTCGGCGATTTCCGGACTAATATCAATCTGAAAGTCGTCAACGGTGTGGACGGCAAAATCGCCATCCGCCAGCTCACGGCGCGACGTTTCGAAAATGTTCGTGTGCATGAATGCTGGTCCGGGCCGGCGACGATTGAGCTCCGCCCAAACGCGCAGGCGCCCGTCTATAAGCTGCCTGCGCGCGAGATGATCGCCGGCTTTTACTGGCGTACTGACTTCGTATTGCCTTGGGGCCAGGTATTGCACGACTACTTGGCGACGGAGGCCGGCGCCGATGAGGCTTGAGGGCAAGGTCGCGCTAGTGACCGGCGCTGGCAATGGAATCGGCGAGGCGGCTTGCATGGCATTTGCCGCCGCTGGCGCGTGTGTGTTCGCTGTTGACATCGATGGCGCCGCTGCCCTTGCCACAAGAGACGCGATCCGCGCGTCAAGTGGCGAAGCGGAGGCCTATCGCGCTGATGTAAGCCAAGCGGCGGAAGTACAAGCCTACACCCAGGAAGCGATTCGTCATTTCGGGCGTATTGACTGTTTCTTTAACAATGCGGGCATTGAAGGCGTCGTCGCCTCAACCATGGAATACCCGGAACATGTCTTTGACCGAGTGATGGCGATCAATCTCAAGGGTGTGTTTCTGGGCTTGAAATACGTTCTGCCGCATATGGTGGAAAGGGGCGCCGGGAGCGTCGTCAATGCTGCCTCGGTGGGCGGAGTGGTCGGTGCGCCTGGGCTGTGCGCCTACTCCGCCAGCAAGCACGGGATCATTGGATTGACGCGCACCGCAGCCGCTGAAGTGGCGCAATACGGTGTGCGGGTAAATGCTATCTGTCCCAGCGCGATCCAAACCCGAATGATTGATTCGCTGGCTGGCATGTATGCTCCGGACGACCCGGATTCGGTGCGCGATAAATTCGTCGCTCGCAACCCAATGCGGCGCTATGGGCTGCCGGAAGAGGTAGCGCAGGTCGTCCTGTTTTTAACATCGGATGCGGCGAGTTTCGTCAATGGAGATGCCCTGATGATTGATGGCGCGCGTACCGCAGTATGAATACAGCCGTTTATGCTCCGCCCGGATTATTCGAATTTAAGGACCGAGCGCAGACGAAGCATTGGTAGCCTAAGGTGGAACCTTTCATTGAAGAGCTGAGAGTCAAAGGCCTCATCCGCGGCCACATAAGCGCGATTGACTCTAAGCATGACACTGTGTAATCTCTAGCTATTGTAAACAGTAAACAGAACGTTGAGAATCGTTTAATGACAAATGCATCGCTGGCCAATTTGACTGGAATCCAAGAGAGACGACCATTGGCTCATGATGTTCTGGAGACATTGCGTCAAGCCATTTGGAATAGGCAGCTGCAGCCGGGCATCCGTTTGCGAGAAGAAGAACTGGCTGAAGCGCTCAACGTCAGTCGCGGTCCCGTTCGTGAAGCGCTTATTCAACTGGAATACGAAGGCTTGGTCATTCGAGAGCAGAATCGCGGCGCGTCGGTTGCGCGGCTGGAAAGGGAAGACCTCGACGAAGTGTATTCGTTGAGGATGGCGCTCGAAAAGCTGGCTGTTCAACTGGCGGTCAAGAACCACAATGATTCACATTTGGCGCAGATGCAAGTTGTTCTGGATGATATGCGATCGGTTCTTGACGACACAGTGACTGTGCAGCGTGCTGCCGACCTGGATGTCAGCTTTCACGAGGTCGTCATAAAGTCTGCCCAGCACAAACGGCTGTATCATTTTTGGTCGACATTGCGCCCGCAGATATACATATTTCTCCTCTCACGCAATGTTGCGAATGCTGACTTTCGCGAGTACATGCTGCCCTGGCACCAGGATATCCTGGATGCCATACGCGATCGCCACGAGAAGCGGGCGCTTGAGCTTATCGAAACGCACCTTGAAGCCGCTTATACGCGTGTACTCGTTAGTTACGAAGCCTTCCTCGGCTCTGAACAGAGTTAGTGGCGACATTGTAAGGTGCTGACATGGGGTGAATGGTTTTGATGGAACGGTTTGGCCTTCAGGGAAGAGTAGCAGTTGTGACGGGTGCGGCCTCCGGGTTGTCGCGGGCGATAGCGCTTGGCTTCGCCGAGGCTGGAGCGGACCTCGTCGTAGCCGATATCAACCTCTCAGGTCTGAAAGCAACCGCCAGCCAGATAGAAGCGAGCGGGCAAAAGGCCGTCGTCTGCCAGTGTGATATCGCGAATCAAAACGAAGTAGCGCAGCTATTTGATCTACTCGATTCAGCCTTCGGCACAATTGATATTCTGGTCAATGGTCCCTTCGCCTTCAATCGCTCTCGCCCTGAAGATATGAGCCTGGAGGACTGGAATCTCGCGCTTTCGGTGTGTTTAACCGGCTTCTTCATGTGCGCGCAGCAGGCCGGGCGGCGAATGATCAAGCAAGGCCGAGGCGGCAGCATCATCAGCATCGGCTCAATCGCCGGCGCGCTGGCTCTGGGACGCGGCAATTTCGTTTACAGCGTAGCCAAAGCCGGCGTCCACCAGATGACACGTGAGTTGGCTGTCGAATGGGCGCAGCACAATATACGCGTCAACGCGCTGCTGCCGGCCCAAATGAGGACACCGTCCGTCAAACACTGGCTGGAGGATCCCAATACGGATCCCGGCTTGGTAGCGCATTTGCTGAAAGGCATTCCGATGAATCGGATGGGCGAAAGCGAAGACATTGTTGGTCCGGCCATTTTCCTGGCGTCTGATGCCGCCGCCTTCATCACCGGTACGCTGCTGCCGATCGACGGCGGCAATCTGGCGCTGAATGCCGGTGGGAGCCACACATGGTAAGCTCGCCCCCAATTGACGGCTTAAGATGATCATGATTAGGTAGAAAACGGTATGACCACTGTAGTCATAGCACACGCGTCCTTTCCCGATACACAGCTCGAATCAGAAGCGCTGGCGGCAATCGGCGCGACGACTGTGTTTACGGGAAACCTGGACAGCAGCGAAGCGCGCGCGATCGCCAGCCGGGCGCATGCAATAATGGTCACCATTCAAGAAGTCGACGCCAAACTGATTCGCTCCTTGGAAAATTGCAAAGTTATCGCTCGCGTCGGTACCGGCCTGGATGCAATAGACATCCCGGCGGCCACCGAGCGCGGCATTTGGGTGACATACGTCGCTGATTATTCCATTGACGAAGTGTCTACCCATGCCGTCGCACTGCTGCTTAATCATGCGCGGCGCTTGCCACAGATGGTTGCCTCGGTAAAAGCTGGCGCCTGGTACGATGTCGCGCGAATTGAGCCGGCGCCTCGCTTGAAGGGACAGGTCTTGGGCGTCATCGGCTTGGGACGCATCGGGCGGACAGTCGCAGCTAAGGCGTCCGGGCTTGGGCTTCGCGTCATCGCACACGATCCCTATGTAGGCCTGGACGCGGAAACTGAACATAATGTCGACCTGGTCGACCTGGATACCTTGTTTGGCAAATCCGATTACATTTCGCTGCATACACCGCTGACCGAGTCGTCGCGCCATATCATCAACGCGGCGGCGCTTGAAATGATGAAGCCGACCGCCTACCTCATCAATACCGCGCGTGGCGAGTTGATCGATGACGCGGCTTTGCTGGACGCGTTTATGGCGGGCAGCATCGCCGGCGCGGCGCTGGATGTGCTCAGCCAGGAGCCGCCACCCGCTGATTTTCCGCTGCTCCACCACGAGCGAATTCTTATCACCCCGCACGGCGCCTGGTATTCTGAAGCATCAAAAGTCGATGTACGGCGGAAGGCGACCGAAGATGTCGTGCGGGTATTGACGGGTCAGAAGCCGCTGTCGCCGGTCAATCAGCCGAATTTCAGTCCGTAGACAAGGTATTAGAGGAGATTTCGCATTGGACAGCCATGAATTGGCATTAAGCAGCGAGCAGCTGCTGGCGCTTTACCGCACGATGGTTCTCATTCGGCGGACGGAAGAGCAGCTTGCTCGCGCTCACCAGATGGGTCTGGTTCCTGGTCCCTGCCACACTTATGTCGGTGAGGAAGCAATCGCGGCCGGCGTCTGCGCCAATTTGCGCCAGGATGACGTTGTCTTCAGCACGCATCGCGGGCACGGGCATGCGCTGGCCAAAGGCGTTAGCGCCCGTGAGGTGGCGGCCGAGCTGTTGGGCAAAGCGACCGGCTGCTCCCAGGGACGCGGCGGCAGCATGCACCTCTTCGCCCCTGAAGTCGGATTGATGGGCACGAGCGGCATTGTTGGCCCCAGTATCTTGCAGGGCGCCGGCGCCGGCTACAGCTTCAAACTGCTTGGATCGGACCGAGTAAGCGTCGCCTTTTTTGGTGATGGCGCCGTCAGCAATGGCGCTTTTCACGAAGGGATCAACCTCGCGGCGATTTGGGATCTGCCCGTTGTCTTTGTCTGTGAAGACAATATGTACGCCACTGAGGTACCCTTCCGCGAGGCGACGCGCAACCAAAATGTGGCGGAGCGCGTACGCGTCTCCTACGGCATGAACGCTGTCTGTGTAGATGGAAATGATGTCTTGGCTGTACATGAAGCCGCCAAGGTGGCGGTGACACAGGCCCGCGCCGGAAACGGTCCCTCGCTGATCGAATGTAAGACCTATCGCTTGCGACCACATGCGGAAGGTATGCGCGACGGCGGTTATCGCACCGTGGATGAGGTCGAATCTTGGAGGAAGCGCGATCCCATCGCGACCTTTAGATCAGAGCTCCTCGTCAACAAGCAGGCCGACGAAGCTGCAATAGATGCTGTCGAAGAAGAGGTAACGATAATCGTCGCAGACGCAATGGATTTCGGCCGCTCCAGCCCTTTCCCGGATCCGGCTACTGCTGCTGATTTCATATTCAGCGCACAGGATTAAGCCTATGCGAGAGATTACATACACCGAAGCGGCTCGCGAAGCGCTGGCCGAGCAGATGGCGATAGACCCCAGCATCTTTGTTGTAGGCGAAGGCATCGGGGAGCGCGGCGGAAACTTCAATACCACCTTGGGGCTGTACGAGAAATACGGGCCGATGCGACTACGGGATACGCCGATAGTCGAACGAGGATTTGTTGGCATGTGTACCGGCGCCGCCATGACCGGAACTCGCCCTGTCGTCGACTTTATGATCGTCGATTTCATCCTGGATTCAATCGGCGAATTGTTCAACCAGATTTCGAAGATTCAATATATGAGCAGCGGGCGAATCAAGATGCCGCTGATATTGCGTGGTTGTTTTGGGATTGGCGGCGCCGCCGCTACACACCATTCCGGCAGCTATTATCCTCTATTTGTGCATATTCCCGGTTTCCGCGTGGCCTTGCCCTCGACGCCCTATGACGCTAAGGGTCTCATGCGAACTGCGCTGACGGGAGATGATCCTGTCCTGTTCCTGGAGCATAAACTTCTGCTCAACAAGCGCGGGCATGTGCCGGAAGAAGCATACAGCATTCCCTTCGGCCAGGCGGCTGTCGTCCGGTCAGGCGGCGACGCCACCGTAGTCGCCTTGACCGTGATGCTGCAGAAAGTGCTCGCCATCAGCGAGGAATTGGCGCGGGAGGGCGCGGAGATTGAAGTGATCGACCCACGCACAGTGGCGCCGCTGGATATAGACACAATACTCGAATCGGTTCACAAGACCGGCCGTCTGCTGATTGTCGACGAAACTTTTGGTCCCTGCGGCATTGGCGCAGAGATCAGCGCGCTGGTAATGGAAAACGGATTTGACGATTTAGACGCGCCGATCGCCCGCTTGAATGGCATGCATACACCGACTCCCTACAGTCCGACTTTGGAAGGCGTCATCACGCCTGATCATGCAGCGATCGCCGGGGCGATTCGGAATTTGCTGGCGGAGTAGCCGCAGCGCATGGCTTCTGCCAGATAGCATAACTTTCGCTGTCTCAGTGGGTAGTATGGCGGACTAGATAGGCTGGCGTATGGCAATAGAAATCGTAATGCCCAAACTCGGCTGGACCATGGAAGAAGGCGTCCTTGACGAGTGGGTCAAACAAGATGGCGACGAAGTGCAAGCGGGCGACATCATCTTTGTAGTCGAGAGCGACAAAGCCCTGCAGGAGATCGAAGCTTTTGACAGCGGAATTCTGCGTATATTGCCGGATGCGCCGCCGCTGGGTTCGATGGTGAAGATAGGTGAGCTTCTAGCTTATCTCGTAGCGCCGGGTGAAGCGCCGCCTTTTGAGCTGGAAGAAACACCAACTGTGGCGACATCCATTCATTCGGCTGAGTCACCTGCCCCCGCCAGCCAAGCCGCCTACCCAAAGGAACGCCGAGAGTCGCGAAGCGGCGGCCCTGCTGCCAGCCCGCGTGCGAAACGCATCGCCGCCGAACTCAACATCGACTGGTCGAGCTTGACCGGCAGCGGGAGCGGCGGACGCATCGTGGAAAGGGACGTACGCGCAGCTGCCGAGGTGGCCACCGCAACGCCTGAGGGTGACCTCAGGATTACGCCGGTCGCGCGCCGCGTTGCGCAGCATGCCGGCCTCGACCTCGATGAGCTGGCGGCGCGTTTTGCCGGCGCTCGCGTCACCCGCGAGGATGTGGAGACACTTGCCGCCGAGCGTGAAGCTATCCCGGATGACCGACGGGTAGCGATGACCCGCGTACATCGAGTGACGCGCGACCGCATGGTTGAAAGCGCGCGGACCGCGGCGCCGGTTACGCTCACAAGCGAGGTCGATGCGACTGAGCTGGTGCAGTTGCGCCGCAAACTCAAAGCCGACGGCGCTGACATCGTACCGACTTATACGGATCTGCTGACGACACTGGTGGCCAGGGCGCTGCGCGAGCACCCGGCGCTCAACGCCTCGATAGAAGGCGATGATGTCATCCTGCGCGGCGCGATCAACATTGCCGTGGCGGTTGATAGCGAACGGGGCCTGTTCGCGCCGGTCATTGCTGGCGCGGATACGCTGTCACTGCTGGAGCTGACAACAGCGAGCGCCGAGCTAGTGACGCTCGCCAGGCAAGGCAAGCTCAAGGCGGATCAGCTCCACGGCGCAACCTTCACCATAACCAATCTGGGCATGTACGACATTGACGCCTTCACACCAATTATCAGCTTGCCGCAAGCCGCCGTCCTGGGCATCGGGCGAATCGTGGCGCGGCAAGTCGTGATTGATGCGGAAGCGGAACGCACCGCCATTCGGCACATGCTGACACTTAGCTTGACCTTCGACCATCGGCTGACGGATGGCGCTCCGGCCGCGCGCTTCTTGCAGCGCGTGGGGCAATATGTAGAAACACCTTATCTCTGGCTTGTGAACTAAGTGGCGAGGACAAATGCATGAAGCTGGTTACCTACGTAAAAGACGGCGAAAATCGGCCCGGCGCTATTGTCAAGCGAGACGGTCGAGAGGCCATCGTCGACCTGCTGGCGGCCGATGCTCCACTTCCTTCCAGCATACGCGCGCTGCTGGAAGCCGGTCCGCTGGCCTTGCAAAAGGCGGAAACTGCCGCTGAAGAAGCAACTGACCTTCTCGAAATGAGCGCGATCAAACTGGCGGCGCCAATCCCGAATCCCGACAAAATCCTTTGTATCGGCCTGAATTATGCCGATCATGCCGCGGAATCAGGCCAGCCGCTGCCAGACTATCCGATCGTATTCAGCAAGTACAGCAATACTGTGATCGGCAGCGGCGACGCCATCGTGCTGCCAAAAGTGACCGATCAAGTCGATTATGAAGCCGAGCTGGGCTTTGTCATCGGCAAGCGGGCTCGTCACGTTTCAGAAGCGGATGCTTTGGAATATGTCGCCGGCTATCTGAACGTCAATGATGTCAGCGCGCGCGACTACCAGACCCGCACCAGCCAGTGGACCATGGGCAAATCTTTCGATACCTTCGCGCCGATGGGACCGGCACTTGTCACCGCGGACGAATTGCCCGACCCGCATAATCTCGCCATTCGCTTGTGGATCGGCGATGATACTCTGCAAGATTCCAGCACCAGCCAACTGATCTTCAGTGTGCCGCAGCTCCTTGCCGATATCAGCGAGGTGATGAGCTTCGAGCCCGGCGATAATGTGTAGACCGGTACGCCCCCGGGCGTCGGCGCCGCGCGTAGACCACCGCGCTGGCTCAGGCCCGGCGAAACGGTCAATATGGAAATCGAGGGCTTGGGCGTACTGAGCAATCCGGTAGTTGCCGAGTAGCGCCGGGCGGCAGGGCCTTGCTAAGCGCGCGGACCGGGTGTACCGCCCGCATTCAGCGCCAGGTTGCCGCCATCTAGCGGAATCAATCCGCCAGTGATCCAAGCCGAGGCATCCGATGCCAGAAAGACTGCCGGACCGGCAATGTCTTCAGGCTGCCCCATACGTCCGATTGGTATGCCCGACAGGAATTGTGCTTCCAGCTGCGGGTCGGCTTGCATGCGCTCCGCCAAGCCCGGGTTGACTACTTGCGCTGGCAGTATCGCGTTGACGCGCACACCTCGGCCGCTCCACTCCGTGCTGAGTTCTCGCGTCATTTGCGCGACGCCACCCATGCCGACACTGTACGGGAAATTTCCGCGACCCAAAGCCGACACACCGCCGATCGAGCAGATATTAATGATGCTGCCTTTTCCCCCCGCTAACATCCGACGACCCGCCTCCTGACAACAGCAGAAACGCGCCACCGTCAGGCCAAGGATGATATCCGACATCAGCTCGAGTTCGATGTCTTCCGGCCTCCCTAACTGCCCTGGCCCGGCGACATTGCCCAGAATATCTAACTGACCGAATTCGCGATCAAGTTCCCTGAACATCGCTCGAATCTGTTCGATGTCCGTTACATCACAGGTCACGGGAAGCGCCCGTCGGCCCATCTTGCGGATGGCGTCGGCAGTGGTTTCCAGCTGCGCCGTATTGATGTCGGCAATTAGCAGGTCGGCGCCGGCATCAGCGAGCGCGAGCGTCATGGCGCGCCCCATTCCTTGCGCGGCGCCGGTAACCAGCGCCACACGTCCGCTTAAGTCAAACAGCTTCGGAATCATAATTGGATCACCTTTCTAGGCGATGAGCTCGTTTAGCAGGGACGCATCCTGCGTCAATACAACATTGTAACGAGGAACTACTTCAAATTGGCGTCCGCTTGACTCGTGCCACGCCGCTGCTTGCCGAGCGGCTGATGTCACCGCAGCGACCAGCTATTAACTCGAGCTGCACAAGAGCTATGTGCAGCAAAATCTGTATAATGCTGAATCTGCCGCCAGAAGCGTGATGATAATTGGGGCAATCACAACATTTGGCGACTAGGTTCTGTTGACATTCTATCGTAACCATATGAGTGTACCGACAAGGAGCAGAAAACCGAGATAAGATGTATCCAGTTTCTCGAATCGAGAAAAGACACGGCGAAAATGCTTGATTTTGTTGATGAAACATTCCACCAGATGCCGCTCGCGATAGAGCCATCTATCGTATTCTCGCTGCTCTTTGGCACGCGGATGCGGTGGGATCACCACTTCTATGCCTCTTTCAAGCAAGCTGTCCACAAATTCTTGAGAGGCATAGCCCCGATCCGCGATAACTCGCTGAAAGGCAAAGCCTACTTCGACGCGCTGGCGGATGTCGTGGATTTGGGCAACTTGGCGATCCCGCTGCATATCCGCAACGCGCCGACGCAGCTCATGCGCGAGCTGGGATACGGCCAAGGC
>JAGWBC010000228.1:13572-17865 GCA_021296115.1 Anaerolineae bacterium | reverse complement strand
TGCGCGAGTCCGAGTACACAGACGAAGACGCCCTCATGGCGATGATGATGGAAGTGGCCACGCGCGAATCGGCGCTGCACGACGGGTACCGGCTGAGCCTGCCCCTGGAAGGCGAGCTGGAATCGGAAGTCCTGCTCCGCGCCGCCGAAAAAGAGCGCTACGGCGTCGATCCGCTGGATATCGAGGGCATGCTGGCGATCAGCTACCCGCGGCCCTGAGCCAGAGCAATCGCCTCTAAATGTCAACCTTTTACCACCGAGGACACAGAGCAATTATGAGGGCACAGAGAGGGATACCAGGTAATATGGCGGTTGGTCGAGTCAGGGAGGAAACGCAGCTTTGCCGAAACTGGCTTTGACTTCGCATGATTTCTCTCCTCTGTGTCCTCGATTTCACTCTGTGTCCTCGGTGGTAAAGGCGTCGAAACCACGACAATAGCGAAAGCCCAGCACCGTCCTCACAGTTCCGGACAAGCCCTACGATTTCCGCCACGAAATACGTCAGATTGCTAATCAGCGTTATCATCTGATGTCGCGCAAACGAAACAGTCGGGAGTAGACGACTATGGCGTCCAGCCATTCCAGCGATAAACCCATCAGCAGCCAGGCCGCCGAGCCCATCGCCATCGCCCATGGCGCGGGCATCATGCCGGGGGACTATGCGATATCACTGGCGGGCAAGGGCGGCAGCGACAGCTTGCTGCGCAACCCGGGCAGGGAGCGCGTCCAGAGTATGCGCGGCTTCGAAGACCAGTACGTCGACATCATCGACTATATCGTGCGCATCACGCATCGCATCTGGGAAGAGAAGGACATCGGTTATATTTACGACACCTACCGCCATAATTCCCACGTTTACGATGACTACGGCTTGCAGTATGGCAGCAACAAGATCGTGGCGGATACAGCGCATACCATCAACGCCTTCCCCGATATTCGCCTCTTCGCCGATGAGATCATTTGGGCTGGCAACGACGAAATCGGCTTCCACACCTCGCATCGCACCGTCATCATGGGGCACAACACCGGCTATTCGCGTTATGGGCAGCCGACCGGCCGCAAGGTCGAGCTGTGGTGCATCGCCAACTGCGTCTCGCTGCAGAACGAGATTTTCGCCGAGTGGGTGATTTACGACACCGCCAGCTTGATCCACCAACTGGGTTTCGACCTGCGCGAGATGGCGCGGAAGCTGGGCAACGAGCTGCCGGCCAGCGGCGCTGAAGATCCGCGAGGACAAGCCGGACTACATTTCAGCGTCGCCGATTAGGGCTGAAGGCGGATTCGATGTCGAGGGGTTCATCCGCCGCAACTTCCACAATATCTGGAACCGGCGCAGCCTGAAAGAAGTGACCCGCGCCTACGATCAATCGCTTAACTTCCGCGGCAGCACCGGACGCGTCTTCTACGGGCGCGGCGAGTACCAGTCCTTCATCCTGGGGATGTTAGCGATGTTCCCGGACTTGATGCTGCAAGTCGATGATATCTACTGGATGGGCAACGATGACGAAGGCTATCTGGCATCGACGCGCTGGAGCCTGGCAGGCACGCACCGCGGCAACGGCATCTATGGCGCGCCCAGCAGCCGCCGCGTCAATATGTGGGGCATCACTCAGCAGGCGATTATTGATGGGCGCGTCAAGAAGGAGTGGATGCTCTTCAACGAATTCGCCGTCATGCAGCAGATTTTTCGGGACTAGGCTCATCCAACCTTTGCCAAAGCATATGTCCATTAGAACCAATTGCTTTGGCAGGGGCGGTAGAATCAAGGCAATAATCGGAAGATCCGATTAAGTAATCTCTAGAATCAGGATGACAAGGATCGTTTCTGATACTTGGTTGGCGCCAAGAAGTCGTTTGCGGCTTGAAGAATTTCATGTTAGTCTCAGTACAGTTGGCGAGAGTATAAGCGTGGCCATCGTGCGCTAAGGGGAGCTCCAAGAATGAGCGCATCAACGAAGAGAGATAAGTCTGAAGAACGTCCGGCGCCGGGCAACGTTCGCAGGTCGCCATCCTTTTTGGATTATAGTCTCAGGACTTCAAGATCTCAGAAATCTACGTTAGAGAAACCGGACGCCTTGAATGAATCCGAACAACAATACATCGCCAGCCTGCGCAGAAGTATTCAGCAGATGAAAGACGGTGATGTGCAACCGGTAAGAGAAGGATTGGCGGAATTACGTCGTGAGCTAGCTGAAGATGACGAAGACGATCTTATGGACACCTGAATTCAAAAGACAAGTCAAACGACTTTCACGGAAGAACCGAAAAGTGTTTGACGACATGGAGAAGCTAGCTGATGACCTGGAAACAGGTCATCTTCATAATGCGAGACGCTTGCAGCGGGTGGGCGGGGCGCCAGTCTTCAGAGTAAGACGTGAAAATACTTCGGATCGCTCGGGAAAGAGCAAGGGATTTCGTATCATATACTTTGAGGGCAAAAAGTTGGTTTATCTCCTGGATATCTGTATCAGGAGAGACTGCCCCGAGATTCCAATACGCGCGATCAGAGGATTTCTACGTGAAATGGAAATCAACTAGATTATCAAGTGAGTCGTTTCCAAGACCTCTAAACATGGAGATTAAGAGAATTCCTCCGTGCCCTCGCCATTTCTCTGTGTATTAGGTGGCCAAAGTTCGTGTTTAAATACCTTCGGTGCATATCATTCTGACCCCGCTGAATCGTCCGCAGGTCAGCTTAGGCCTTGCGCAAGACCTCCGCTTCCATCTCCACCAACCGCTCGCCATCGACATCGACGCAGACATTCACCAAGGGCCGGCCTTCCCAGGGCGGCAGAATGCGACCGCCGGTAGCGGGCCAGGTCTTGCCGCGGCCCAAACCTTGCGTGCCGACGCGAATGGGCCAGCGCCGCAGCGTGAACAGTGTGGGATCGAGGATATAGGCGATGGCGCTGGAATCGTGCACGAAGATGCCCTTGGCTTCATAGACGCTCTCGAAATAATTGCGATAATGCGGCAGCACTTTCACGATATGATCGGACATGGCGTTGCCGTGCGTCGCGTATTCGGCGATGTGCTCCGGCGTCATATGCACGCGCAGCGTCACGTCCAGGCCAACCATTGTCACTTGCCAATCGGCGCCGAAGACCAGATCGGCCGCTTCCGGGTCGTTGCGGATATTTGCTTCGCCGGCCGGGCTGGCGTTGCCCGGCGCCAAGGCATTGCCGCCCATCAGCACCACTTCGTCGACCCACTCGGTGATGCGCGGCTCCAGCCGCAGCGCCAGCGCGATATTGGTCAGCGGGCCGACCGGCGCCAGCGTGATCTGGCCCGGGTGGGCGCGCAGCTGCTCGACGATGAATTGCGCCGCGCTGATATCCAGCGCCTGCCCGGCCGGGTCTGGCAGGTCGATATCGCCTTGCCCATCCGCGCCGTGTACAAAGGGCACGGGACCTTCAAAGGGTCCGGTTAGGGCGTCGACCGCGCCCGCCGCCACGGGAATGTCCGTCCGTCCTGCGATTTCCAGTAGACGCAGCGCGTTCTTGGTCGCTAACTCAGTATGCACATTGCCGAAGATGCTGGTCAGGCCGACGACTTCCAGTTCGGGCGAGCAGAGGGCGAAGAAGATGGCCATGGTGTCGTCAACGCCGGGATCGGTGTCAATGATGATTTTTCGAGGCATGCGCTGGCTCCTATGCTATTGAGGTGCAGACTCTAACATAGTCAGGCTAAATCGACACCAGTTCGGTACGATTGATGGCCATTTGCGCCAGCGCGAAAATGTAAAAGGGCGCCGCGAACCCGCCTGACAAAAGCACAAAGAGCGCCCAAACAGCGCCGTGGCCAATCTGTGTCGTCCAGCTGATTTCGCAGCGGAGCCGCGCGCTGGCCCGACCGAATTCATCCGTGATGATAATCGAATTCAGAATCAGTTTCGCCGCCGCATAAGGGATAATCAGCAGGCCGAAGCCGGCGGTGACGAGAGCCAGCAAGAACCAGAGTATCACGTGCGCGATCATGGTGAAGGCATCCAGGTCCAAACGCAGACGCCCTATACTGGCAACCATCTCGGCGGCGCCGAAATGCATATGGTCCACTTTCTGTTTGTTCATTGCTTCCTCCGCCGACGGTTACATCGACTTCAATATACACGCCGCGTCCCGCTGAAGCATGAGATCAAGCAAGTCGTCGTATTAGAAACGCTGGTTTGCCGGATATTTGAGGCGCATGCGGCACACGCTCAGCCGGCGATGATCTTTACTTGCGCCTCGCGGCTGCGCGGGCCGTCGAATTCGTAGAACATGACAAATTGCGACCAGCCGATGGACAGCTCGCC
>JAGWBC010000228.1:12599-13470 GCA_021296115.1 Anaerolineae bacterium | reverse complement strand
ATATCGCTGGCTGTCGCTTGATCGAGCGCCGAATTCAGCGTGATGCCGGCGGTGGTATGGGGCACGATGATGGCGCAGAGGCCCGACTCGATGCCGCTTTCGGCGACGGCGTCCTTGACCTGCTGCGTGATATCCACCAGGGCGTCGCCGGCGGGCGTTTCCAGAGTGAGCTTTTTCAGCATAAAAGATTCAGTCCTGTATTGTGTTGATCCAATATCGCCTGCACTTCGGCGCTGGTGGGCGCATTGCGGCCCGCTCCCGCTTTCATTACGCTGGCCGCGCCGGTGGCGTTGCCGATTGTGCCACATTCCGGCGGCGAATACGCCTGCAAATCGGCCCAGATATAAGCCGCGGCAAAGGCGTCGCCCGCGCCGATGGTATCGACCACTGGAACGGAGAAGCCGGCGCAGGCGCAATCTAGGCCGCGACCCAGCAGATGGCAGCCGTCCGCGCCCCGCTTCAGCACAATGAACAAATCGGGATAGGCGAGCAGCAGGCGGCGGCAAGCGTCAATATCGCTTTCGCCGGCGGCCACGAAACGAATCTCGTCATCGGTGAGAATCAGCACATCGGCGGCGGAGAGCACACGATCCACGCCGGCTTGCTCCAGCTGACCCAGGAAGGGGCCGACATCGATGTAGAGCGGCGTCGCGCTGGAGGCCATGAACTCCAGTACGCTCTCCACCAGCGGATCAAGCCGCTGCTCGACCAGCGTATAGCCGGGGATGAAGACCGCGTCGGCGCGCTCGAGTCGCTGCGTAGCGGATTCCGTCAGGCTGATGGGCGGGCTGACGCCGTAGTGGCCCAGGAAAACATGCTCGGACTTTTCAGTATCGCTGAGGGCGATGACGGTGGTGGTAGTGCTGTCGGG
>JAGWBC010000228.1:11481-12584 GCA_021296115.1 Anaerolineae bacterium | reverse complement strand
GCCAGGATTTCCAGCAGCATGCGGCCCTGAAAGTCCGCGCCGACCGTGCCCAGGGCAACCGCCGCCAAGCCAAAATTGCGCGCTGTCAACAGGGTGGTGCAGGCGCCGCCCGGCTCCAGCAGCAGGCTGGGCGACATCTGGTGCGCATCCGCTTCTACCGGCAGCCGCGCTTCCAGCAGCAAGTCGAGGACCAGGTCGCCGACGGTGAGCAGGCGTTTAGCCATCGGCTGCCGAGTTCAAGATCAGCTCTTCCAGCCCTGCCGCGATTGAAGGCACGTCGTATTCCTGGAAAACCGAGTCGCTCTCCAGGACGGCGATATCGGCGGCGGGAAAGGCGTCGAAGCCGGCGTAGGCGCCCGCCATGGCGCAGGCGATCGCGCCGATGGTATCGGCATCGCCGGAGAGATTGGCCGCCAGGATAGCCGTGTCTTTGGGGTCGCCGTCGGCCATGGCCAGGATGCCAAAGGCCGCGCCCACCGTCTCGGGCACATTCAGCGTGGCGCCCACCTCGTCGAAAATGCGGCGCAGACGCGTACGGCGGTCGCCACTGCTCGCAGCAATCGCCAGCGCCTGCTCGATTTTAAAAGCCACGGAGCAGCCCATCCAGCGCCGTCCGTGGGCAGCGCCCAAGTCAGCGCCCTGCAAGCCGGCGGCGATAACCGCGTCCAGCGCGGCGCCGTCGACCATGGCCTGCGCGATCGCGGCGGAGACAGCGGCAGCGCCGGACACGGCCGGCTGGGTGAAATGGGTCGGCATGCAGACAGTGATCGTATCGGCCACCGCGTCCTCGATATCGCCGGGGTGCAGCAGGCCGATGGGCGAGATGCGCATGGGCGCGCCGTTGGTATCGCCCCAAAGCCCGGTCGTACGCGGGTCTTCGCCTGCCTTGAGCGCATTGACGCCGCGGCGTGTGCTGGGCCCGACGTAGGGCGAATTATCGCCGTCGACGCGGTCGTACCAACTGACGATGCCCTGCACCGCCGCCGCCAGCGTGACTGCGCCGGCGTCGATGACGGCCTGGGCGATGGAGAAGGCTTGCTCGGAGTCATCGGTGATGCGCCCGGCCGGCAGCCCGGCATGCACGATATGGTCGTCGGGCGCGT
>JAGWBC010000228.1:8194-11398 GCA_021296115.1 Anaerolineae bacterium | reverse complement strand
AGGATTTTGTTTTGCATACGCCGTAACGCCTCCCACCGTTTTATCTGAATCAAATGCACATGAGATTAACAACTGCGCCGCGGCACTCGTAAAATAGGCGAAGATGAACGGTTTTCCAGTTTTGATCCGCGTCAATCGCGCGCGGAAGACGGGGCGGAATCGTTATTTGCCAACCAAGCGGCATACCAGTCGGAGAAAGGCGCTGGCGTATACATGCCGTCAAGCCACTTCTTGGCGCTTATTTCACCGACACGACGGACTCGCGACGAATGCCAGCTAACTTGCCCATCCCAGTTATGCTTGCTGAAGATCAAGCTGGCACCAACCATATACTGCCTGCGCTCATCAGCCGGAATGGATTCCAGAGCCGGCGTCACGTCATGAATCGTTTCGATTTCGAATTGGCGGAAATCTTCCTCATCTTCAATCGGACGGCGGTCCCAAATCGTCCAGGAGACGAAACCGCCGCAGCCGCTGCCACGATATCCTTCTCGAGACCCATCCAGGCTAGCTAGTACCCGCGAGGCGATATCACCGCCCATTAAGATGGCATTCGCCCCCCGGTCCAGCTCCTCCCGCCAGGCTTGACCATCGAATTCCACGAGCCTGACATGCCGGACGCTATCTGGGATCTGCTCGCGCGTCACCATGCCCTCATCGATAAACCAGCGATGAAGGCTCGCCAATTGCTCGACTTGGCACGTGTAGTCATCGCGCTTTTCAACGTATTGGGCCACCAGCACAATGACGACAAGAAGCGCAATCGCGCGGACTGCTGTGATTTGTTTCATGCCACTATCCTCATCCTGGCCTTATCGTTGCAGTCGCCAGAGCGTGCCGAACCGCTCACGAGTGATCTCTTAGTTTGCGCGCATCAAGACCCGCCCGCCGATCATGTACCAGACGACAGCGCTCAGCGCCAAGCCGAGGGCAAGCGCCAGCAGCGGCTCGAAGAAGAGCGCCAGCAGCAGCGTCAGGTAGATGCCCAGCGAGACCACCGTCACCAGCGCGCTGGCCTGCCAATGCCGCTGGATGCTGAAAATGTCGCGGACGAAGGGCAAGCCGGCCACGAAAAGCACAATAGAAGCCAGGCCGATCAGCAGGCCAATCGGCACGGCCGTATCCGCGCCGCCAAAGCCGTTGGGCGCGGAGAGCATCGAGACGCCCGTGACCACGCCGATGACGGCGATCATCATCAGCAGCATATGCAATATGCTGAGGCGCTGGATCGACGTCCAGAAAGCGGCGTCAAAGGCGGCGCCGGAGGCCGTGCGCATTTCGGTGACGCGCTGCGAGATGCGCCGTTGCAGCGCATAAATCACCAGCGCCAGCACGGTGGCGAAATAGGGAATGGACTGCGGCAATTGCGAGGGGATTTCCAGCGAGCCGATGCGGATACCCAGGGCGTCGAAGAATCCGAAAACCAGCGAGGCCACCATAGTGCCGGCCGGAGTGCCGCCGCCCAGCGATGGCGTGACCAGGGCGATGAAGCCGCGCCCATTGGTCATGTCGCGCTGGAAAAGCTGCAAATAACCCATGCCCATGTGGATGCCGCCCAGCCCGGCGAAGAAGCCGCTGATCATCAGCGCCAGGTAACGGATGCGCTTGACGTTGATGCCGACCGAGGCCGCCGCTTCCGGATTCTCCCCTACCGCGCGCAGGTGCATGCCGAAAGGCATCCGGTACAGGACGTAGGCGACGATGAATACAGCGATGAAAGCTATCCAGGTCATCACGCTTTGATTGTCGAATACGCCGTAAATGAAACTGCCGATGAGGGGGATGTCATTGATGAATTCCGGCAGCTGAATGAAGGGCATCTGCAAGCTGGCCAGGGTGCTGGTATTGCCGCGGTCGCCCGTCAGCTCAAACATGATGGCCACCGTCGCTGAGGAGCCGAAGATGTTCAGCGCGATGCCGGACAGGAAGAGGTCGCCGTTCAGGTCGAGGTGGAATAGCGCCAGCACAAAAGACAGCAGCAGCGATACGCAGACGCCCAGCAGCAAACCCAGCCAGGGACCGACCGCGACGCCGGTTTCGGCGCCGAACCAGTCCTGAGCGTAAGCGCTGACGACCACGCCGGTGAAGGCCGAGGACAGCATCATGCCTTCCAGGCCGATGTTGAGCACGCCGGCTTTCTCCGAGATGAGCGCGCCTAAGGAGGGCAGCAGGATCGGCGTCGTCACGCGCAGAATGGCGAAGAGGAACGCGGCGCTGAAAATCCCTTCAATGACATTATCAAACATCGGCGCCCTCCAGTGATTCGACCGTGTGGCCCGATTCGTCGATGTCGGCCCGTTTCTGCCGCGCCTGGAAGAAGCTCACCAGCGCCTCCGCCGTGATCAGCAAGATGATGATGGCCTGGATCATGCGCACGACCTCGAAGCTGACGTTGGCGTCGCGCTCCATGAATTGGGCGCCGGCGCGCAGGTAGGCGTAGAGCAAGCCGGTGAATGGCACCACCAGCACATTTAAGCGCGCCAGCAAGGCGACCACCACCCCTTCAAAGGCCAGCGCGAACGAGATATTCAGAATCAGCTGTCGATGGATGCCGTTGGCCAGGTGCATTCCCGCCAAGCCGGCCACGATGCCGCCGATAGCCATGACCAGCATGATGGTGCGCTTGGAGTTGACGCCGCCGTAATCGGCGAAGCGCAAGTTGGAGCCGATGATGCGAATCTCATAACCCAGCGGCGTCCGGCGGATCAGCAGCCAGGAGATGACGATCACGATCGCCAGCACGAAGACGGCAATGGTGACCTGGGTATTTTCCACGATGACCGGCAGGATGGCGTTGGAACCGAATTTCTCCGAGGCCACATAACCGGCGTTGGCCGGCTTGAGCTGGAAGTTCAGCACCATCTCAAAGAAGCGCGTGGCGATGACATTGAGCATCAAGGTCGATACCAGCTCGTTGGCGTTCAGATAGGCTTTGAGCGCGCCGGGTATCAGCCCATAGATGAAGCCGGCCGTCGCTGATGCCAGGATGATAAAGGGAATCAGGATGACGCCGGGGATGTTGGGCGAATTGAGCGCAATGATGCCGCTGACCAGCGCGCCGAAATAGAGCTGTCCCTCCGCGCCCAGGCTGAATTGCTGCGCGCGGAAGACGATGGCGAAGGACATACCCAGCAAGATCAGCGTGATGGCGTCTTGAATCCAGACGCCCCAGCGGTTGACCCGCTCAATGGGCCCCAGCAGCAG
>JAGWBC010000228.1:0-8153 GCA_021296115.1 Anaerolineae bacterium | reverse complement strand
ACATCTTCGGGGCGGGCGTAGAGCGTGTAGATACCGTCAGCTGGCAAGGTGTAGTCGGCGATAACCGCGTCCTTGACACTGATCAGATCGTCGAAGGTTTCGTCGACTTGCAGCTCGGTGGCCGATTGGGCCGCGGCCAGCGTGGCGCCGGATTCATCGCGCAGCTCCACCAGCAGGTCAACTTCCGAGCGGCGGTTCTTGGCGTAAGCCAGCAGCGAGACGACATCGCCCTCGCTGCCCGCGAAGGTCCAGGCGACTTCCCCCACCGGCGCGACCACATTGGGTTTGTTGAAATCGCCGCCGCGGCGTTTGTTGTACTCCAGGTCGACCTCGTCATTTTCGATCGGCTCGGCCTCGGATACCACCTGGACGCGGAACTCGCCGCGGCCGAAGCGATCAGCCGAATCCAGATTGAAGATGAAGGTCACCAGGAAGCCGAGCAGCAGCGCCACGATCACCGTCAGCAGTACGCGGATGGCCTGCCGCTTCAGCCCGACCAGCAAATTGACCAGCAGGATATTCTCCCAGGTCGGCGTGCCGGTCATTTTTTCGAATGAGCCGTCGAACATAGTATTGGTGATGAAGAAGGTGGCGATGATGCCGGCGGCCGCGCCGATTATCAGCAGCAGATGCTTACGCAGAAAGGTGACGCCTTGATCCGGTTCCGGCGGCGCTTGCTTGCTCTTGACCGTCATGCGTGCTGCTCCATTTCTGCCGCGGGCTGGCGCTCCGCCCCCAGCATATAGTAGCCGATGCGCTCTTCCGTCAAGCTCTCGTCATTAGGGAAGATGCCCACAATTTCGCCTTCGTACATCACCATGATGCGGTCGGACAGTTTCATAACTTCTTGCAAGTCAGCCGAAATCAGTAGAATGGCCAAGCCCTGCGTGCGCTGATCGACCAGCTCCTGGTGGATGAATTCGATGGCCCCGATATCGACGCCGCGCGTGGGCTGGGCGGCGATCAGCAGCTTGGGCGATGATGACAGCTCGCGCGCCACCACCACTTTCTGCATATTGCCGCCGGAAAGCGCGCTGACCGGGATGGCGCCATTGGGCGCGATGATATTAAATTCGCTGATGAGCTGCTCGCCGTTTTCCACGATAGCGTTGATATCGAGCAGGCCGCGGCGCGTAAAGGGCTCGCGATAATAGCGGTCGATGATGAGATTGTCGTCGATGGAAGACCATAGCGCCACGCCGTTGGTCAGGCGGTCTTCCGGGATATGCGCCACTTGATGCTCGCGCACCGAGCGCGGTCCGCGGCCCAGAATCTGCTCGTCGTTGATGAAAGCCTCGCCGGTGGTGGGCGGGCGCAAGCCGGTCAGCACCTCGGCCAACTCGGTCTGGCCATTGCCCTCGACGCCGGCGATGCCCAGGATCTCATGTTCGTAGACGCGGAAGCTGACGTGCTTCAGCAGTTGATGGCCGCTGTCGTCCGCGTAGGTCAAGCCCAGTACATCCAGCACGGAATCGCCGCGCTGCACCGCCGGGCGGTCAACCTGCATAAAGACCTCGCGCCCGACCATCATGCGCGCCAGTTCGCGCTCGTCTGTCTCGGCGGTATTAACCGTGCCGATCTTGCGGGCGTCGCGCATCACGGTGACGCGGTCGGAAATCTCGATAACTTCTTTTAGCTTGTGCGTGATAAAAATCACCGTCTTGCCGCCATCGACCAGGTTGCGGATAGCCGCGAAGAGATCTTGCGTTTCGCTGGGCGTCAGCACGGCTGTCGGCTCGTCAAGGATAAGGATCTCGGCCCCGCGATAGAGCGCCTTGAGGATCTCGACCCGCTGACGCATGCCCACCGGGATGTCCTCGATGCGGGACTTGGGATTGACCGCCAGGCCGTATTGCGCCGAGAGCGCCTCCGTGTCCGTCACAGCTTGCGGGAAGTCAATGCGCATGCCTTGCTTGGTCTCGCGGTTGAGGATGATGTTCTGCGCCACGGTGAAGGAATCCACCAGCATGAAGTTCTGGTGCACCATGCCGATGCCGTTGGCGATGGCGTCCTGCGGGTTGCCGATCTCCATCTCCTGATCGCGGATGAAGATTTGGCCCGAGGTCGGATGCTCCAAACCGTAGAGCATTTTCATCAAGGTCGACTTGCCGGCGCCGTTTTCACCGACCAGCGCGTGGATCTCGCCCGGCTCGACCGCGAAGCTGATGTCGTCATTGGCGTGTACGCCGTTGCCGTAAATCTTGTGAATGTTGCGCGTTTCGATTATGGGCATGTTTTTTCACCACCGAGACACAGAGGACATAGAGAAAAACTCAATTAGGCTCATGCTCGCCGAGTCTTGCGGCGCCATTTGGACTCGGCCTGTTGTCTGCCGACGCGAAGTCGAAGTCTTCAACGGACGGAATGCGAAAGGAAAAACTAGTCGCGCCGTTTTTATTCGATACTGCGAAGTCGCCGCGATTGATGATGTCCATGCCGATCAAGACATCAGTTCCCAAGAGTTTACCCTGCAAGACTCTAACGCCTGGAAAGTGTACGTCGGTTAGCACTGCCAGATTTATGTAATACTGTGGGACGTTTAATTCTACCCCTCCTACATGGAAGACTTTGTCATATCCCTCAGCCTGTAAACCAAGATCTTCAACGACGCGCTCGCTCACTGTGCTTACAGTTGCTCCTGTATCCCAAACAGCATGATATTGCCGTCTCGGAGGCTGGGGAGTCGTGTCTTCTGGGTTCCACCGGCGGTACACCCAGCACGTAGAGACAAGTCTCTTGTGGATTCCGCTTGATTTTACAGTAAAGCTATGCCTTCTCGGAGTCATTTGAGCGGCACTATACCGGGGGTATGCAAGTAAATTGCATTAGCATCAGGGTCTTTACTAATGCTTTGCATTAGCACCGTGCCATATTCGTGTTCAACGTATACAGCGTCAGCCGCCTGCATGTAATCGTCGAAAATGCCGAGCACTTGCTTGTCCTTTATCGCGACCAACTTCCCGTCATGCTCTCTCGCCAGTTCCGACTGGATTTCAAGGAAGTATTCATAATCTTTCAACGAAAGTTTCGTCATCAGAACACCCTTTACACTACCCCTACACCTTGCATTTTAGCACGGTTCCACCTGCGCCGGCGGACATAAAAGATATCTTCTCACCACTTGCGCGTATGGGGGAGCCGGTGGCTTGACCCTACATGTCGCCTATTGAGAAGTCTCCAGGAGTCAGCCAGCGGCCGACCCCTAGATATCGCGTTAGTCGCTGTCGGGCGACTCACAGCCGCGCGTAGACACAGCGGTTCAATCGCCCCTACAGTTCTTGCTGCGGATGCAGTGGGAGAGTCCCTACTACATATCGTCCATCATCAGGTCGTCAATGCTCAGGTCAGCCGTGGGCATATCAGCGCAAGCCGTGCCGACGCCCGCCATCATGTCTTCGCTGGTGAAGACCGTCTGAACTTCGATATCGCCAGCGACGACAGCCGCCTCAGCCGCTTCGACCATGGCCTTGATCTCGTCCGATGTGGCCGCATCGTAGAATTCGTTCTTGGCGATGCCGACGCCGCCCTCGGGGATGCCCAGGCTCTCGGTTGTGCCGTATGGCAGCTCGCCGTCCAGGTGCAGCGTGACCGCGCGGAAGATCGAGTTGTCGACATTCTTGAGCATGCTGGTCAGGATGCGCTCGGCTTGGTCGGGATCGGTCTCGGCCACGATGACGGCCTGGTCGGAGTCAACGCCGATGGCGAAGCGTTCCTGCTCGTGCGCCGCTTCAAAGACGCCAACGCCCGTGCCGCCCGCGATCTGGAAAACGATATCAGCTCCCTGCTCGTACATGGCCAGGGTGATTTCCTTGCCGCGCGCCGGGTCGTTCCAACTGCCGGCGTATTGCACGATGCTCTGCGTATCCGGGTTGACCAGGCAAGCGCCCTGCTCGTAGCCGACGATGAAGTCGTCAATGACCGGAATCTGCTGGCCGCCGACAGCGCCGATGATCGGGTCGTCATTGGTGCCTTCCATCATGCTGGTGGTGACAGCCGCCGCGTAAACGCCCGCCAGGAAGGAGCCTTGGTTCTGCGCATAGGTCATCGAATAGACATTGGCGCAGGCATCCACGCAGACCTCGGCATCGTCATAAGGCATGCCGGCGTCGTAGAACATGAAGTACTTGTCGGGATAGTTGTGGGCGTGCGCCGCGACGAAGCCGACCATCTGCCAGGTGCCGGCGATCAGGATGTCGTAGGAATCGGTATCCGCCATGACGTCCAGCAAGCCAGGTTCCCAATTGGCCGGGTCAATGCCGAGCTCGACCGTGTCGGTATCCAGATCGTACTCATCAGCGACAGCATCCATGCCGCGTTGCGCGCTGTCAAAGAAGGACTTGTCGCCGAGGGTACCGTTGATGACCGATACCACCTTAAGCGGCTCGTCCTGGGCGACGGCGCTGAACGCCATCAAGAACACGAGCATTACCGCAAGTACAAAACTTAGCTTCTTCATGTAGAGCCTCCATTTGAGTAATGTCACACAGAAGTGACTTCTGATTGGCGTATTATACCCAGCGCGCTGCGATTCGGCAAAGAAATGTTAACTGCAACCGCTCGCAAGTCAGGGCGTGGCTCACATATATAATATGTCCCTAGAGTGCGCCCGTTTGGACGAGCCTTGGCTCTCCCTCTCCACGTCCGCAGTAAATGCGAGTAAGTCTTACCCCATCCCCCGGCCCCTTGCCCCAGCGAGCTAGGGAAGGGGAGCTTTCCTAGCGAGTCTTTTTTGCATGATTAACTTGTATTTACTTCTGTGCCTCTGTGGCCAAATCCCGCTACACACTTAGTGGTCGCGCTGGCTAGCCTGCTACGCTCCCCAGCGACAGCCGCAGCGCCTCCAGCCGCTCTCCCGACTCCAGCAGGGCATCCAGCGCCGGGCCATCGGGGAAGACGTACCAGCGAATCTCCAGCTGCAATTCGGGCGTGCTGGCCACGCCGACGGGAATCTCCATGATGTAGTCGTCGCTGTAGACAGTATGCAGCGTCATCCAGGGGTGCGGAAATGTGCCCCAGCCGGGCCAGGTCTCGAAGCTGTGCAAGGCCTCGCCATCCGCGCCCAGCAGGCTCAGCGCCAGCGCGTAAGCCAACGGCGACTGCGCATCGGCGCGCCAGTAGAATGTGAGCGGTATCCGGTCGCCGGGGCGCCATGCTTGCGGCGGCGGCAGCTCGTAACCGGTCAGGCGTAGGTCGCCCCACTGCGCATCGGCAACAGTGGCGGATTCGGGCAGGGCAGCAACCGGCGGCGGGTGATCATAATTGGGAATGATGTAGAGGAAAGGCGCTGCCAGACTGAAGACGAGCAGGGGCGCGGCCACCAGCAGCGGCGGGATGCGCCAGGCGCGTAAGCCCAGCGCCAGCAGCAGGCTAATCGAAGTGATAAAGGGGAAGAGCAGACGCCCGGTGCTGGCCCAGGTTTGCAGGCTCCACCAAAAGAGCATGGCCGCGCCTAAGAGCAGCAGCAGCGCCAGGAAGCCCAGCGAGGTCAGCAGCGGCTTCGCTTGGCGATTGCGCGCCAGAAAGACGACCACACCGGCCGCGCCGACCAGGCTGAGCAGATCCATGATGTGATAGAAGGCTTCGTGCGCCAGGATGTTGAAGGCGCCGAAAACCGCCCAATAGCTGACGCGCAAGCCTTGGAACTCTTCCGTCATCAAGCGCCAGGGGCTGATCTCGCGCCGCCCGAAATGGTCCAGCATGGTCGATGTGCCGAAGAGCTCGCCGTAGAGCGACAAATTGCGCAGATACCAGGGGCCGGCGATCAGCAGCGTAAGCGCCAGGGTCGCCCCAGCCAGCAGCGCGAAACCGCGGATATCACGCCGTTGCGCCAAGGTCCAGAGCGCCGCCAGCCCGACTACTGCCGCCACCGTCAAGCCGCTCAGCTTGGTCAGGGCGGCCAGAGCGATCAGCAGCGCCAGCAGCAGACTGCGCCGCGTACAGAAGCCGTCGCGGAGCATCAGCAGCATTTGCCAGCAGAGCAGGGCCGCCAGCAAGTTGATAAGCGCGTCGTTGCTGGCCGAAGCGCTGATGAAGAGAAATTGCGGATTAAAGGCGGTCAGCGAAGCCGCCAGCAGCGCGACGCCCTTCTGGCCGGGCAGGGCCGTCCGCGCCGCCTGATAAACCGCCGCCACCGTCGCCGCGCCCATGCAGAGAGAGAGGAAACGGATGGCGTAGAGCGCCAGCGACGAGCCGCGCAGATCGGGCGGGTAGACTTGCTGGTAGATGAGCAGATTGCGATTGCCCCAGCGCGCCGGCACGCCGATTGCGGTGAAGGGACTGGGTAGGTAGCGCTCGTCGAAATCCGCCGTGTCGAAGGCCCTCCAGACCGCCGCCATCAGCAGGTAATAGAGCGACGGCTGGCTGGCTTCCTGGCCGAAAAGCTGCGCGTGGTCGGGCTCGCCGCGCTCGGCGATCCACTTGATGACGCCGATATGCTGGGCGCTGTCGGAGGCTTCAAAGTTGGGCGCGGCGTAAAGATAGACCAGGCCGATCAGCAAGAATAGCAGCGGCAGCAGCCAATGCCATGACAGCCGCTCCAGCGAGCGCAGGCGGTTCATCAGGACGGAGTTTCGGAATTGGGTCAACACGTGTCCCATTCTAGCACGGCCGGCTGATCTGTCTCGCCCAGTCTGTGCCCTCAGTAAGTGCAAGTAAGTCATGGAACAAAAGCTAACTACAGAGAACGCAGAAAGCGCAGAGAAAGTTCAAGTAGATGTTTTCATTTTCGGGCGATTCACAGAATCGCCCCTACAGCCGACCAAGTTGAGGATTTCAACTACTTACTCGCAGTTACTTCTGTGCCTCTGTGGCGGGTCATCTTTTTGCCCTTTGCGCGATTGCGGTTACACTACCTGCATTGTCAAAGTCAAGCGAAAGTCCGCTCGCCATGAAGCTAATCATTGATACGGACGCCGGCGTCGATGACGCCCAGGCCATCATGCTGGCGCTGGCCGACCCGGCCGTCGAGGTACTCGCCATCACCACGCTGACCGGCAACGTGCACATCCGCCAGGTCAATCCCAACGTCTTGACCATCCTGGAGATCATGAACCGCGATGTGCCTGTTTACGCCGGCATCGACCGGCCGCTGGTGCAGCAGTGGGAGGACGCCGCCGAATTTCACGGGGGCGATGGACTGGGCAATTTCCGCGACCGCCCGGCTCTGACGCGCAGCCTGGAAGACGAGCATGCCGTGCCCGCCCTGCTGCGCCTCTCGCGCGAGCACGAAGGCGAGCTGACCCTGATCGCGCTGGGCCCGCTGACCAACATCTCCGCGGCCGTCCGCCTTGACCCCGACTTTCCGGCGCGTATCAAGAAATTCGTCTTCATGGGCGGCACCATCGCAGCGCGCGGCAACACCCCCATCGTCACCGCCGAGTACAATATCTATACCGATCCGGAAGCGGCTTACATCACGCTGGACGCCTTCCCGCAGGCCACCATGCTCAGCTGGGAGACGACCCTGGCGCACGGCTTCGTCTGGGACAAGTTCAACCGGCTCTGCGCCATCGACACGGTCAACGGGCGATTCTTCCGCGCCATCTCGAGCGAGACGGCCGAGCGGCTGAAACAGGGCTTCGCGCGGCCGGCCTACCTGCTGCCCGATCCGCTGGCGATGGCCATCACCCTGCAGCCCGGGCTGATTCGTCAAAGCGGCGATTACCACGTTTCGGTCGAGTTGAACGGCCGCCTGACGCGCGGGCAGACCGTCATCGACTACATCGGCATCAGCGGCCAGCCCGCCAACGTCACGGTCATCCAGAAGTTGGACACCAACGGCGTGTATGAGATGTTTGTGGCTGCGCTCTCTGGCTAACCCAATGGCGGGCGACCCGATTGGCCAACGCTTGTGGCGGGATTTCCGCATGCGGGCGACTCACAGAGTCGCCCCTACAACACCCATCAGCCTCTGTGTCTCTGTGCCTCTGTGGTTAAATTACCTGTGAAAATCTTGGAAACCTGACATGACCGATACATCGGACTTGCTCACACACATCAGCGCCGACGCGGCCAGCGCGCCTGAGGCGATCACTGCCTGGCTGACACGCCTGCTGGAGGCGCCGGCGCCGGCCAACAGCTGCGCGCTGCCGGGGGCGGTCGGCGAAGTGATACGGGCCATCGCAGCCGAGCTGGACCTGCCCTGCGCGCCCTTG
>JAGWBC010000014.1:20120-24458 GCA_021296115.1 Anaerolineae bacterium | reverse complement strand
GCCTTTGAGCGTCTGCGCGATCCCAGCCACAATCGCGCCTTCAATGAAGCTGAATGGACGAGCATGTGCGCCGCGGCCGACATCGCAGTAGATCATCGCGAGCATTACATCAAGCGACATCAGTTTTTGGCTTGGGCGCGCCGTCAAGGCAATGATGACGCCACCATCAAGCAGCTGGTTCAGATGCTGCGCGAGGCGCCGTCGGCGGCGCAGGCATGGATGGACCCGACCGAATGGGGCCGAGAGTCCGCGACCTTTGTCAATCGGCATATCATCATACGCGGGCGCGCGCAATAGCGGGAGCAAGCTGTGCCTAAGCTATTCCTGGCGAGCGGGATCTTCCACCCCGAGCCGGGCGGACCGGCCACTTACCTGAGAAGTATCCTGCCCGCCCTGCAAGAATCGGGCTGGGATCCGCGCGTGCAGACCTATGGAAACGATCCGCTTGCCACAGCGTATCCTTATCCGGTCACACGCATACGACGCCAGAACTTGTTCCTGCGATATACGCGCTATGCCTTAAGCGCGCGGCGCCATCTGGCTTGGGCGGATCTGGTATACGCCCAGACGATTGATCTGCCGCTTTGGGGCGCGCAGCGACTGCCGCGGGTCATCAAGATCGTGGGCGACCAGGCTTGGGAGCGCTGCGTGCGCAAGGGCTGGATTCCGCCGGAGATCAGCGTTGACGATTTTCAGCGTTTCACTGGAGACGCGCGTGTTCGCTGGCAGAAGCGGGCGCGCACGCGGCAGATACGCGCCATGGACGCCGTGATTGTGCCCAGCCAGTATCTGAAGCATCTGGTGATATCCTGGGGCGTCGAGCTGGCGAAAATACACGTCATTCATAATGCGCTGTCGCCCCCGAAAGCGCCGAGCCAGAGCCGGGCGGAGATTCGCCGCGAACTGGGATGGCCAGATCGGCCGACGCTAATCACGGCTGCGCGCCTTCAGCCCTGGAAAGGCATCGACCATTTGATAAACGCTGTCAGCGATATGCCGGCGTTGCGCCTGATTATTGCGGGTGATGGTCCCGATCGCGGCAGGCTGGAGCATTTGGCGCGACCGCTCGGCGATCGCGTTGTATTCACCGGCCAGCTGGCTTCAAATGAGTTGCATCGTCTGATGGTCGCCGCAGACGGACTAGCGCTGTATAGCGGCTATGAGGGCCTGTCTCATACGCTATTGGAGAGCCTGCGCTTGGGAACGCCCGTCCTGGCGAGCGACAAGGGCGGCAACAGCGAGATTGTCAAGCAGGGCGTGAATGGCGTGCTGGTCCCTTATATTGATTTGGCGTCACTGCGCCGGGGAATCGAGCAGCTGATGGAGCGGCGCGAGGAGTACGCATCCAATTGCCGCAGCGGTCTGGAACGATTCAGCTTTCAAAGAATGGTGGGAGAAACTGACGCGCTATTGAAGTCTTTGCTATGACGGGCGGCGTCAGCGCTTGATAAAACGATAGCCCACGCCACGCGATGTCAGGATGTACTCCGGCTGCTGCGGATTCGTCTCAATCTTTTGGCGCAGGTAGTGGATATAGAGTTTTAGGCTGTCAGTGGCGTCGCTGTATTCTTCGCCCCAGGCTTCGGTAACCAGCTCTGCGCGCGTGACGACGCGCCCGGCGTTGCGCACGAGGACGGCCAGCAAGTTGAATTCTTTCGGCGTCAAGTGTTTGAGGTTTTTGCGGATCCAAACCTCGCGAATCATAAAGATTATGCGGAAATCGCCCTGGTTGAAGGCCAGCTCCTCGCTCAGATTAGTTCGCGGGGAGCGCCTAAGACGGGCATGGATGCGCGCCACCAATTCATCGTCATCCCAAGGTTTGGTGACGTAGTCGTCGGCGCCGATATCCAGCCCTCTGATGATGTCGCCTCGGTCTTTCCTGGCGCTCAAGAAGATAATCGGCATGTCCGACATTTCCCGCAACTGCCGGCACATCTCCCAGCCGTCTTTGTCTGGCAAGATGATATCAAGCAGGACCAGATCAGGCTGATTTCTATATGCCTGACGCAGGCCGCCCTGCGCGCAGTAGGCTTCAAAAACTTCAAAGCCGCGCCTTTTTAGCACGCCGGAAACATAATCTACGGTCTGCTTGTCGTCATCTATGACAAGAATTTTTTCAGACATTAGGACTTGCTCCCGAGATCATTAGAAAATCATATAACATTTGAGACTGGTGGCGCCCGCGTTAAACAAGTAACGAAACAAGTCTGACGCCACCACTCCCTATTACGATCTGCCAGACACTTTATAACAAGAATTACCAATATTGCAATAATAAAACGACCCAATTCTATAGAATATTGAGTAAACTGTCGTACTGCAGCGAGCAGCTGCCTTCCCAAAACCTTGTAGAAACTGCGCTGCGTCTCGGTTCGGGGAAATATTATCTGAAATTGTTACGGAAAAGTTGGAATCCATTCCGCTCCTCTGGAGTGCATGTATCAAGGATATAGCCCCAGCGAGTATCTGATTTTGTCATGTTTGTTCATACAATGCAAGCTTATGTCTAACTTTCAGGCAACTTGACATTCACCTTAGCGTAGGTCCTGCGCGGGCACGGACCATGCAGCTTTGAGCCCCGTAGCCCTCGTCGAAATCGAAATTCATAGACCTGGTTGACTGCGACAGTTCAAGCGTATTGCCAGAAAATTACGATATTCCAAGGACAGACGGCGGGCGATCTAGCTGCGGATTGAGCGGATTATCCGCTCGAATTCAGCTGTCACGTCGGAAGGAAGGTCGTCAAAGTCGAAGACGGTAACTAGAAGAAAGTTACCTTTAGCCAGCGGTATGAACAGATCGTCCTGGCCCTTATCGGTCGCGACAACTTGGAAAGACAGCGCTCCGCCGGCCGGCGCCAGCAGCGTGATGTGCATGCCATCGGCATTGGCAGCGCTCTGTTTGACCAATCGCCACGATGACGGGTAGTCGAATTGAAAGCTCCCCGCCTTGAAATGGCCATCGGCAATCTCAACAAACGCGCCTGGCGTATGCCTCAGCTGGGGCGGCGCGGAAGCGGACGGCAGGGGCGCGCAAGCTGTCAATATCGCGCAACAGCAGACTGCAATAATGAAGGCTATCGGCTGTGAGAAGGCCAAGAGCTTACATCTCGGCAATTGAACGGGTATCAGTCTTGCCGACGCCATTGACCATGCGTATGGCGCGAATGGTATTCATCATCTGAGTGATGTCCTCAGACTCGACATAGGCAATGCAATCATCTGGCCCAACAACAAGGTCCGCCCGTTGCACCCCGTCAACGGCACGGATATCACGCAGGGAGTCGGCAAAATCGACTGACATGTTGAGATGGATTAGTACGTATGCGGCGGGCATATGACCTCCTTTGGCGCTGCGCATTCTTCTACATTTATAGCCTCGCAAGCGCTTAAAGGCAATTTGCGCGGATTATTCCCACTCAATTGTGCCAGGCGGTTTGCTGGTGATGTCGTAGGTCACGCGGTTGATGCCGGCCACTTCGTTCACGATCCGCGCGCTTGCCTCTGCCAATAAGTCGTACGGCAGCCGCGCCCAGTCGGCGGTCATGAAGTCATCGGTGGTGACCGAGCGCAGCACCAGCACTTCTTCATAGCTGCGATTGTCGCCCATGACGCCGACGCTCTTGACCGGCAGCAGCACGGCAAAACTTTGCGCGGTGCCTTCCCGCAGCAAGCCGGCATCGCGCAGCGCGTCAAGGAAAATCGCATCAGCCTGGCGCAGTTTTTCCAGCCGCTCCCAGGTGATTTCGCCCAGGCAGCGAATCGCCAGCCCCGGCCCGGGAAAGGGCTGTCGCCAGACAATCTCTTCGGATAGCCCCAGCGCCAGGCCGATCTTGCGTACTTCGTCCTTGAAGCAGTCGCGCAGGGGCTCGATGAGCTCAAATTGCAGGTCAGCGGGCAGGCCGCCGACGTTATGATGCGATTTGATCGTTTTGGCGCTCTTGCTGTCAGCGGCGCTTTCGATGACGTCGGGGTATATCGTGCCCTGCGCCAGAAAACGAATGCCTTGCAGGCGGCGCGCTTCCTGGCTGAAGGTATCGACAAAGAGCTTGCCGATCGCCTTGCGCTTGGCCTCGGGTTCCGTCACGCCTTCCAGATGGCTCAAAAAGGTCTCAACCGCGTTGACGGCGATGAGATTCATGCCTTGTTGCCGACGGAAGACCTGGACGACTTGCTCCGCTTCGCCTTTGCGCAGCAAGCCGTGATCGACGAAGACGCATGTCAGCTGATCGCCGATTGCGCGGTGAATCAGGGCGCCGGCTACGGCAGAATCAACACCGCCGCTCAGCGCCAGCAAGACGCGCTCGTCTTTAACTTGGGCGCGGATGCGGTTTACGGC
>JAGWBC010000014.1:0-20093 GCA_021296115.1 Anaerolineae bacterium | reverse complement strand
ACAAAATTGCTCAGGATGGCGCTGCCCTGCGGGCTATGTTGCACTTCCGGATGAAACTGCACGCCGTATGCCTTGCGCCGTAGATCGCCGATGGCGGCGTGTGGCGAATTGGCGGACTGCGCCAGGGACGTGAAGCCGGGCGGCAACGCTTCAATGCGATCGCCGTGTGACATCCATACTTGCAGTTCCGGCTGCAAACCATCCAGCAAGAGGCTGTGCGCCTCATGCGTGATGGTTGCCGGGCCATATTCGCGCTCGTTGGCAGCGGCGACTTGGCCGCCGAGGGCGTCCGTCAGCAGCTGCATGCCGTAGCAGATGCCCAAGATCGGGCGATCAGCAGCCAAGAGGAAGCGCGGCAGTTGCGGCGCGCCGGGGTCGTATACGCTGTTAGGACCGCCCGACAAGATGTAACCCGCCGGCTTGTGGCGGTTGATGTGATCGGCGCCGCCGTCGTAGGCAAAGACTTCTGAATAGACGCCCAACTCGCGGATGCGGCGCGCGATCAGCTGTGTATACTGCGAGCCATAATCGATGACAGCGATGCCGCCTCGTTTCAGATCGTCCGTCATGGTTTCTCCGCGGTCACGGAAAACGCTTTCGCAGCGAGGGCGCCAGCGTGTCCCGCGCTAAAATGCTAGAGGAGAAAGTCGGCCGGCTGAGCCCAGCCGCCGCTGAAGACTAGATCGGTCAGGCTTTGCCGTTCGCGTTGCGAAGCCTCTCGCTGACGATGGCCATCGCCTAAATGATCGAGGTCGCTAGTGCGATATGCCATGGCGACTGCAGTATAGGGTTCGTAATCCTCAGGGATCTGATACGTTTCGCGGGCCCTATCCGGATAAAAGCCGCCCATCTGATGCGCGTACACGCCATGATCCAGCGCCTGCAGAACCATCTGCGCAATCGCCTGTCCCAAATCATAACCGGCATGTCGGTTGATTACGCCCGGTTGGCGAAACTTGTGCGCGACGGCGATCATGAGCACAGCGGCGTGCTGCGCCCAAGGCTGGTTGCCCTCTCTGATGACCGATAGCAGCCGTTGAAACTCCGCTTGGTCTTCTCTGCGCGCGACGATGAACCGCCAAGGCTGCAGATTGCTGGATGATGCCGCCCAGCGTCCCGCTTCAAGAATGCTGAGCAGGGTCGCCCGGTCGATACCTCGTTCGCGGTCAAATCCCAGCGGACTCCAGCGGCGCTGGATCAAAGGCTGCAGCGTATGCGGGGTCGCGGGAAGTTTATGCGGCGGCGGATCGGATTGCAGAAGCGCGTTATTTCCTGCGAGCGCGTCAAATACCTTGGGCGCGATCAGCCAGACCAGTTCGCCTTGGGTCGCTGCGCCGTCATAAACATCTACGCGCGCCAAGCCGCCCTTCTTCATCGAAACGTTGACGCCGGTCACCTGGTGGACGAGCAGGCTCATATCGGGGTTGTGGCCGACAAACATGACTTCCGCTTTGCTATCTATGCCCCGGGTCAAGTCGCGGACGTCGTCCAGGTCAAAGCCGAAGTTGACTTCGTCCGCCAAGGTCACTGGGCGATCCAGGGCAGCGGCGATGATATCCGCGGTTTGGCGGGAGCGCAGGCGGGGACTGCTATAGATGCGCTGAGGCCGCAGATTTAGCTGCCGCAAGACCCTCGCGGATTGCGCGACCCGGCGCCGGCCTCGCGCTGTCAATTCGCGGGCGAAATCACTTTCCGCCATGTCTTCGGCGATTCCGTGGCGCACGAAATATAGCTTCATGTCAGGGATCCGATTTGCTTGCGGTCAATTGGCTGCCGGCGCGGATTCGCGCTTTTTGCTTTTGGTTTCGGCTTTGCTGTCCGCCTTGGAGTCGGCTTTTTTGGCGGCTGTGTCTGCGCTCTTGCCGTTTTCATTCGCGCCGGCGGGTTTGGCCGGGTTTTTCGCTTTGTTGTTGTCGTTGACGTAGAATCCGCTGCCTTTGAATATGATCCCGGCTGGCTGGATGACCCGGTTGACGACTTGACCGGTGGTGGGACAAGCTTGCAGCGGTCGGTCGCCGAATTTCTGTCGAATGTCGAAGGTTGTGCCGTCCTCACGACGATAGGTATATACAGGCATAAGCGCGCGCCCTCAGTATCTTGCGTCAAGTGCAGTAGTTTAGCCGAAAATCCGCGAGAATTGCACAGTTAATTCTTGAGGTGGGCTTGTCTATGGTTTGTTCGCTTCGTACACCATGGTTTCGTAGCGCATGGCGGCTTCGCTGCCGACATAGTCGCCGTGCTGCTCAATGCCACGCAACTGCTCGTCAGCGCTGAGGCCAGGCTCCAGGCGCTCGATATTGCGAAAGCCAGCCTTTTCCAACGCTGCTGACAATGTCTCCCCGTCGTAGATGAATTTGTGCCTCCAGCCGTGGAAGGAATGATTTATGACCTGCGCCGGGCTGTATTCGCCGATTTGCGGACGAAATTGATCCATGATCCAGCGGATTGTGACCACTGCCGATTTGCAGTTTGGCCACGCGGATGCCCGCTAGATAGCGACCGATCTTGACCGGAGCGGTCCAGCGCCAGTATTGCTGTCGCAAACGAAATGCCAGGCTCGCCAATTAATCCCCCAATCCGCCAGGTGACAAGCGCGCGCAGCGGCGTTTGTCCAGGGCCGGGCAGAGCGCCTTCATCTGTGAACCCGGTAGATTACTCGGCGCGGATTCAGTCTGAGACACGAAGTTCTATCGAAGCGAATATCTGATTAAGCAGGTCGGACTCGCGCTGCAGCTCGCCGTCCGGCGCCACAATGATCGCCAGGACGTAATTGCCAGACAATTCCAGGGCCAGCAGCAGGCTGTCGCTGCCGCCGACGCTGACATACGATTGCGCATTGTCACGGTCATTGATCTCGATCGTTTCCGCGGCGCTATAGCGCGGCCCCGGGGCATCGTCGGCGGCAGCGCCGATGAAGGCGTCGATGATGCTGGCCGCATTGCGCGCGCCCAGCCGCTGCACATCGGCGGCCGACAAGATCGTCAGGTTGGCGACGACCGACCCGGCGGGCAATTCCGCGCCGTCGTCCTGTAAATCGAGCAGGCGCGGATAATTGAATATGATGATGTCGGTGTCGCTCACTTCGTAGTGCCAATGAGCCGGGACGTTAATGGCGAAGCCGGGCTGGAGCAAGGTGGCGAAAAAGGTGACCCGCTGCCATTGAATCGGCGTCGGCTCGGGCGCGACCGTTTCAGCGCTTTGGCAGGCGCTGGCAAATGACGCGACGAATACGATGCACAAAAGCAATGTCAAACGAGTGAACATTGACGCCTCGATAAGTTAGTATGAATATACGCAATAATTGTCGCAGACAACGCAGATTCGCGCTAGCGGAACCGGCTAGGCTTGCGCGGGACAACAGAAATGTTCTGTGGGGGCGGCGGGTTGACAGTAATCCGGCCGTTAGCTGCGTCAGCGGCAACGACTTTCGATTTCGTTGTATAACTTTGGGCAGTCTTCGGCAACGTTGTCGATGAAATGGACGTTCTCCAGATCAAAGCTGGAATATGCGCGCCCGCCAGCGCGCCGCCTTTTGACGCTTCGTTGCGCTGCTATTGAATCAACGTACGCCAAGGGGTAGTATCGCCAGTGTGAGGCAATACGTCATCACATTGTCTGGACGGGGGTGACACTTGATACGCTGCGGCACTGACATGATCGAATGCGAGCGCATTGCCGCCGGTATTGAGCGCTTTGGCGAGCGCTTTCTCAAGCGCTTCTTCACCGCTGGCGAGCGCCAAGACTGCGCCGATCAGCCACATCGTTTGGCGGCCCGCTTCGCCGCCAAAGAAGCCGTGGCCAAAGCCTTGGGCACGGGCATCGGCGATGTCAGCTGGGTCGAGATTGAAATTCGTACCGACGGCGAACGGCGCCGGCCGACGCTGACGTTGCACGGTAAGGCCGCCGCGCTGGCCGAGGGCATGCGGCTGAGCGAATGGGACGTCAGCTTGTCGCATACCGAATCGCTGGCGATCGCCGTCGCCGTCGCGCTCCGCTCTTCCTAGTCGGCTTGCAGGTCATCAAAAAGGCGCATCAGCTTCAAGGCAATCTGCAGGTTGAGCCGCGTGGCCGGCGCTGACAGATCGACATCGCAGATCTCCTTGATTCGCGCCAGGCGATAGTTCAGCGTGCTGCGGTGGATGTGCAGCGATTCGGCCGTCTGCACGCTGTTGCCGCCGGCATCCAGGTAGGTTTCCAAAGTAACGAACAGATCTGTGTGGCGCTCGTCCAGCAGCTTGCGCAGGACCGGCACATGCGCGTTTTGCGCCAAACTGGCTGGTCCGGCATGGAACAGCGTATGAATATAGCCAAGCTCATCGAATTCAAGCACGGAGCTTGCGCTGGCGGTGCGTTGGGCGATCTCCAGGACTTCGTTGCACTGCTGATGAGCCGCGCCCACCTGGTCCATACCCGTGAACGCGCTGCCTATGGCGATCCTTAGGCCGCCATTGCTATTCTCCATCTCATCAAGCAAGGCTTGGACCATCGGCTTAATCGCCTCGTCAGCTTGCACCAGGATGACGACCTGACCGGCAAATTGCGCAGCCACGGCCTGCAATTCGCGCCGGGTCAACACGGCGTTGATGATGCGATAAGCGCCTTTGGATGTCGGCGGCTGGCCCTGGCTTATGTTGACGATAAGCATGCGCCAGGGCTGGCGCAGATCAACGCCATAGCGCAGGGATTGATCCCGCAGGATCGTCTCTCCGCCGCCCTTGCCTTCGATGAGCTGCGCCATCATGCTGCCCTTGACCGATGCTTCGGCGGCTTGCAGCGATTCCTGGTAGAGCATCAGCAGGGCGGCCACGGTCGCGCCGATTTCAATCGCCATCATGTCGAGGGGGGAAAGGGCGTGGACATCGGCGATGATCCACATATAGCCGTAAATCTCGCCATGGACGACAATCGGCGCCAGCAGACGTTCCATCTCCAGCCCCAGCGCCGGCATCACCGGCAGCTGCACCGGCCGCAGCGTCGCGCGGATTCGCGGCAGATACTCCACTTCAAGCGCGTCGATCAGTCTGGGATTGGTTCGCCCATGCTTGATCGTATAGCGCCGCGCTGAATCCACCTCGGCGATATTCTTGTTGGCGATGGCTTCAAAGCGCTCGTTTTCGATGCTGATGGAGTGGGCGACTTGATCGGCGAGCATATAAGCGAGTTCGGCGAATCCGCCGCCTTCAAGCACCAGGCGCGACAGACGCTGCTGAATCGACAGCGCGCGACTGATGGTGTCCAGGCTCTCTTCGGCAATGCGCTCGTTGATGACTTTGGCGATATCGACAAAGCGCGTCTGATAGGGCAATTCAATCAGCGGCAGTTTCAACTCATCGCCGATGGCGCGCAGATACTCGGGAATCTCATCAACCAGCAAGCCGATGGTGATCACGACGGCCACGATGTCCTTGGCCGCCAGCTGACGCAGAAATTCGCATTGCGCGTCGGGCTCGTCGGGCATGTTGTACACGGTGGTCAGCACTAATTCTCCGCCGTGCAGCCAATCAGCCGCGTTGGGCACGCTGACGGTGTAGACCCAGCGAATGGGACGCTCTGCGCCGCCCGCGCCCGCGACAACACGGGCATTTGCCAAGATGGGGAGATTTAATGCTTCTTTCAGCGTCAACATGAGCGACCGCTCGGTAGCCTTCGGCAGTTACTGCTGAAAAGTATAGTTTTCCAAGTGCGAATGCGCAACGAGCGAGGCGGGCTCAAGCCATTGGCATATGGTGGCTGGCGGCGTAGCGGCCGGTTACGTGATGCGAAAGCTGCCGCTCGATATCGGTCAGCAGCCCCGACGCGCCGAACCTAAACAAGCGATTGTTGAGCCAGGCGTCGCCCAACTCTTCTTTGATAAGGATGAGCCAGCTCAGCGCGTCCTTGGCGCTGCGGATGCCGCCGGCCGGTTTGAAACCGATGCGGTAGCCGGTCAGCGCTTCATAAGCGCGGATCTCTCGCACCATGGTCAGGCCGACATCCAGCGTAGCGTTCACCGGTTCTTTGCCGGTGCTCGTCTTGATGAAGTCGGCGCCGGCCATCATGCAAACCTTGCTGGCTTTGGCCACGTTCCAGAGCGTGCCCAGCTCGCCGGTCGCCAGAATGGTCTTGATATGGGCGTCCCCGCCAGCGCGGCGCATTTCGCAGACTTCGTCGTAGAGCGCGCGCCAGTTTCCGCGCAGGACGTGCTCACGCGAAATTACGATGTCGATTTCCTGGGCGCCCGCCTCAACCGACTGGTGAATTTCTTCAATACGCTGCGCAAAGGGGCTGAGCCCGGCGGGGAATCCGGTGGAGACCGCGGCTACCGGGATGCTGCTGCCGCGCAGCGCCGCCAAGGCATTCTGGACCCGCTGATGGTAGACGCAGACAGCGCCGACTGTCAGACCAATGCCGCCAATGTCGAGGTCGTCGATGATATCTTGACGCAGCGGCTGGCGCGCCTTGGCGCACATACGCGTCACTTTGCCCGGCGTATCGTCGCCGGCCAGGGTGGTCAGGTCGATCATGGTAATGGCCCGCAGCAGCCAGGCCGCTTGCCAGTCTTTTTTGACGCTGCGGCGTGAGCCCAGGGTCTGCGTACGGCGCTGCGTCGCGCTCAAGTTGACGGTGGTCGCGCGTACCCAGCCCAGATCCAGCGGAATACCCGGATTGCGTTTGTGATTGGCCGCTGACATAGACATTTACCTTGGCGTACGCTCGATAAAGGCGATGACTTCGGCAGCGATCTCGGCGCCCTTTTCTTCTTGCAAGAAGTGCCCGGCGCCGCGGATCGTGATCTCAGGCTGGTCGGCTGTGGTCGGGAATAGGCGGCGGAAAAACTTGGCGGCGCCACCCAGGATGGGGTCGCCATCGCTGAACATGACTTGCGCCGGCTTGGACCACTGCGACAATTTGCGCCTTGCCGCTTTCATCTCCGCGGCGCCGGGCATATCAGGCGTGATCGGCACTAGCGACGGGAAAGTCGCAGCGCCAGCTTTGTAGCTGTCGTCGGGGTAGGGCGCATCGTAGGCGGCGATGACGTCCTCCGGCAGCTCGTAATGTGTGATGGTCTGCGCGATCAGCCGCCCGACCTGCATGCGCGTGCCGACCTTTTGGCTGAATGCCCGCCATTGCAGGAAGGCGTCGCTGATTTTGTCTTCGCCGGTGGGCAGGAAAGTATTAAGAACGACCAGCCGCGCGAAGCGGTCGCTGTGATCCGCCGCGATGGTCAAACCCAGCAGGCCGCCCCAGTCCTGGCAGACCAGCGTGAGATTGCCCAGATTCAGCGCTTCTATCAGCGCCAGCAGCTTGTCGTAATGCATATGGAAGCTGTAATCTTCCAGCTCCGAATACTTGTCGGATCTGCCAAAGCCGACCATATCCGGCGCGATTACCCGGTAGCGCTGCGCCAAGGGCGGGATCATGTGGCGGTACAGGTAGCACCAGGTTGGCTCGCCATGTAAACAGAGGACGGTTTCCGCGCCCGCGCCTTCATCCAGGTAGTGCAGGCGCGTATCGCCGATCTGGACATAACGCGGCGCAAAGTCAAAATCCGGCAGATTCTCAAAACGCTCGTCTGGTGTACGAAGGATGGGCATCGGTCAACTCCGATCAGTTGCCAAAGCAGCAGACATGTGGTCGTCGGTCTTTACCTGCGACTGTGCAGCTAGCGATCAGCCTGTATAATGCAGGGTATGTTTACGAAGACACTCTCCCGCGGCTGCCTGCGACTGGACGAATTCTAACAAGCTTGCCGAGGCTTGCACAGAATCTGCCGGCTGCCGCGCTGATATGCGGCTGATCCTCCTCATTGTCAACCTAAGCGACATGTCAACGAATTGAGACCGTCTTATGCTGGGAAAACTGGCCGAAGTTGAAAGCCGCTACGACGAAATCGAGTCGCTGATGGCTGATCCATCCATCGCCACCGATTACGCAAGAGTGGCTGAGTTGGCGAAAGAGCGCTCGAGCTTAAAAACGATCGTTGATGTTTATCGTCAGTATCAGAAGCAGTCGCAGGACCTGGCCGGCGCCCGAGAATTGCTGCATTCCGCGGATGACGCGGAAATGCGCGAAATGGCGCAGGAAGAAGTGGCCGAACTGGAAACGAGCAGCTCGGAGTTATTCGAAGAACTTAGGGTGATGCTGCTGCCCACGGACCCGCGCGACAGCAAGAATGTCATTGTTGAAATCCGCGCCGGCGCCGGCGGCGACGAAGCAGGCATTTTTGCGGGCGATCTGATGCGCCTGTATACGCGCTACGCCGAGTCCAACCGCTGGAAAGTGGAGCTGCTCGATATCAACGAGCAGGGCAATGGCGTATTTAAGAACATAACCTTCAAGATCATGGGCGATGGCGCCTTCAGCCGGCTGAAATACGAGAGCGGCGTGCATCGCGTGCAGCGCGTGCCGACCACCGAAAGCCAGGGACGCATCCATACCAGCACGGCGACTGTGGCTGTGCTGGCGGAAATGGACGAGGTTGACGTCAAGCTCAACATGAGCGATGTCGAGACGCAAGTTTTCCGCGCCCGCGGCGCCGGCGGGCAATCCGTCAATACCACAGACTCCGCCGTGCGCTTGATTCACAGGCCGACCGGCGTGGTCGTTGAGATGCAAGATGAGCGCAGCCAGCTACAAAATAAGCTGCGCGCGAAACAAGTGCTGATCGCGCGGCTCTACGAAGCTGAAGTGGAGCGGCAGCGCTCGGAGCGGGAAGCCGAACGCCGCGGGCAAGTCGGCAGTGGCGATCGCAGCGAGAAAATCCGCACCTACAATTATCCGCAGGGGCGGGTCACCGATCACCGCATCGGCTACAGCAACTTCAATTTGCCGGGTGTGATGGACGGCGATTTGGATGTCTTTATCGATCAGCTGGCGACGCAGCAGCAAGCGGAAGAGCTGGCGGCCGGCGGCGGGTAATCATGGCGACTTTGCATCAGGCGGCTAAGCGCGAGGAGACGACGGTAGAGGCAGCGCTGCAGAAGGCGCGCGCTGCGCTGGTTGCGTCCGGGACTGCGGATCTGGATGCGCAGGTGCTGCTGGCGCATGTCCTGGGATGCGAACGCGCCTTTCTTTTCGCTCACCCTGAAGCCTCACTGGATTTCCAAACGTCGATGCAGTTTCAGTCTCTATTGCAGCGCCGCGCCTCCGGAGAGCCGATGGCCTACATCCTGGGCGCGCAGGGCTTCTACGACCTGGAGCTGAAGGTGACGCCCAGCGTACTCGTGCCGCGCCCGGAGACTGAATTGCTGCTGGAAGAAGCGCTGCAGCTGACGGCCGATTCGCCCGACGCTACGGTAGCGGATATCGGCACGGGCAGCGGCGCGCTCGCCGTAACCTTTGCGCGGCATCGCCCGCAGTGTACCGTCTACGCCACGGATATCAGCGCGGACGCCCTTGAAGTTGCCCGAGACAACGCTCGAGAGCATTGCGCGCGAGTCAGCTTCTTCCGCGGCCATCTGGCGCAGCCGCTCACCGAGCGCGGCATCAAAGTCGAATTGCTGATGGCGAATCTGCCCTATATCGCCAGCGACGAGTTGGATACGCTGCCGGTGAGCCAGTGGGAACCGCGACAAGCTCTCGATGGCGGGCCGGACGGCTTGGCCTATATCCGGACGTTGCTGCAGCAGGCGCCTCGCGTATGTCGTGCCGGCGCCTACGTCCTGCTGGAGATTGGCGCGGATCAAGGCGCGGCCGTCTCGCGGCTCATCCTCGATCTTTTGGGTGCGGACTGCTGTGTCTTGAAGGACTATGCCGGCCTCGACCGCATCGCTCGCTTTCAACTATAGCGGTCGAAGCTTCCAGGATTGACCAGCGCCGAGCATGAGAATGCTCTAGGGGTCGGTCTGCAATTGCGTTAGAATTCCGCGCAATTGCCCGCCACAGCCTAGCGCGACAGCCCTATGCCAAGCAGAGCCGACTTCCTCATCCGCGATGACATCATCTTCTTTAATCACGGCTCCTTTGGCGCTTGCCCGCGGCCGGTCTTCCAGCGCTATCAAGCCTGGCAGCTGGAGCTGGAACGGCAGCCGGTCGAGTTCTTGCTGCGACGCCGGCAAGAGTTGATGGCGAGCGCGCGCGCGCAGATCGCCGACTATTTCAACGTGCCGGCCGGGCAGGTTGTCTTCGTCGCCAATGCCACCACCGGGCTGAACATCGCCTTGCGCTCGCTGCAACTGCGACGGGGCGATGAAATCCTGACGAGCGATCACGAGTATGGCGCGGTGGACCGGCTGCTGGAATTTGTCAGCTCCAAGACCGGCGCCGGCATCAGACGCCATCGGGTTCGCCTGCCCTACGAGTCTGACCATGCTTTCGCTGAGGCCTTCTTCGCGCAGGCATCGGCCAAGACCAAAGCCATCGTCATTAGCCATATCACCTCGCCGACTTCGCTGATTTTCCCGGTCGAGCTGATCTGCCGGCGGGCGCGCGAAGCAGGCATTCTGACCATCATCGACGGCGCCCACGCGCCGGGCCAGCTGCCGCTCGACCTGGCCGCGATCGGCGCTGATATGTACAGCGGCAACTTTCACAAATGGCTCTGCGCGCCCAAGGGCTCGGCCTTTCTACACGTCCGCCCGGAGCGCCATGACTTGATCGACCCGCTGACGGTATCGCATGGCTGGTACCCAGGCAGCGACTTTGTGGAGCGCAATGAATGGAGCGGAACGCGCGATATCGCGCCTTTCTTGACCGTGCCCGCCGCCATTGAGTATCAGCGCGCGCGCGAATGGGATCGTGTGCGGGCGGAGTGCCATGAATTGGCGGCCCGGGCGCAGCATGAACTCTGCGACCATTATGGCTTGCAGCCGCTGTCTCAGGATCAGTTCGCCCAGATGGTGACGATCCCGCTGCCGGATTGCGATGCCGGCGCCGTCCAACAACGGCTCTACGAAGCACATCGCATTGAAGTGCCGCTTGGCGAATTTGCCGGTCAGTGCGGGATTCGCATCTCGGTGCAGGCCTACAACAGCGCCGAGGAGCTGGCGCGGCTGCTGGCTGCCTTGAAGTCGTTGATTGGCTAGCGCTCGAATGTGGCCAGGGCGCTGATGTAATAGGTTTGCGGCGCCAAGTCGATGGGCTGCACGCTGCGCAGTTGGTAGCCGGCGTCAAGCAGTTTTCGGCTGTCGCGCGCCAGGGAAGCCGGGTCGCCGCTGACGTAGACCAGCCGCTCGATACCCAGCTTGGTCAGGTGTTGGATCACCGCCTGGCCCAGGCCCGCGCTGGGCGGATCCGCGACAGCTACATCGTAGCGCGCGCCTGCGTCGGTCATGTCGGCCAGGACGGCCTCGACTTGACCTTCGATGACATCGACATTGCCCCTGCCCTGTAAGTTGGCATCGGCGTCGCTGACCGCGGGCGGATAACTCTCGACCAGTGTGACCAAAGCCGCTCGCCGCGCCAGGAAGGCGCTGAAGATGCCCACGCCCGCGTAGAGGTCGAGCGCTCGCTCGCCGTCACGCAATTGCAGCGCCTTTATCACTTGGGCGACCAGCAGTTCAACGCCGGCGATATTGCTGCGAATTGAGGAACCGGCGGTGACGCGGAAGTCATGGCCGGCGATGGAGTAATGGCTGAATGCGTCGCCAATCAGGTTGATCGGCTCGCGATCGGGCAAGATCAGATTGACGCTCAGGGGCAGGTCGGTTTGCAGATCGGGCGCTTCTTCGGCGCTGACATCAAATATCAGCATCAAGCGGCCGTCGCTGCCGCGCCGCAGGGCCATCCGGCGCGCCGGCGGATAATCCAGATCCAGTTGCGCCAGCAGATCCAGCAGATCGGGATGGGTGATGAGGCATTCCTCAATCGCCTCAAAGCCGCCGCCGTCGCGTCGCAAGCCCCAGCCGCCATGCTGGTTGCGCGATAGACGAAGCGTGTGGTTGTAGGCCCAGGGTTCCGGCGCGCGCAGGACCGGCCGCATAACGGCGTGGATGAGCGCATCCGGCAGCTTGCCCTGGCGCGACAGCTGATCAGCCAGGACGTCTTGTTTAAGCAGAAGCTGCGCCGGGTAATCGATATGCTGCCATTGGCACTCCCAGCAGCGCCCCGGCCCAAAATGCGAACAGCGGGGCGCGACGCGGTCGGCCGAGGCGGCGCGCAGATTTACTCCGCGCGCGAACAGCGCTGAACCACGCCGACCGGTGATCTCGGCCGCCACCGACTCGCCTGGAATTGTATATGGCACGAATACGGGTCTGCCGTCAAGTTTGGCCAGGCCGCGGCCGCCCTGCGCCATATCGTTGATAGCCAACTCAACCTGTCGGCCGCGATCGGCGCTCCGATGAGCCCGCCCTTGTTTTTTTTGCGCTCGCCTGCGTTTAGCCATTTGTCGTTGGAAACATTGCTTTAGTATAGCCGAGACTTCCGCATCAATAGCAAAGATCCTGCCTGGCAGCGGGACCTATTCAAGTTCGAGGCGCCATTAAGTCTGCGGATTATCCGCTGGCGCTGTAGTCGATGCCAGCCATGTCGAGCTCGCGCTGCGTCATCCGCTCGAAGATGTTGTAGGGCTGTGCGCCGCTCAAGATTTGTCCGTTGATGAAGAAACCCGGCGTTCCGCGCACGCCCGCCAATTGGCCGTCCAAGCCGTCGATTTCGACTTCGTCGAGGTAGCGGCGTTCATCGAGGCAGGCGGTATACGCCTCGATGTCCAGCTCATGTTTGGACGCGGTCGTGAGGTAGAACTCCCGCCCCAGCGCTTCTTGGTTGGAGAAGAAATCGGCGCGGAATTCCCAGAATTTGCCTTGCTCGAAGGCGCATTGCGCCGCTTCCGCCGCCGGCGCGGATTCGGGCGTCAGGCGCGCGAAATCCCGATAAACGTAGCGGATGTACTCGCCGTAGTTTTCCAGCAGCGGCGCGAAGGTCAGGTCGAAATGCCGCTTGCAGTAGGAGCAGAAGAAGTCGCTGAATTCGACGATGACCACCGGCGCGTCTTCATCGCCAAGATAGGGGTCGTCGTCGACCAAGGCGAATCGGTCTGGCTCCGCGTCTTCCGCAGCAGCCAGATCGCGCTCTTCCAGCACGCTGAGGATGACAGCGCGCAACTGCGCCTCGTCTACCGTGACGGCAGCCGCCTCTTCCGCTGGATTCAGCGACCCGCTGCCGATGACCAGCCCCAGCAAGTAACAGGCTACCGCGACGACTACGTAGCTCAACAATTTGCGCGGGGTAGAGGTCTCGCGAATTTGCGTCTGGCCTTTGGCGCTGTCTGATTGATTGTCCACGTGGATATCCTTGTCGTCTCGAGTCATGATTGCAGTGTACTCTAAATGCCCATTATCGCCCATGAAGATCTTTGCGGCGGGCGAGCGCGATTCGCTGGCGATTCTTCAACAAGTAGAGTTCTTGCGCCATCACCCGCTATAATCGTAGCGAGGGATTACGGGGAGGACTATTTGACCGAACAACTGTCGGGATTGATTGTCAAGGAGCAGAGCGGCTTCTACTGGGTCGAAGCCGAAGACAGCGCCACCTACAGGTGTCAACTGCGCGGCCGGCTGATGGAAGTAGCCAAGACCTCTGATATTGCCGCTATCGGCGATCGCGCGGTCATCAGCCTGCGGAGCGAAGACGGCGCCGATGTATTGATGGGCGTCGTTGAAGAGTTGGCGCCGCGCAAGAGCGTTTTGTCGCGCGCCGTCCGCACGACCGGCAAGCGGGGCGCCGGGCAAGCCGAGCGCGAACAAGTCGTCATCGCTAATGCCGATCGGGCGCTTTTTGTATTCTCGGCCTCGCAGCCAGCGCCGGATTTGAAAATCCTCGACCGTCTGCTGGTGGCGGGCGAGCGGTCAAATATCGCGGAATTGATCATCGTGCTGAACAAGATCGATTTGGCGTTCGCGGCTGAGCTGGACGAAATCTTGCCTGCTTATGAAGGCATGGGATACCCAATAATTCGGACCAGCGCCTTGCGTGGCGATGGCATTGCCAATTTGAAGTCGCGTTTGCTCGGTGGCATCTCCGTCTTCACCGGTCCCTCCGGCGTAGGCAAGACCAGTCTCTTGAATCGCATGCAGCCCGGTTTGGGGCGCCAGGTGAAAGATGTCGGGCGGCAATCAGAAGAAGGCGTGCATACCACGCGCGACAGCGCCCTGGTGCGGCTTGACTGCGGCGGATACATCGCAGATACGCCGGGCATTCGTTCGCTCGCCGTCTGGGACATTGAGCCGGACGAATTGGACGCTTATTTCGTGGATATTGAGCCCTACGTGCTGGACTGCAAATTCAGCAATTGCACACATACGGACGAGCCCGCGTGCGCGGTGCAGCGCGCGGTTGAGCGGGGCCATGTCGCCAACTGGCGCTACAAACACTATCTCGAATTGCGCGAAGAGCTGCGCGATACCTACATCGTCTACAACCGCTGAAGCGCCGGCTTATTCCTCGAACAGATTCTCGCCCTGCGACAGCCGCCGGGCGATGCTAAAGGTCTGCAGCTGCGAGCGCATGGTCGGCGCGTGAGCCGCCAGATAGCGGGCAGCCGCGATTAAGACGTGGTTCGCTCGCTCTTCGGATTCCGGCTTGATCAAGCGGTACTGATTAAAAGCGGCTTCGACGCACTGGATGGTGTGGAAGTCGCGGTCCTCGCGCAGCAGCAAATGCCCCATTTTCGCCATCAGCTTTTGGGGCGAGCCGCCGCTGACCAGGAATTGCGCCACCAGGCTGCCGGCCGGATTTACCTGCTGCTGCAAATTGAGCATGTCCTCAAAGTCGTCGAGCAGGTCATCGGGATCGGATACCGGCGCCGGCTGCGGCAGCTTGACCGAGGGCAAGTTCAGGAAGCGGTCCAGGTAGATGCTCATGGCCGCGTCGAAAACGCCGCGAATCAAGCCGATTGACTCGACCCGCTGCAAGCCCTGGTGTACGGCGTTGGCGAAAGTAAAGGTGTGCAGAGCAGTGTCCCAATCGCCAAATTCGTTGCTGGTGTGGAAGTGCGCGATGCGGCGCGCGGCCGCGTAAGCCACGATGCCCGCGAGTTTCACGGGACAAACGCCATTGCGCAAGGCGTCCAGCAGCAGGTCGACAATGGCTTGCGGGTCATCGCTTAGAAGAACAGCTGTCATCGCCTCCACGTCAACCTGGGCATCGCGCGCGGCGCCGGCGGTCAGCGCCTCTCCCAGTTCAGCGAAGGCCGTTTCAAGGACTGGAATCAGGTCGATGGGCTTGCGCCAGGCGTTGGACTCTTCCATGCGGCGGGCTTCGGTAAGATTCGGCACGACGCTGGTGAAGGCCAGCTCGGCGTTATCCCAACCGGTCAAATCCACCGATTCCAGCGCTTTGTTGATGAAGTCCAGCGTGTGCCCGGCCGCGAGATAACGGTGGTCGGTCGCGGCTGTGAAGAGCATATCGGCAATCTGCTTGTCATCGGCGCCGGCCCGCAATGCCGAGACGATGGCCCGTTCGCCGGCTTGCGCGTCGCGCACTTCGACGAATTGCCGGAACCAGGACTTCAGCGTGGGAATGTCGGTCTCGTCGTTGGGCAGCGCCCGCGGATTAAAGCGGGGAGACATGCCGGCGGTATCGCTGGCGACATCGGCTAAACCGTGGAAGAGCGCCAGCGGTCGATCCACTTCGTCCAGCCAGGGAACCAGATTCATGGTGCAGCCGTGGGTCGTCAAGCCGCGCCCCCAATCCATGCCGCGATACTGTGTGCCGAACTCCAGCCCGATGCGGAAGGGCTCGACCGGCGATACGCCTTGGCTAAGCATATTGATTACCGCTTTGGCGACCACCAGGCTGAGGTTGTGCTGCAGGCCGTCGCGAAGTCGATTGGATTGGTGCTCGAAAGTATTGGCGCGCGGGCGCATGTCGACATAAATCTCGCCCTCTCGCACTTCCACCGGGTAGCTGTCGATGTCGTCCGCCCAGAGATCAAAGGCGCCGCCGCTCGCCAGGTCGAAGCGCGCGTGATGCCAATGGCAGCTTAGAATGCCTTCTTCTACCGAGCCTTTGTCGAGCGGGAAGCCCATGTGCGGGCAGCGATTGTCGAGGGCGTAAACGCGTTCGCCATAAAGAAAGAGCGCCAGCGTTTTCCCGTTGGGATGTACGGTGATGCAGCCCTTGCCCTGCAAGTCTTCCATGCGCGCCACCGATACAAAGTCCTCTCTTTGCAATACCATCTTATGCTCCCCGGCAACTCCAGTTGACAGTCATCATTTTCAGTTGGCGGCAGACTTCCGCCACCTGTAATACTGATGTTCGCAGGGCGACCGTTCTTACCGCTAAGCTAGTCCGTTTCGGTGATAGCAGCCGCTTGATTGCCCTGCGCGCAAGTGCTAGACTCACGGCAGAACCCCGGAGGATCGCCTTTGCCCGAGCAAGCTCTCTATTTGAAGTGGCGTCCGCTGTCTTACGACGATGTGGTCGGGCAGCAGCATATCACTCGCACCCTGCGTAATTCCTTGATTCGCGGGCGCGTTCGCCATGCCTATCTGTTCAGCGGGCCGCGCGGCACGGGCAAGACGACCACTGCGCGCTTGCTGGCCAAAGCGGTCAACTGTACGCATGAAGACCCGGCCCGCCGGCCCTGCAATGCCTGCGCCAATTGCGTCGCCATCAACGAGGCGCGCTTTCTGGACCTGATAGAAATCGACGCCGCCTCGCACACCGGCGTGGATGACGTGCGCGAGCTTCGCGACAAAATCGCCTTTGCCCCGGGCGAAGGCGCCTACAAAGTCTATATCATCGACGAGGTGCATCGCTTCAGCGGCAACGCTTTTGACGCGCTGCTGAAGACGCTGGAGGAACCGCCGGATCACGCGATTTTTGTGCTGGCCACGACGGAGATCGACAAGGTGCCGGCGACCATCAAGAGCCGCTGCCTGCAATTTGAATTCCGCCGCGTTTCCCTTAACGAATTGACCGAGCGTCTGGCTACCATCGCCGAAAACGAAGGACTCGCGATTGAGCCGGCGGCGCTGGAATTGATCGCGCGGCAGGGCACCGGCAGCGTCCGCGACAGCATCAGCCTGCTCGATCAAATCGTGACTGATCCCGGCGAAACTATTAGCCTTGAACTCGCGCAGAACCTGCTCGGAACGGCCAATTCACTGCAAGTGCGCGACTTGATCGATGCGCTGGCTGAGGAAGACGTCGGGCGCGGCATCCACGTCATCAACTCGGCCATCGACAGTGGCAGCGATCCGCGCCAGTTCGGGCAGCAGATTGTCAACTTTCTGCGCAATGTGATGCTGGCGCAGACCGCTTCCGCCGAGTTGATCGAAGCAGCGCAGGAAGAGCGCGAACTTTACACGGAGCTGGCGCAGCGTTTTGGCCGCGCTCGCTTGCTGAAGGCTATCCGCGCCTTTAATGCAGCGGCCAACCAATACACGGGGGGCTTGCAGCCGCAGCTTGCGCTTGAGCTGGCGCTGATCGAGATAGTCCAGGAAGATGATTCGCCGCCAATGCAGGCGTCCGGCCCGCAGCCGGCAGCGTCTCACAGGCCGCGTCCGCGTTCGCAGCAGGCGTCGGCGCCGGAAGGCGCAGAGGAGGGTGCGGCGGATCCACCCCGAGGCGCGGAGGGCTACGAACGGGTCGCGGCGAGCGGACCTGGCGAGGCGCCGGTTTATCCCGTGGCCAAGATTCAAGCGGGCTGGATCGAGATACTGACGCAGGTGCATCGTTACAACCGCAACATACCGCCGCTGCTGGAGAATGCGCATGTCCGCGCGATTGAAGGCAATCGGCTCATATTGGGCGTCGAGAACCAGGTCTTCGTCTCCATGATAGAAGAGCCGAAGCGCGCCCGTGTGATAGAGCAGGCGATACACGACTTGCACGGCGTCAAGCTGCGTGTCAAAGTTCGCGTGGTGGATGGCGTGATGGCAGCCGCCGAGACGGAGCAAGCCGAGACGCCCGCGGCTGACGATCCCTTGATCGCCGCCGGCAAGGCGCTTGGCGGTATTGTTGATGAATAGCGGCCAAGAGTATCAACGGAATCGTTGAATGCAATTGCTTACCCTTAGTATAATTAGGCGACAGACTCGTGACTTCAGAGGAGACCAGCAATGAGCAAGCGACGCGGCAGCAGACGCGGCTCCAGCGGATTACCGGGAGGCGCCAATCCAATGGCAATGCTGCAGAAGATGCAGCAAGATATGGCCGAGGCGCAGGAGAATTTAGAGCATGAAACGACGGAGGTCTCGGTTGGTGGCGGCGCCATCAAGATCGTCATAAGCGGTCATCAGCGCGTGCAATCCGTCGAAATAGACGCCGCTGTCATTGATATGGATGACGAAGAGTGGCTGACCGACTTGCAGGACCTCTTGGTCGCGGCGGTTAACCAGGCGATCGAGCAGAGCCAGGCAATGGCGGCTGAACGGATGGAACAAATCACCGGTGGTCTTGGCGATATTCCCGGTCTGGGCGGCCTGTTGGGCTAGCCGGCACATACAAGCGGTCATTGCTTTGAGCTCTCCAGTTCTTCTGCTCAAGTCTGGAGGCCAACAACAGTCAGCATAATCCCCGAGCTTGTGACAATGCTGTTGAACTTGTATGGCTGTTCGCCCGGCGTTGGCGCAAGGGAGGCTTTCCGCCGGCGGCTACGTTTGCAATTATGATGAAAAATCGCCTCCTCAACCACGCATTTGTACTGCTGGCGACTGTTGTAGTCGACGTATTGAATCCGCTCTTGGTGATAGCGCTGGCGCTGTTTGTAAGTGTGGGTTATTTGCTCACACTTTTGATGCCGGTAGATATTTACATTTGGGTGCTCTTACTGTGCGGGAGTGTCTTGGCGCCGATTCCGTTATTGTCGTACCGCGCGAGACAGCGATGGTCAGCAAGAATCGCCTCTGCCGGTTCGCTGGATTGGCGGACGATCCTTCCCTTTATACCTTTGCTGATATTTGCTCCCCTGTTCTTCGCAGAACTTGATCAACCGGGGATTCAGATCATCCACCACGGCGATCTTCATGTTGGGTATATCCATAATATCCTCTATCGGCCTACGCCGGTCGACAACATATTTTTTGCAGGTCAACCTGCCACTTACTACTGGCTTTATCATGCCTTCCTGGCTGCTTTGGTGGAGATTACCGGCGCCGCGCCGCCGTTGGTTGCCTCGGTAGTAAATATCGTGGCTATACTTAGCGGCTTGCTATGGCTGGCTCAGATCATTGAGGGACTGGGAATCGCGGCGAAACGTTCGCTGATGCTCGGGCTGGTGACAGTTGCCGTCTATTGCGCGGTAAATGCAACAGGCGTGCTAAGCTTGGTGGAGCGCTTCCTTGACGGCAGCCTTCAGGCGCATTCTTTGCATATCATGTTGCTTGACGGCGCTGAAGGCCGCTTGCACAGCACAATGGGCAAAGTCATGAACTTTACAAGTATGACGCTTGCGATGACTTGCTTTATCGTTGGTCTGCATGCCGCCATGGCCATTGCAAAGGGCAATATGAACCGACTTGCCTTGGCGCTGACTACGTCAGCTTGGCTTGTAGCGCTAGCGTTTCAGCCAGTAGTTGCCTTGTTTCTGCTGATCGTTATTCCATTTGGACTTCTCATTACGGGATTGCTCGTTGGATTCGGCGACAGTTGCGGCAGGCTGCGCTTGGGCATTTTTTGGACTTATGGCGCCTCCAAGGTCGGCGACAAGTACCTTCTGGCGTGGCTCTCGCTTAGCGCCGTGCTGTCGCTTCTGCTGCTGCGCTACGTCGTCCAAATGGCTGGGAACGGCTCTTCCAGCATTTCGTTCAGCCAGGACCTTGATTTCGGTATCTCTATGATTGTAGCGGCCACATTGCTATATCTGCCCCTCTTCGCATTGCAGAGTATGTTTCTTCTGAAGCGGAATTCGCCGGAGGAATGTTTGATTCAAATTGGCAGTATAGTAGCGATTCTGCCCGCCGTGTTGGTCGCGCTGCCAGATGATAATCAGTATAAGTTGGTGTTCTGCTTGGCAATCATGCTGGCGATATCGGGGTTTTTGGCGTTAAAGATACTTCTAAACAGTGGAAACCGCGCTGTTCGCGTTGCTGCGCGTGTCACCTGCGCGCTGATATTTGTGCTGACTTTCGCTAGGATTGCCTTTGTAAAAGAATACTATGACCATAGGGCGCTCGAGTGGGATTTTGGCTATGACGGGAGCCATATCGACTATTATGGCGATGCTTTTG
>JAGWBC010000227.1 GCA_021296115.1 Anaerolineae bacterium | reverse complement strand
CTGGCTCCTCCTCTTCAGCATCCACCTTCCGCCGATCAGCCAGGACATCTTTGACGTACATCTCATCTACAAGAACGGCTACGCAGGCGCTGAGCGGCACCGCCAACATCAGCCCCAGGAATCCGAAGAAGAAGCCGAAGATAATCTGACCAAGCAGAATCAGGATAGCGGGCATATTCATTCGCTCGCTGGCCAGCACCGGGCTAATCACCTGACTCTGAAAGAACGAGACGCCATAGATGATGACGACAACCCAAATCACGTTATGAGGCGCGTCCAAGATTGCCACCGCCACCGAAGGCACTAGTGCGACAACGGGCCCAAAGTTCGGGATGAAAGACAGAATACCCGCCAGCACACCCAAGGCGAAGGCTTCCTCCTGGATGCCCACCAGGCGTAGCCCCAAGCCCGTCAAGATAGCTACCACCACCATTGAAACCGCGGTAACGCTGAGCCAGGCGCGCAAGGTACTGTCGAGTCGTCGCAAGATGCTCAACATGCGATCGCGATACCAAATCGGTGTCAGCTTGATGATGCCCTTGACGTATAGCTCAGGTTCGGCCAGCAGATACATGCTCAAAAAGAAAATGATGAGGACGCTCAGAATTGTATTGGCCACACCGCCGACGACAGGCAAAACCGAGCCGCCAAGCCGCCCGACGGCATCCGAAACTTGTGACACCGCCTGTCCGATCAGGTCATCAGATGGCTGGGCATTTTCGCCACCGGCGAGGAGGTCATCGATAATGGGAAATACGTCTTTTAGGATGGAATCTTGCTCCAGAAGCGCTTCCCGCGTCAAGGATTGGCGCACCTCTTCCAAGCCGCCTTCCACCGCCGTTCTGAGCGGCTCATATTGGTCGCCAATCGTCCGCAGTATGGGTACGCCGAGCAATCCCAGAATGATGAAGAAGCTGATGACGCTGAAGACAATGGCGACGACTCGATGGATGCCGAATCGATTCATCAACAGTCGCACCGGCATGGTGAAGAGGATTACCAGAATCACCGCGGCGAAAGTCAGCATCAGAGTGCCGCGGATCTGCCACACAAAGACCAAGCCAAGGCCAATGAGGATTGTCGCAACGATATTGCGCAATCCTATATTGATAGACCGAGTGCTTCTAGCGGTCATTCGGTTCTCTGCTCCGACGGTCCGGCGGCCTGGCAAGAGCTTACCGGATTTTACAAACTTAGCGTCAACGATTGTATCATCCATAACCCGCTGCTGCTATTATAGTTGTGCTGACGTAAGCTTGGAATTCGGACCATATCAGCCTCGGCAGCCCAGGACCAATTGATGAAATTTGATGTAACCGTGTTCGCGAAGGACTTAAACGCCGCCAGCACCCTGGCGAAGACCGTGGAAGACTACGGCTTTGACGGACTTTGGGTGGCGGAAGCGGCGCATAACCCCTTCCTGCCGCTGGCGCACGCTGCGCTAGCCAGCGAACGAATCTCGCTCGGCACAGCTATCGCCGTCGCCTTTCCGCGCAGTCCGCTGCTGATGGCGCAGACAGCCTGGGACCTGGCGGAGCAATCCGGCGGGCGCTTCATCCTGGGCCTGGGCACACAGATCAAGCCCCATATCACCAAGCGATTCAGCGCGACCTGGGGCAAACCGATTCCACAACTGCGCGAATACATTGGCGCGTTGCGCGCTATATGGCGGAGCTTCCAATCCGGCGACGAATCCAGCTTCCGCGGCGAATACTACAACTTCTCGCTGTCGGCGGGCGGGCCCCGGCCGATGCCCTACGGGGGCATTCCCATCTACATCGCCGGGGTAAACATCGGTCTGGCGCGGCTGGCTGGCGAGCTCTGCGACGGGTTTCATGTACACTCCTTCCACACGCCGCGTTATCTGCGCCAGGTGTTGATGCCGGCTTTTGCGGCGGGTCGCGAGCGCGGCTCGGTCCGGCGGCCGCTGTCGCTCTCTTGCGCGGTGTTTGTCGTGACGGGCGCAGACGATGCGGCGGTCGAAGAAAGCAAGATGCTGACCAAGTCGCAAATCGCCTTTTATGCCAGTACGCCGAGCTATCAGCCCGTGCTGGAGCTGCATGGCTGGCAAGACCTGGTTCCGCAGCTAAACACATTGCTGCGGCGCGCCCGCTGGGGGGAAATGCACAAGCTCATCAGCGATGACATGCTTGAGCAATTCGCAGTTATCGCGCCGCCGGACGAGCTGCCCTACAAGCTGCGCGAACGCTATGACGGCTTGCTCGATCGCGCCGGTTTCTACTTCCCTTTTGAGCCTTCGGACGGCAGCAAGCAACTGATCTGGCAGCACGCGGCCAAGGCGATGGGTCGCTGATGCCGACTGTAGATTTGGGCAAGGCTACCGTTGCTTACAGCGTACGCGTGAGCAAACGGTCCAAGCGTATCAGCGTCCGATTCAGCCAGCGCGACGGCCTGGAGGTCGTCTACCCGCTGGGGATCAGCAGCCCGGCGCCGGAAGAAGTGCTCAGGGAGAAATCGGCCTGGGTGCTTTCGACTCGCGAACGATTCCGCGACGCCGCAAAGAGACTGCCGTCCAGGTCATATGAAAATGGCGACGTCTTCTTCGTTCTTGGCCGACCCTATACGCTCGAGCTGCGAACAAATCCAGAGCTTCGGCGCGCCAAGGTTAAGATTAGCGGTTCCTCCCTGGTAGTTTCGCTGCCCGACAACCCTGAGGCCTCCGATGTCGCCTCGCGTCGACAAGCCATTGAAGCCTATTACCGCACTTTGGCAGTCGACTATCTGCCGGCGCGGGTGAGCGAATTGGCGGCGGAACACGGCTTCGTTTTCGCGCGAGTCCGCGTCAAGAACCAGAAGACGCGCTGGGGCAGTTGTTCGTCAAAGGGCAATATCAATCTAAATCTGCGCCTGATGATGGCGCCCGAGCCCGCCATTGACTACGTAATCACGCATGAGTTGTGCCATTTGCGGGTCTTGAACCACAGCCCGGCATTCTGGGCGCTGGTCGAGCACTGCTTTCCCGACTATCGTCACTGGCGCAACTGGTTCAGAACGCAGGGCGCCGGCTTGATTCTGTGACGCAAATCATCGGAACGAGAATCATGAAACTTGATGTCCGCATCTTTCCCTCCAATCGAATGCGCGCCGACGCAGACCTCATCCTGTTGGCCGAGCGCCTGGGATTCGCCGCGGCATGGGTGGCGGAACAAGCGCGCAACCCCTTCTTCTCGCTGACTATCGCGGCCACGGAGACCAGCGCGATTCAGCTGGGCGCGTATCGGGCGGCTGCTTTCCCGCGCAGTCCCATGGTCAGCGCGCAAATCGCCTGGGATCTGGCGCGACAGGCAAGCGGACGCTTCTGCCTGGGGTTGAATGCCCCGGTTGATTCAGCAGGCGAGCACGGCAAGAGCGCCGGTCGTATGCGCGAATACATCGAAAGCCTGCGCGCCATCTGGCACACTTTCCAAACGGACGAGCGCCTGCGCTACCGCGGCCAATACTACACCTTTCGGCTGATGGCGCCCTTCTTCAACCCGGGCCCGATCGACCATCCCGATATCCCGATTTATCTAGCCGGCATGGACGCGTCAGTCGCTGAGCTGGCCGGCGCGCTCTGCCAGGGTTTGCACGCCTGCGCGATTCACAGCGCGGACTATCTTGGAAGTGTGCTAAAGCCGTCTGTTGCCACGGGATTGCGGGCGGCCGGGCGCGCTGAAAACAACTTCGCGCTGGCCGTCCCGGTGATGATTGCCAGCGGAATTGACGACGCAAGCATGCGTCAAGCGCGGAATACGGTGAAACTTCGCATCGCTTCGGCAGCCAACACAGCAGCATTTCGCCGACTCGCTGCTTTCCATAACTGGGACATCTCCGCCGACGAGAGGGATCAGCCGACCAGGGAGCTAGAAAGCGACGCGCTGCATCAGCAGATTACCGATGAAATCCTAGATGAAATAGCCATCGTCGCGCGGCCGCAAGACGTACTCGAACGAATCAAGGCACGTTACACGGGCTTGGCAGACAGCGTTATCTTGGAGTTGAGCGGCGAGAACCGCGCGTTGATCGAAGCGATAATGGCCGACCGCTAGCTGTACAGCTCGGGCATCGGCTCTTCGACAACATCGTAAATCCGAAAGCCGCGCTTCTGATAATTGGCCAGCGCGTGGGGGCCGTCCAGGTTGCAGGTGTGCAGCCAAACCCGCTTGGCGTCCATCTCCCAGGCGCTCGCGACCCCTTAACTCACCAAGTGCTTGCCCAAGCCACGCCCCATATAATCCCGCCGCAAACCGAAGTAAACGATCTCCACCGCCTTGTCATTGTCGCGATACAAAT
>JAGWBC010000226.1 GCA_021296115.1 Anaerolineae bacterium | reverse complement strand
TCGCCATCTCGAAGATCGAAGTGCTGGCGCCGGCCCGGCAAAGCAGCCTGCCGACCATCGCGCTGATCATCCTCGGCTTTGAGATTGTGGCGCTGGCGCTGGCGGGGCTGCTGCGCTCACGATTCGTCGGCTTGTCAAATTGGCTCGACACCCGCCGCAGCATCTTGCTCTCGCTGCTCGTCTACAGCATCGTCGCCTGCTGGGGATTCGTGCTGGACGCCACGCTGGAGTTCTGGATGCTGGCGCTGATGGTGGCGATGGTGCAAGGCGGCAGTCAAGCGCTGAGCCGCAGCTTGTACGCCAGCCTGTGCCCGACAGCCAAGAGCGGCGAATTCTTCGGCTTCTACGCCATCATGGAGAAATTCGCCTCGATCGTCGGCCCCTTGATATTCGCTTTCGCCGGTATCGCCCTGGGCAGCAGTCGCCCGGCGATCCTGAGTTTGATTCTGCTGTTCGCGCTGGGCGGCTACCTGCTCAGCCGCGTCGATATCAACGAGGGGCAACGCGTCGCGCTTGAGGAGGACGCCCAACATGGGATCGCCAGTCACTGAGCGCTTCGCCATCGGCTGATATAATGGAAGTAGACTAGATTTGTGAGACGAGAGCGAAAACGATGCCACAAGTTGGACAAGCAGCGCCGGACTTTGAACTGCTCAATCAAGACGGGGAGGCAGTGCGGCTCAGCGATTATCGCGGCCGGCGCGTGATCATCTTCGCCTTCCCCAAAGCCAATACCATGGGCTGCAATAATCAAGCCTGCTCCTTCCGCGATGTCTTCCCGCAGATCGAATCGCAGAATGCCGTCGTGCTCGGCGTCAGCTCGGACAGCGTCGAGACCCTGGCCGCCTGGAAGCAGCGCAATCATTTGCAGTATGAGCTGCTCGCCGACCCCGACCACAAGATGTTGGACGCCTGGGATGCCTGGGGTTTCAACTTGTTCCACATTATCAAACTGCCAATTTCCGCTACGCGCTCGTACTGGGTCATCGACGAAGATGGCATCCTGGTCGAGCAGCAGATCGGCGTGCGACCGCAAGAGAGCGTCGACAAAGCGCTGGCGGCTGTCGCGCGGCTGGCGGCTGCTGGCTAGAAGCGCCTCTGCTGGAAAACAGCACTACCCCTCGGCGTCAACGCGAGTATCATTGCGTCCATTGGCAGCGGACAAGCAGACGGACAAGCGCATGAAATTACTCCTCATCGGCTTCGGCGTGGTGGGCCAGGGACTGGCCGAAATTCTGCAGAACAAATCGGCGCAACTGGAGCAAGAGCAGGGATTCGCCGCGACGATCGTCGGCGTCGTCACCGGCAGCAAAGGCTCGCTCTTTCACGCTGACGGACTGGACATCGCGGATTTGCTGGCGGCAGCGCAGAGCGGCAGCTTGGCTGAATATCCCGAGGTTTCGGGATTGCGCCGCGGCTGGTCAGCGAGCGAAATGATCGCCGCCGGTGGGGCTGATGTACTGGTCGAAGTGAGCCCCACCAACCTGGAAACCGCGCAGCCGGCGCTGTCCATTTGTCATCAAGCGCTGGAGGCGGGTTTGCATCTGGTGCTGGCTAACAAGGGGCCGGTCGCGCTGGACTACGCCAATCTGCGAGCGAAGGCGCAGGCCAAGGGCTTGCGGCTGCGCTATGAAGCCACGGTGATGGCCGGCACGCCGACCATGCAGCTGGCGGAAGAGGCGCTGGCCGGCTGCGAGATTCGCTCGGCGCGCGGCATCTTGAACGGCACGACCAACTACATGCTGACGCAGATGGAAGACGGCATGTCTTACGCCGAAGCGCTGGCGCAGGCGCAAGCCCTGGGTTACGCCGAGACCGACCCCAGCGGCGATGTCGAAGGTTGGGACGCGGCGGGCAAAGTCCTCATTTTGGCAAACGCCCTCTTCGGCAGCAGCCTGACCATGGCCGATCTGGACGTCAGCGGCATCACGCGAATCAGCGCCGCTGATATGGCCGCTGCGAGATCAGCCGGCGAGCGCTACAAGTTGCTCGCTCAAGCGACGCCGACCGGCGGCTCGGTCAAAGCGCTGCGCCTGCCGCTCATTGACCCGCTGGCGAGCGTAGCCGGCGCCGCCAACGCCATCACGCTTGAGACGGACCTGCTGGGCGATGTCACGCTGATCGGCGCGGGCGCGGGCCAGCTGGAAACCGGCAGCGCGATCTTGTCCGACTTGCTGGCGATTCAGCGTATGGCATGCCCGATGTAGCCGTCGGCCGAAACTGTCGCGTAAATTGTTCGTAAATTGAATAGGCGCGGCCGACGCGCCTTTGATATTCGATTTACAACTATGCTATACTGGCTGCAATCCGCAGTTGGCAATACTAAACTCAGTAAGGGGAAAATCCGAAGATGCCATCTATTCTACAGAAGGTCCGCACGCTATTCAGCGCCAATATGCACGGCATGATTGACCGCGCGCTGGAAACCAATTCGCTTAGAGTTATGGACGAGTATATTCGCCAGGTCGAACGCAATCTGGAAGCGCTGGATGACTCGGCCGCGACCGTCGGCGGAACGGTGCGCACGCTCAAGCGCAAATACGAAGAATTTTCCAATCAATCCGACAAATTGGACCGCGACATTGATACCTTGATTTTGCGCGGCAAAAACGACCTCGCCGCCGCCGCCCAGGCTGAGATGAATACCAAGCAAGAATTGGCCCAGGAATATTACGAGCAGTGGCAAGCCCAGGAAGAGCAGTACCAAAGCATGCTCAATATGCGTTTGAAACTGGAGAGCCGCCTGACTACGGTCAAGCAGGAACGCGAGAAGATGCGCTCCTTGATGGAACTGGCCGAAACCAAGCAGGTTATGACCAAGACCCTGAAGGCCATGGACAAGCTCGATACCTCCGGCGACCAGGAAATCGACAGCCTGTTGGATTCCATTTATTCCAAGATAGACGAAGAAGACGCGCGCGCCGAATTGGCCAGCCGCAAGCTCTCCGACCAGATTGAAGACACGGTGGGCATCGGCCAGGTTGAGCTGCAGCTGGAAGAGCGCCGTCAACGCTTGTTGGGCGACAACTGATCGCCATTGTTAGCCAACACTGACGACTCCCGCAGGAGCTGAAAGCCGCCATGACCGTCGACCGTGAGGCTCGCCAGAAAGTGATAGGCGCGCTATTCGCCAATGCGCTGCTGCGTTGGGAGACGCTTGTCACACTGATGGTCACGGCCATCCTGTTCATTTTTGTACAGGATGTCAGCCTGCCCTTTATGGAATGGCAGCCTTGGTACTGGCTGGTGCTGGGCGGCTTGGCGGAGACTGTGCTGGTCGCCTCGACGCTGACTGACCCGGAAGCGACTGAGCAGGCCCTGGCGGAGGACTTTGAGCGCGAATACGATCTGCGCAATATCCGCAACCGCGTCTCGCGCGAGCGGCTGCGCGACGCCTTCGAGTATCGGCGCAATATGCTCAAGCTGGTGGACGCCTCTCGCGGCGCCATGCGAACGCGCCAGCGCAATCTAATCGCCGGAATCAATGACTGGATCGCCCACATGTACAGCCTGGCGAACCGCATCGACTATTTCGAGAATAACGACCTGGCCGCGCGCGACTTGCAGCAGGTGCCGCGCAAGATTGAACAGGTCAAATCACGCATCGCCACGGAGAAACACGAAGCCATGCGCCACGACCTGGCTCAGCAGCTCAAATTGCTGCAGCGGCAGCTGGTCAGCCTGGAAGCCAGCGCCAGCATCATCAAGCGCGCCGAGATCCAGCTGGAAAGCACGCTGTCGGCGCTGGGCACGGTCTACGCGCAAATGTCCTTGCTGGGCACCAAGGACACCAACAGCATTCGCGGGCAGCGGCTGGGCGTCGAGATCAAAGACGAGATCGACAAGCTGCAAGATACGATCGACGCCATGGACGAGGTGCATTTGCACGGCCAGAATCTGGGCTTCGACTTCAATGATTCACTCTATCTCGATCAAGCCGATGCCATCGACCGCGCCGAGCAAGAATCGCGCGAGCGGCTCGGTGAAGTCAGCGGCAAAGCGCCGGAAGACAGCGACATCCTCGCCGCCCTCGACGAAGCTGACGAGCGGGTCCAGACCGAGCGCTAGCAACTCCGCCCCGCTCTCTTCGCGGGCATTTACGGCCCCATTTTTACACGCTTTCACTCCTCGAAGATTCGATATATGCTTTGCGTCCTGGCAACCCGGAAACAGGAGCGGAGCATGTCCGTAATCAATTGGTTTGAGATTCCTCTGCAAGTTTTACGAGGCGGTGCTAGAGGCGCAGCTTATCATCAGTGATCAGCGCGAGACCATGGGCAGCATGCTGGGCGTCTTTCCCCATGATGGCAAGGTGGGCGGCTGCCTGGCGCACAATCCGCAATTCGGTTATACGCCGTCGGCGGAAGGCACCCTGGTCTATTTTACGATTACAGGCGATTTGGACGCGGCAATGGCTCGCGTGCCCGATGCCGGCGGCGAGGTCCTGCTGCCCAAAACCGCCTTGGGTGAAAACGCCGGCGGCGGATTCGTCAGCTGGGTGCGAGACACCGAAGGCAACAAGGTCGGCTTCTACTCGAGCGAGTGAGCCATTACGAGTGAGCCATTAGTCGAAGGACTCTACGATGGGCTCGCGCTTGGTCTTGCCCGGGCGCAGCGCCCCCAACTGCCGTACCAGGCGCGGCGTCTCGCGCTCGATATTGATGGTGTCTTCGAGCAGGTTGACCAAGGTCGAGGCGGCGATCACCAGCGTCAAATAGATGTAGGCGGTCACGGCGTAGGTTTCCACGTAGCGGAACGAGCGGCCCGATGACAGCTTGGCGATCTGCGTCACATCGCGGATGCCCAGGAATGCCAGCAATGACGAGTCCTTGATCATCGCCACGAAGTCGTTGCCCAGCGGCGGCAGCACATTGCGGAAGGCCTGCGGCAAGACGATGGAGCGCATGGTCTGCCAATAGGTCATACCCACGGAATAGGCGGCTTCAAATTGGCCTTTGGGAATGGACTGAATGCCCGCGCGAATCGTCTCCGACATATAGGCGCCGTAGGTCGCGCCCAGCGCCACGATGGCTGTCATGGGCGAGCTGCCGCGCCAGATTATGTCGGGGATATCCGAATTGCCGATCAAGTCGCGCAGGTTCACCAGCACCACATCGTTGAGCATATCGCGCATGGCCGGCACCACGATAAAGGCCGTGACCAGCAGAACGATCAGAATGGGTATGCCGCGCATGACGCTCACGTAGACCGTGCAAATGTTGTAGGCGCTTATACGCAGGATGCGCAGCACTGCCCGTCTGAACGTCTGCCGGGATTGCGGCGGATCAGGCGGATTTGAGCGGATAATGCCGACCACAACCGCCACACACAGCGCGGAAAAATACGAGGTCCCGCTGACGAAGAGCGTCATGATCAAGCCTTCGATCAGCTGATTAAAGATATTGGAATAAACCGAATCGGTCAGAATGCTGATCGCCAGCAGCACGCCCAGCAGCACCAGAAACAAGAACCAATAGGGGAAGGTATAAACTCGCGAAAAGCGCATGGCGCGCCCGCGCGATTCGGCAATGATCTCGTCCAGACCCGGCTCGGGCAGCTGCGAAGCCATAAGCAATCCTTAGCGAAACAAAAAGGGACAGGGCGAACCCTGTCCCAGCCATTTCAGCATTCAGTTGTCAAGTGCGGCTTGCGCTGTGTCAACTCAAGCATCCTCGCCGAACCATTGGCGCGTGATGGCATCCAGCGCGCCGTCGACTTTCATCCGCGCCAGGGCGCTGTTGACCGCCTCGCGCAAATCGGAGCCATGCGGGAAGATGAATCCCAACTCTTCAACGGTCACGATATCCGCCAGCACTTTGGTCTGGACAGCATGGATACCCGTGTAGCCGTAGCCCGCCAGCTCATCAAAAATCACGGCGTCCACCTCGCCCGCGACCAACCCGGCCGCGGCTGCTTCAGCGGATGCATAGACGACGACGCGCGCTTCGCCTACCAATTTTGCGGCGGCAATATATTCGGTGCTGGCGACCAGCGCGCCCACAACATATTCGCCGGCGGCAAGTTCTTCAGCGCCGCCAAATCGGTCTTCATCCAGGCGAACCAATATTCGCTGCCACACGACCGCATAGAAATCGGAAAAGTCGACGAGCTCCGCGCGCTCGGGCGAATAGGCGATGCCATCGGCCGCCATGTCATACTCGCCATTGGAGACGGCCGAGATCATGCCTTCCCAACTGGTTTCGATGAATTCTGGCGCGCAATTCAGCCGCAGGCAGATCTCTGACAGGGCGTCATAATCCCAGCCGACCGCCGCCCCGCTCTCTTCATCAATAAAGTTGAAGGGCGGATAGGCATTCTCAAGGGCGACCGTAACGACACGCCCGCCCAGGTCAGGCAGTCACATTTCTTCTTCGGCGCCGAACCACTTGTCGTTGATGGCTTGCAGCGAGCCGTCGGCCATCATGCTCTCCAGCGCCGCGTTGATCGGC
>JAGWBC010000225.1:4337-4921 GCA_021296115.1 Anaerolineae bacterium | reverse complement strand
GCGGCTGATTCTCCGAGCGCAGCGACGCCATCATGCTGAAAAGCCCGACCATCATCGCCAGCGCATAACCCTTGTGCCCGACGTAAGGCAGGCCCATCGGCCGCAGCGCCCCGCCTTCTTTGAGTTTGGTCGGGTCTGAGGTGGGCTGCCAATCGGCATCCACTATCCAGTCGCCCGGCAGCTGCTCGCCTTTGTCCACAGCCACCATTACCTTGCCCGCCGCCGAAATCGAAGTGGCGAAATCGAGCAGCACCGTGCCGCGGGTGGCGCTGGGGAAACCCATGGCGATCGGATTGGCGCCGATCTTGCGCCCGGTGCCATTCAGCGGCACCACCACCGAGCGCGGCCCGCCGATGCAGCCGTCCCAGATCATCGAGGCCATGCCGGCCTCCGCGCCCATCTCCGCGTAAGTCCCGATGCGCCCGGTATGTCCCTCGTGATACATCGACGCCAAGCCGACGCCCTGGGCGCGCGCTTTGTCGATAGCGAGCTCGGTTGCTTGCTTGGCGATCACCTGGCCAAAAGTCCAATTGCCGCAAATCTGCGCCATTGAGGCGGTCTCTTCCACGATCTCCGGCTCGGCG
>JAGWBC010000225.1:0-4323 GCA_021296115.1 Anaerolineae bacterium | reverse complement strand
GGCGTGCGGATGACGCCGTGCGAGTCGTGCCCGGCTAAATTGGCGTCCACCAGATGCGCCGCTACGATGTCGGCGTAGTCGGCTCGCGCGCCGGCCGCGGCCAGGATGCGGGCAATGAAGTCGGTCAGGTTGTCAGCTTGAATGCTTGGCATAAATCTTCCCTCTTTAGTCTCGTTTTTTCTCGGTGCACTCGGTGGTAAGCATTTTTTGCGTCGGATGCTCCGCAATCACCACAATACTCTAACGCATCGCCGCGCTGACGTCTAACGACAACTCCTAACAGTGTAGGGGCGACTCTGTGAGTCGCCCGTTTGCCGGCAATATGACTCTGTGCCCTCTGTGTCTCTGTGGTGAAATCAGCCTGTGACAATTCCGCCAACTGCGAAGCGCCGCGATCAGATCCCCGTCACATCCACAAACCAGCGCTCCAGCTCCCGCTCCATAGACGCTACTCGCTGCGGCTGCTGCGCGGCCAGATCCTGACGCTCGAAGGGGTCCTCGGCGATGTTGAATAGCAGAGACGCGGGCGGTTCCGGCACCGTCCGCGGCGGATCGGGCTCGCGAATGATATCGGCGAAGCGCTCCGGATAATACTTGATGGCGTGGTCAAGCGCAGTGTCCAGGGCGCTGACCTGCATCGCTTCGGGAATCAGCGGCCGCAGCAGCTTCCAGTCGCCGTCGCGTATGGCGGCGTTGCACTCGCCCAGCGGCGTATAGCGATTCCACTGCCAGCAGCGTTGCGGGTAAACCCCGCTTGTGTCGCCGCGCAATACCGGACTGATATCGACGCCGTCCAGCGGCCGATCGCTCGGTACATCGACGCCCGCCAGGTTCAGCAGGGTGGGGAACCAATCGCTGAAATGCGCCATGGCGTCGCTGCGGATGCCGCCAGGCAAACCATCGGGCCAGCGAAGGATCATGGGCACGCGAATGCCACCCTCGTAAGTATTGCCCTTGCCGCCGTTGAAATTGTAGTTGAAGCGCCGCTGCGAAAAGCCGTTCCAATCGCCCAGCGCCGGTCCGTTGTCGCTGGTGAACATCAGGATCGTATTGTCGGCGATGCCCAGTTCATCCAGCGCCCCGGCGATGCGCCCGATGCCCGCGTCCATCACCTCAATCATGGCGTAGAGCAGGCTGACGCCCAGGCTGAAACCCATATCGGCGTATTTCCGCGCGATGGCGTCCGGCGCTTCCAACGGGAAATGCGGCGCGTTATAGGCCAGCTGCAGGAAGAAAGGACCGCGCTGATTCCGCTCGATGAAATCGACAGCGGCATCGCTGAATACATCGGTCAGGTACTGATTTTTGTCGCCATATTCGATGGTCTTGTTGCGGTCCAGCCGATAGCGGTAATAGGGGTTCCAGCCGCCCTGAAAGCCGATGAACTCCTGATAGCCGCGCGCCGTCGGGTGATAGCGCGGATCCAACGCGCCGTTATGCCACTTGCCGATCAGCGCCGTCGCGTACCCGGCGCCGCCCAGCACATCCGCCAGCGTCCGCTCGTCCAGCCGCAGTCGGTCAAGTCCGCGCGCCTCCAGCGTGTCGATGCCGCCGGTGCGATGCGGGTAGCGTCCCGTCATCAGCGCCGCCCGCGCCGGCGCGCAAACCGGCGCCGCCGAATAGTGCTGCGTCAAAGTGAGGCCTTGCTCCACCAGCGCGTCAAGCTGCGGCGTGCAAGAAATCTGGTCGTTAAAAATGCCGAAATCGCCGTAACCCATGTCATCGGCGATGATGAGAATGATATTTGCTTTGGTCATGTCTGCCCGTTTTGGACCTGCTGGCCTGTGGCTAGTTGAGCCGGAAAACCGGTGTGAAACACGGTCATCGTGCCGCCGAACATGATGCGGTCGCCATCGCGCAGTTTGCGCGCTTCGCCGCCCGTCACCGGCTGATTGTTGACCGCCGTGCCGTTGATGCTGCCCAGGTCAAAGAGCTTCCATTGGTCTTGCTCTTTCACCAGAAAAGCGTGCGGGCGGGAAACGGTCGGGTCTTGCAAGGCAACTTCCCAATTGGAACTCGGCGTCGAGCGGCCGATGTACATCTCTTCTTTCAACAGCGCGAAGATCTGTCCTTGCTGCGGCCCGCGGGTGATGCGCAGGCTGGCGCGGTCGCCGGCTACTGCGGACACTTTCCTGGCCGCGTCGGTCGCCGCGTTGCCTTTAGGCGACAGCAGCTTGAGCACCGAGACAAAGAGATGGACTTCATCGCCGATGTCCAAGCCATGTTCGCCGTAGACTTGCACGCCGTTGATGAAGGTACCGTTGGCGCTGCCCACATCGTCGATCTTGAAGGCGCCGTCTTGACAGGCGATGATGGCGTGCTCGCGCGAGATATGCCCCTCGGCGATCTGGATGTCGTTGCTGGCGGAGCGGCCGATGGTCAGTTTGTCGCCGTCGCGTATGGGGTGTTCGAGGGTTTTGCCGCTGAAGGGATCGAGCCAGACTAATTTTGCGATTGGAGCCTGCTGCTGCGCGTCCATTGTGCTTGTCCTGCTACAAATATTACTTACTTATATTGTAGCATATCCTGCTTTCACGGGGACAATTTTGGGGTGTACACAGTACGGTTGATCCGTCGCCGGGTGATTATTTCTGGAGTAGCTGATGGCCCGAAAGCTTGTGGCGCTTCTACCGCGTCTGTAGACGCCTAACCCGCAATAATCGCCGGCGCGTCGGCGCCCAGCGCAATCAGCACACCGTCGGCGATGACGCCATCGGCGCTGCGTTTGATGCGGTCTTCGGGCAAGCCCATCAGCTGCGCGATATAGTTCGCCGTCCAGTTGTAACGGCCGTACTGACGAATCTCGGTCTGCTGGCGGTGTCGCGTCACATCGTTGTTGATGCCGTTGACGCCAACGCCCTGCGCCAGCAGCCATTCGCGCGTGTCGCCGGCCAATCCGACCACACCGGTGCCATTGTAGACGAATACCTGCGCCGCTTCCGTTTCGGCGCGCGCCCGAACCTCCGTCAATGTCAGCTGCGTCTGCGGATAGAAGGTGCGCATGATCAGATCGCGAATGGCGACAAAATCGGGGAAGAGCACATCTTCGCCGGTGGCGGTCTTGCCCAGCGAGGCATAAAAGTTGTCGATCACGCTGTAGCGAATGTCCTCGCGTTTGATATTGCCCATCAGCCGGCCCAGCGCGATGATCTCGTTCAACTCCAGATTGCTGCGATAGTTATCCTGCAGTTCTTGCCACAGCGGGAAGGCTTGCGTAATGAAATTGACGATGCCGCCCGCGCTCAGCACTTCCGCACGCACCGCATCCAGCACTTGCTGCTGCCGCCGCGCCCGGTCGAAGTCGCCGCCTTGCGTGCGCCGCGTCCGCGCGTATTGCAGCAGGGTCTCGGCGTCCATGCGCTGCTCGCCCGGCTCGAAGGTGACGTGGATGGTGCCGTAGAAGTCATCGGGATAGGTCGGATCGTCGATGAACTCGGTCACGTTCACGAGAACGCCCGCCGGCGCCAGCATGTCCACGACTGTGGTGAACACATCTAAGTTGACCAGCAGGTACTTTTCCACGCGGATGCCGAAATTCTCGGCGATCGTTTCCATCGCCAGCGCCGGCCCGCCTCCGCCGGGGTAAGCATCGCTGTCGCCCAGGAAATTGGCCGTGTTGATCCGCCCCGGACCGTAACTGGGGATCTCCACCCACAAGTCGCGCGGGAAGGACAAGACGCCCACGGTCTTGCGCGCCGGATTGATGTTCAGCAGAATCATCGTGTCGGTGCGGAAGGGGCCCTGTTCGTCGGCGGCGCTGCGCTGGTCGATGCCCAGCAGCAGGATGTTCATAGCGCGCGGATCTGTGATGCGCGGCAGCTCCTGGGTGGGTGGCGCCGTCGCCGTAGCGGGAACTTGCGTGGGTTGAGCGGTCGCCTCGGCTGCGACTTCCGCGCGCGGGACGGGTGTAGCGGGGACGGGCGTCGCAGTGGGTACAGCTGTGAACAGTGAGGTCAATACCAGCAGCGGCGCGCTTCGCGCGGCGTCGACCAGCGTCTCGTCTTCGCATTTGCCGGCGATGGCGCAGCGCAAGGTGATCAGCGGATCGTCAACACGAAAGCCGGAGGCATTCATTTCGATGACGGTTTGCTGAGACAAGCTGAAGCTGGTGAAGGAACACAAGCCGGTCAGCATCGCCAGCGCGCCCAAGCCGAAAATTAGTGCCAAGCAGCCGGATTTGCTCATAGCGTATCGCGCGCTCCCCCAGCGGCTGCGATGTATGGTTGCTAAACAGTCGCGAATTATAGCATAAGCCCGGCTGGCGCGAGAGGCGCTCTTGCCGCTGTGGTCAGAGCAATCGCATCAATTTATTTTAACCACAGA
>JAGWBC010000224.1:7944-10897 GCA_021296115.1 Anaerolineae bacterium | reverse complement strand
ATAATGACGGCATTGACACGCCAATACCCGGCGTTGGAAGTTCGCGACTGTTTCAGGAGCTGCAGGTTCAGCAGCAGCAGGTACGGCAGCAGCAGCTGTTCACCGCCAACGATGGCACGGACAGCGACGGCTACGACACCACCGGCAATCTCACCGACAACGATGGCACGGACAGCGATGGCATCGACACCACCGGCAACCTCACCGACAACGATGGCACGGACAGCGACGGCATCGACACCACTGGCAACCTATCCGACAATAACGATAGCGATGACAGCGACGACAGCGATGACGATAGCGACTAAGCAGCGCGAAAGCCGTGACAGCGCGCCAACCTTTGAAGCGCCTGAGTTCCCGGCTGACCCGAAGCTGCCGGATTTGTCCAAGCTCTTTGATCCGCAGTGGATCTGGCATAACTGCGGGGCTCAGTTGCCGGCCGGGCACGGCGATCCGCTGCGGATTCGCATTCACCACTTCATTCATAGCATCGGCAGAAGCGCCACCGTGAGCTATGAGCTCGGCTGGCCCCAAGACCGCTATCTGCCCGCTGAGTATTTCGCGGCGACGATCCGGCGCAATGGGAGCCTACAGGTCAATCGCTACCCGCAAGACCAGCGGCTGCCCGGGCTGGTCAGCGCCGCTCGACCAGATGACGCTCTTCGGCTGGTGAGCGAGCATGTGCTGACCGTGCCCGGCCGCCGCGCGCGCGTTCAGCTCATTCGCTATCGGCCAACTTATCGCGCTGTCTTGCGTCACATAATCGGGAAAGTCCGTCTCTATGCCCGCGTCGTCCGACCCGCCGATTTCGAGCCCTTTCTCGCTGCCTATCAGCGATCGCGACAGTCCGGCTTTGTTGTGCCGGAACTGGCCGGGTTCTGGGCTGAAGGCGGTGTCATGTGGCTGACAGAGGTGAAAGGGCGCAACCTGCGCACACTTGTAAGGAAAGGCAGAGCGCCGGATCCAGATCTTCTTCTGGCTCACATCGATAGGCTCTGGCGCGCTCCCTGCGACAGTGGACAAGTCCGGGCATTCGACTTACTGCGCGCTTACCGTCGAGCGATGCGCAGCTTCCGGCATAACTTGCGCGACTTCGACGGCGCGACTCATACTTTGAACAGCCTGGCGGTCTCGCTGGATCCCTTTGTAGAGGCTTGGCGTCCATCGTCTATGGCGCATAACGACTTTTATGACGACCAGATGCTGCAACTGCGGGATGGGCGTATCGCGCTTGTCGACTTTGAGGAAATCGCCCCGGGCGATCCCATGCTCGATATCGGCAATTTCCTCGCCCATCTGCGTTGGTCAGCGCACTTCTCCCGCCAGCCCCGCGCCGATAATAGTCGCCAGTATCATGACATATTGCGCGATGCCGCTCTAGCGCGATTTCGCTGGAACTCGCGTAGCCTGGCAAAACGCGAAGCCGTCTGCCTCTTTCGCGTTTGCACCAACGCCATAAGACATCCAAAGGAAGACTGGAGAGAGCGATTAAGCGCGGGTCTTGCGCTTGTCGCTGAGTGTCTGGGCTAAGCCGGCGTATCGCGATCGAGTCGTCCTCGCCAGCGCAGGAAAATCAGCAGGCAGAATAGGCCCAGCAGCGCCAGCAGAAATACTCCGCCCAGCGCCAGCGCGTCCGGCACATCCGCCTGGCTGACGGCCAGCGCCACCAGCCCGAAAACGACCGCAAATAGGTAGAGCAGGGCCAGCGTCTGCCGTTGCGTCGCGCCCAGATCCAGGATACGGTGCGAGACGTGATCTTTGGCGGCCAGCATCAGTGGGCGGCGCTCCAGCAGGCGCGTGACGATGGCCAGGTTGATATCGAGAACGGGCAGCGCCAGCACAAATATCGGCACCATCCAGGTCACGTTTAAGGGCTGGGCCGCGAACTTCAGCTTGATCGCCAATATCGCCAGCACAAAGCCCAGGGTATAGGCGCCCATATCGCCCATGAAGGTGCTGGAAGGATTAAAGTTGTAAATCAGGAAGCCGCAGGCGCTGCCGAAAATCGCCGCGGCCAGCATGCTCACCAATATCTGCCCCTGCGTCAGCGCCAGGATGAGAAAGAATGCCGAGGCAATCGCCGCTGTGCCGGCCGCCAGCCCGTCCATGTTGTCGATCCAGTTGACCGCGTTGATCAGCGCGACGATCCAGAACAGCGTTAGCGGGATGTCGATCAGCAGATTGTTGAACAAGCGAATCTGGATGCCCGCCAGCGCTGCCAGGATGGCGGACAGGGTCATAGCCGTCAAGCGGACGCGCGGGCTGAGATGCCGCCGGTCGTCCAGGTAGCCGATGAAAGCCAGCAAAGACGCGCCGGCAACGATCGCCCCCAATTCGCGCAGATGGTCGGGCGGGCTGAAGAGCAGCACCGAAAGCACAAAGGCGACATAGATTGCCGCGCCGCCCATCAAGGGCACGTGGCGCTGGTGGATGTTGCGCTGGTTGGGCGCGGCGGTGACGCCCAGCCGCATGGCGATCTGGCGCGTCAAGGGCGTCAGGCAGAGCGCGGCGCCAAAGCCGACGATCATGATGGGGATGAATTGCAGTCTCGCGTCCATACTTTGAGTATACGACAGCCTCGCCTTCACGCACAGACTACCGGTTTACAGACTCTCAAGAATCAATCTCTGTGCCCTCTGTGTTTCCTACTAGATAATGAGAATCGTGAACTAAGTCGGTTGTAGGGGCGACACTGTGTGTCGCCCGTAAATTCACGATTGCAGCATTGGGCGATTCACAGAATCGCCCCTACGACGTCTTATTATCTGTCCCATTACTTTATTAGATCCGCTTTCGTGTCTACGAGCTTGAACAGTCAGTATTACATGCCGGTTGCGGGATGCGTCCGGTGTCCTCGAAATCCGCCATTCCCTAGTTGACGCGCCACTCCAGCGACAGGCTCAGCGGCAGGTGATCCGATCCAATCGCCTCGCCAACTTCGGCAGCCGTCGCC
>JAGWBC010000224.1:0-7841 GCA_021296115.1 Anaerolineae bacterium | reverse complement strand
TGCATCCGCCCGGCGAACTCGTCGTAGATCAGCGAGGCATCGCTCATGTTGAAATCGCCGGCGACGATGTAGGGCGCCGTCTCCTGATCCAGAATCGCCAGAAAGCGGCGGATCTGCGCATTGCGGCGGCTTTCGTCGTAACGCAGCAGTGCTTCCGGCCCGATATCGGCATCGGGATTTAGCGGGGGCCGCGGCCGCAGCGGCAAGCTGAAATGCAGGGCGTAGACCGCCAAGTGGCGACCGTCCAGATTCAGCAGCAGCCGCAGCGCTTCCCGCCCGCTTTTGCCGTCGCCTGGCGCCTCGATAGTCAGCACATCCCGCTGCAGGATGGCGAAGCGGGAGAAGACGCGCACGCTGCCTTCGATATGATCTTCGTGAGCGTAGACTTCGTAGAGCGGCGCCAATCGCGGGTCGTAGCCCTCGGCCGTCTCTTGCAGCACAATCACATCGGGCGCGGCGCCTAGCAGCCACTCGGTGGCCCGCTCCAGCTCGGCGTTGCTGCCCTGTACGTTGAACGAAACGACACGGAAAGTCTCGCTGGCGGGCGGGTCGAGCGGCCGATACATCGAGGGCAGGGCGAACCAGTACAAGCCGATGGCGAGCAGGCCGATCTGCAGCAGCACCGACCAGCGCGGCGGATGGGCGCGATAGTGACTGTGCTCTCGTTTACGCGCCGGCTGCGTCAGCCGCTTGCGGGCTTTGTCGAGGTCTTCGGAACTCCCCCTGGTGACGATGATCGAAAGCGGAAAGCTGACGACCAGCGGCATGTAGAGGTAGGGCGCGAAGGTATTGGCCAGGTCGATCAGCGGGACGCCGCTGATGCGCAGCAGCCGCAAAAGCGTGAAGAGCGCCAGCAGCAGCGCGTAAGACGAAATCAGTAGCCGGAGCGGAGTGGCGATGCCGCGCAGGAAGACTTGCAGCGTGGACCAGGGCATGTCACGCCCTCGATAATCTCCAGTCGATCAGAGCAAGACCAGCGAGACGATGACCAGGGCGATGAATAAGCCGGCCGCCAAGATGCCCATATTGCGCAAGTCGCGGATGACAAAGCCGTAATCGGCGCGCAAGTCGTCTTCCGTGACAACCTTGGTCGGGTTCGCCAGCAGCTCCGCCACGTACTCGCCATCGAGCGTGCCGGCGTCTTTGCGCCGTTCCAGTTGAGCTGACTGCAAGGCGCGGCGGCGGCGTGGCGTCGCGTTGGTCGCGGAGGAGGGAGCGTCTTGTTCAGGCGCGGCATCTGGCGCGCTCGAGTCAGCCACACCTTGGCGCGCTTGATCCAGCACGGTCTGCGAGATATTGGGTTTCTTGCGTCTGCGCTTCGCCATTGAGGGCGCTCCTGGTCCTTCGGGATTCTATGCCGCCATTATCCCAGATGACGCAGTCGCTGACAAGCGCGTTCAATCGCAGCGTGTGAGCAATTCCATTGATGCGGCAACCGATAATCCTGCCTCGGGAAAACCTGGATGTAAGGGCGACTCTGTGAGTCGCCCGCACAAGCGCGCTCAATCGCGCCAGACGGAAGCCAGCAAGGCGGGTACCAGCGGCAGCCTGCGCAAATCACTCCAGTTGAAGCTCATGACGATGCATTACACCTGGTCGCTTCTAGTGCTGCCTAAATGGGCAGACACCGGCCAACGACGCATCGCGGCGGCGACGCAATCGTCGTCGCGTCTAAATGTATGGTAAGGCGCTGAGCGGGAAAGCGCAAAACGCGAGCGGGTCAGTTCAGCCGCATCCGGCGCAGACCTTGATAGGCCGGATTGCCCTGAATCTCTTTCCAGCGGACATCGCCGCCGTCGGTATGCCACTCGACCACGAACAAGCCTTCGCTATCCTGGTAGGTGAAGGTCGGCTTTAGCCCAAGCAAGATCTGGCGCATGGTGGCGATGACATCTTTGCGCTCCTCGCCCATGCGCAAGGTGAAATACTGCCCGGCGACAAACTCAAAATAGATGGGCATGCCCTCCAGGCTGCCTTCCATCTTGATCGGCGCCTCCGCCTGGGTGCAACTCATGAATACATTCTGCAGCCGGTTATTCCACAAGCTGTGGTTGACGCGCTCTTCAATGTAGTAGGGGCGCGCTTCCGGCGTCGAATAAAACCATTGACGGGCGGTATTGGCCATCGTGCTCGCCTCCGCGGGCTGGGCTACTCGCAACGCCGCCAGTGTACCAAATCATGCTGAGACTCGAAATAGGAAAATAGACTAAAGCAATTAGAACTGATGTTCTATTTCTGTGATATGATAGAACAATCCTGGCGCATTCATAGAGCAGAAAGGCAGCACTGCATGAGAAAACGAGATGATCGCAGCCGACGTATTTTCGACTTCATTTGCCGTTATACCGATCAATATGGTTTCCCGCCGACCTTGGGCGAAATCGCCGCGGACGAAGGCTACAAGTCAAACTCCGGCGTCATCCGCCACCTGGACAAGCTGGAGAAATGGGGCTGGATCGAGCGCTATCACGGCAACGCGCGCAGCATTCGTATCCTGCGGCGAGATCAGTCAGCGCCTAAAGGGCATAGACCGAATTCTTCTCGCCGATACCTTCGGCTGCGATGATCACGCGCGATTGGGGCAGAACGTAAAATTGATAGAGTTCGCCGGTTTTGAATTGCCGGGCCAAGGCCGGGTCGAGCACGCGGTAGCTCTGCAATTCTATGCGGCAGCTGTGATACAGAATGTGGTGGCGCAGCGTGGCGCTGCTGGTCCGGCCCTTGACGATGCGCACCGCTTCGGCGTCGCGGTCCAGCATAAGCTGCTGCATAAAGCGATTGAAGTCGCTGGTCAGATAGAGCATCGCGCCCACCACCGCTACTTCAATCGCCAGCGCCAGCGGCAGCAGTATCACGCGCACGAAGGAGAGCGCCACCACGGCGAAGGTGACGACCAGCGCCAGCCAAATCAGACGGCGTATTACACGCGACAGGCGCGGCTGAAACGCGTCGATCTGCCGCCGCAGCTCGCCAAGCTGCTCCGGCCCCAGCAAGCCAAGGCGGTTATTCTTTAAGTCGCCGGGCGAGGCGGCGATGATCTGTTGGGCGGGACGGCGCATGGCGGCCTTCCGGTCACGCTACCTGATGCAAGAGAGTGTACCAGCAAAGGCCGGCTGTCTCAAACGTGCGCCTCGCACTGGAGACGATGTAAGGCTTGTCCGCTACTCAAATTCCGATGACGGTACGTTTGGTCTGGGCGGGCGCCGCGCCTTTAGGGATTCGCGACACTATTGCCACCGAGGGCACAGAGTAAATTTGAGGGCACAGAGGAATTCCGGGATATATGGCGGTTGGCCTAGTCAAGAATAGTCCGCGCCTTCGCCGATTCTGTGTGTGGAATAAGAATTATGCCTTTCCTCTGTGTACTCTATCTAACTCGGTGTACTCGGTGGCAAAGATGACGAATCTTCGCCTAAGCCGAGCGAGCGGCGGCGACGTTACAGTACCGGACAAGCCTTACAACCGACGTTATTCAGGTTTCTCATTACTTGGTTGGAACTACTTCTGGCGACAGACGACCTCGATTTGCTAGAATGATGCCGCGTTCCACGCAGTCTGATATTCACAGCGACGACCCTACGAGGACCGGCGATGACCGCCACGGTAGAAGAAGCATGGTTTGAATTGCAGCATGGCAGCGACGATCAGCGCCGCGCGGACGCCATCGTGTACTTGGGCGAAAAGCGCTATGCGCCCTCCGTGCCGCGCTTGACCGAGCTGGTGCGCCAATCCGACCCCGGCACGCGCTACCTGGCGGCAAAGGCCCTGGGGCAGATCGGCGACGAAGCCGAATCGGCCGTGCCTGCCCTATTGGAGGCGCTGCGTGACAACGACATGTTTTTACGCGCGGGCATCACTGGCGCGCTAATCCAGATCGGCTACCCGGCCGTGCCCGGCTTGACGCGGGCCCTCTTCGACCCCAGCAACGCCGTCAAACGCGCCGCCTGCAAAGCCCTGGGCAAGATCGCCAGCGAACGCGCCGTGCAAGCGCTAATCTTCTCGCTGAATGACCGCAACGCCGGTGTGCGCAAGTTCGCGCGCGAGGCGCTGACCCGCATCGACAGCCCGGCCGCCCGCGCGGCGCTGCGGGATCGTTAGCGGGCGCTTGTTCGCATGTGTTCGCTCCGCTGGGAATTAGCCGGAAATCGAAGCCTTCTAGCAACGCGAGTACTAGTAAAATCGCTTGTCACTATCGTTAGCGATTTTACTACCCTTTGGCGCTGATAGTAGACCAAATGTTCTCGTATGGCGGAAACTGATTTGTCATTTTCTCAGCTGACGTCGTAGGCTCGCGGGAAAGTGGCAACCGCAGCCAGAAGCCCGCTTTTCGATCGTTCGCAGGTTCTGCAATGTAGCGAATTTTAGGGAAGCGTTTGTCGATGCCGTGCCCAAGCCCGGACTATTCCGGACTGGGCATCTTCAGGTAGCGCATCACTTCGTTGAAGCTGGAGAACTCGTCATCGTCGTGGGGATCGGGGCGCACCGAGTTGGGGTGCTGCTTCAGGAAAGCGTGAAAGTAATTGTCGGACAGATTGTACTTGTGCAGCGCCTCGTCGATGTACGCGCCGTCGGCAACGAACTTCTGCGCCCGCTTGATCCGCTCGTTGAGAGAATACATGAAGCGAGACTTGTAGAATTCAGCGAAGAACTCGTCCAGCGCACTGGCTGAGCCTTCGCTGCTGGGCTGCTGTGAGTCTGAGCGATTCTGCGTCAGTTCCTTCAGATCAGCCATCGGTCCGGCGCTTATCAGGCGAATTCGATCAGCGCGCCGCTGTGCTCGACGGCGTACCAAGCCAGCGCAGTCGCCATCACGGTATCGTCATGGTGGCCCGGCCGCGCGCCATAGCGATAGCCGCCGCCCGGCAGCCGCTCCAGCGAGAAGCTGGCCAGCTCGCCCAGCAGCACCGGGTGATCCAGCAGGCCCAGGTAGCCGCGCTCTATAGCCAGCGCGAGCGACTCGATCAGCGGCGACTTGCTGGCGGAGGTGGTGACAAAGCTGCGCACGGGCAGGCCTTCGCGCTGCAGCGCCTCGATATTGGGCTCGCCCATGCTGTTGGCTTCCGCCCAGATGACCTGGACGCCCCAACGCTCCGTCAGCGCCTTTAAGCGCCCGCGCTGCAAGCTCCAGCCGACCCGGTTGAAGCGATCCAGCGCCACCAGTTGACGCGTCGTGGCGTCGATAATGGCGATGGCGGTGTAATCGACGCTGCGGCCCCAGTCGACGCCGGCGACGTAGCGATGGCCCGGCTGCGGCGCCCCGATTTCCAGCTCGCGCACGGCGGCGCGGATGCCGCGGAAGACCTGGCCCTGGTCGTCGCTGAACTCCGCCAGGTACTCGCTGCGCCAGACATGATCCGAGGTCTGCCGGCGGATGCTCTCCAGCTCCTCGGGCGCGATGAGTTCGTTGCTGGCGCTGGTGAAGTGAAAGGCCATCCAGTCGGGCTCTTCGTCGTCCATGCCCAGGCGATACAAGTCCCAGAACCAGTTGCGGCCGAAGGGCGTGCTCAAGAACAGGGCGCGGCCCCGCGTGGTCGTCAACATGGGGCGGACGATCTCCTGCCAGACGCGGGCTTCCATGAAGGCGGCTTCGTCCAGCACAGCCAGGTCCAGCCCTTCGCCGCGCAGGTAATCGGGATGGTGGCTGCTGCGCACGGCGATCATGCCGCCCCTGGGGCTGTCGATGCGGCGCTCGGCCTCGCTGATCTTGATGCCCTCGATGTCGCGGACCGCCGCTTTCAAGTCACGCCAGACCTGGCTCGCCATCATGAAGGTCGGCGCCAGCCACCAGGTCCGCTGGCCGCGCCAAATCGCGTGCTCCAGAATGACCGTTTTGCCCAGCTCGGTCTTGCCCCAGCGCCGGCCGCAAGCCACCACTTTGAATCGCGCGCAGTGCTTCCTCGCGACTTTCTGCCCAGTGTGGAAAGTCTTGCCGTTTACCATCGCTGTGGAATTCGAATCGGATGACTTGTTCTTTTTCTTCCGCCTCATTAATCTCCTCGATCGCATCTGCTAATTTCAGGGCGTAGCTGACCAAGCTGCCGGCGGCCGAGGCCAGCTGATTCAGGGGCGCTTTTTTCACGGTGTCGTCATTAATCCGCTCCAGAATTGACTTGGCGCGCTTGAGCATGTCATGCTGCAGCTCAACCGCCAGCCGGTCGATTTGGCGCTGCCGACGCAGGCCGTGCTCGCGCCGCAGTTTGTCCTCATCGCGCAGCCATTCGCGCAGCTCGCGCTCGGGGATACGCTGCGCATCGCTGACCGCCGCGATGTCGCCGTCCTGCCGGTCGATCTCGTCGAGGGCTTCAATCTGCTTGTCCAGGGCATTAAGACAATCCATCCGATTCTCCATTTCGTCCGTATGCTGCTGAGAAATCGAAAAGAGATGCTCATCGCTCGCCGTCCGGCTGATGGCGGTCCCGGACCCGGCGGCCCGTCCGCGTATGGGCATCTCTTCCGATCTAGGGCAAGACTAGCACGGATGTTCTAAGTAAAGGTGACTGTATGGTCGCGCAGCGCTCAAGTTTGGCGCAGACAATACAGGTTTATTGCCACAGAGGCACAGAGAAGAACAATGTAGGGGCGACTGACGGCCTAGTGGGTGTCTACGCGCCCCTGTGTGTCGCCCGAAAATCCACGAAATCAACAGCGGGCGATTCACAGAATCGCCCCTACAGGCATTGACTGTGTGACGATTCCACGACGCCGCGGGACTCGCGCGGAATCACCACGTCCGATGCTATAATGCGGGCGGACGCTTGAACGAGGAGGCGCGCATTGAGCGAGCGCTATCCCGACAAAACCATCATCGGCTTGACCGGCAATATTGCAGTGGGCAAAAGCCTGGCGCTGGGCGCGCTGGCGGAGTTGGGCGCGGCTGTTATTGATGCCGACCAGGTGGCGCATCAGGTCTTGCTGCGCGGCGGCGCGGCTTATGAAGCGGTGCTGGCGGCCTTCGGGCGCGGCATCCTGGGCGCGGACGGCGAGATTCAGCGCGGCGCTCTGGCTGATGTCGTCTTCGCCGATCCCGCGCAGCTACGGCGGCTGGAAGCCATCACGCATCCGGCCATCCGGCTGGAGATCGACCGGCGCATTCGCGGCGCGAAAGCAGACGTATTGGTCATCGAAGCGATCAAGCTGCTGGAAGGCGACCTGAAAAATGCGGTGGACGCCGTCTGGGTGGTGGATGCTTCGCGGGAGAATCAACTGCAGCGGTTGACCGTTGAGCGCGGCATGTCTCCGGCCGAGGCGCGGCGGCGCATCGACGGGCAGAACAGCCAGGCCGACAAGCTGCGGCAAGCCGATACGATCATCGTCAACGACGGCTCGGCCGCCGATACGCGCGCGCAGATCGAGCGGGCCTGGGCTGCGCTGCGCGACGCGGGCTAAGTCTCAGGCCTACAGTTGCGCCTGGGCGGGCGCGGCGCGCTTTAGCATTCGCGACGCTTTTGCCACCGAGTACACAGAGTCAAATTGAGGGCACAGTGTGGGCGAGCCAAGGTTCGCCGCTACAATTGTTGCTGGGCGGGATAGGGGCCGGGGATGGCGTAAAACAGGCGTTGCCAAGACGAATTTCCGGGCATGTTGAACAGAGTTCTTCTCTGTGCCTCTGTGGTGAAAAATCCTGTGAGACGCCCGCCATTACCAGCCGATGCCGGCGGTGGCTGAGGGGTTGCGCGGCTGATTCAGGTAGCGCAATTCGAAGTGCAAATGCGGGCCGGAGGAGTTGCCGGGGCTGCCGACGTAGCCGATGACTTGGCCGGCATCGACCGACTGGCCACAGCGCACGGCGATGCTGCTCATATGCCCGTAGAGCGTCGAGAAGGCGCCGTGGCCGATGACGA
>JAGWBC010000223.1 GCA_021296115.1 Anaerolineae bacterium | reverse complement strand
TTTCCCGATGAAAATCTGGATGCGCTCGGTCTGGATGAGCTAAGTCAGCGGATTCTCGGCCTGCCAGGATTCGCGGACGATCCGGCCTGGGCGAATGATGCTATACTGAAGGCCATCCTGCGCGACTGGTATGAGGAGATCGGTGTTTAGATGGATCTTAACTTGCAAGAAGTAAATGCGACCGAGTTTCCCGTACCCGTAGAGCTTGAGAATAACATCGCTATCACCAGCTTGAGCCAGCTGTACAATTGGGGACGGCGCAATTCAATGTGGCCCATGCTCTTTGGCCTGGCTTGCTGCGCCATTGAAATGATCGCCACCGCGTCTTCGCGTTTTGATTTCTCGCGCTTCGGCTTTGAAGTGATGCGCGCGACCCCGCGCCAGGCTGACTTGATGATCGTATCGGGGACGGTGACCAAGAAGATGGTCGTCCCTATCGTTCGCCTTTACAATCAGATGCCGGAGCCTAAATACGTGCTGGCTATGGGCGCTTGCGCCAGCGGTGGCGGACCATTCAAAGAAGGGTATAACGTTGTATCGGGCATGGATAAATACCTGCCAGTCGACGTTTACGTGCCGGGTTGCCCGCCCACGCCGCAAGCCTTGCTCTATGGCATGATCGCCTTGCAGCGCAAGATCGACGGGCAGAGTATCGCCAATGGCGACGATGTGCCCTGGTACGGTGAAGGACCGGCCGAGCCTACTCCCGTTCCGGTGCTGGGCCCGGATATCATCGACCCGCGCCAGATGGATATGATTCGGCGTCAGGCGGAATCAGCCGCGAGTGAAATGGACTTGCTGGGCCAACGCGAGCTGCCGGCGCTTACTCAGCTGGTGGCCGCAAAAGTGGAGACTGCGCAGGCTGCCGTTGCGGAAGCTGGTCCGGTTGATGAAGACGCCTTGAGCGTGGTATTGCCCACCGGCGGCACGCCCTGGGCGGAAGCTGAGGACATACGCGAGAAACGCCGCTTGCGCGCGCTGGCCCGCAAGGCGCTACGCGCGACCCGCCGCACAGCGCAAACAGAGGGAGAATAAACCTGTATGGAGAATCTCGCGGCGGCGGAGCAATCCGTAGAGCGTCTTTCGATTGACGACTCGATTGAGTACTTGAAGGCTAACCATTCGCAAGCCATCAAGTTGGACGATCGTGATGGCTACGAGGGCGTCATTGTTGACAGCGACATGCTGGTCGATATCGCGCGCGTCATCCGCGACGAGCTTGGATTCGATTATCTGTCCAGCGCGACCGCTGTGGATTACCTCGGTGAAGGCGACCACATGGAAATGGTCTATCACGCCTACCGCAGCAGTGGCGGCGGCGCCTTGGTATTCAAAGCGCAGACCGACCGCGAAGCCGCCGAGATTCCCTCGCTGGTCTCGGTTTGGCGCGGCGCTGATTTCCAGGAACGGGAAGCCTGGGACCTTTACGGCATCCGCTTCCCAGGCCATCCAAATCTGACGCGCATCTTGATGTGGGAAGGCTTTGAAGGCCATCCCATGCGCAAGGACTGGCGCGAAGCGTATTACGAGGAAGAACAGAAACCCTTTGACAGCCGCTGGCCTGGCGGCCACGTGCACCGCGCCGAAGAGAAGAATGTCTTTGGCAAGAATGTATCTTATCCCCCGGATATTGACCTCAATCGACTGATGGATACTTCCGAAGAGGCGGTATACCAATCGCTGGGATTGGGCGTCGATATCGAGCGCATCATGGACAAGGACGGCTTTGAGACCAATGAGCTGGTCGTCAATATGGGCCCGCACCATCCCAGCACCCATGGCGTGTTCCGCATGCTGCTGACGGTCGATGGCGAGACTGTCACATCGCTGGAACCGGTGATGGGCTACCTGCATCGCAATCACGAAAAGATCGGCGAGCGCAATACCTATCTGCACAATATCCCTTTCACCGACCGGCTGGATTACATTTCCAGCATGGGCAACAACCATGGCTACGTGCTGGCGGTCGAGCAGCTGATGAGCTTGGGCCGCAAGTACAATCCGCCGACTTACCGCTGCGAAGCGCTGCGCGTGATGATGGTGGAGCTCAGCCGCATCGTGAATCATCTGTGGGCGATTGGCTTCTGGCTGAATGACATCGGCGCCTTCTTCACGCCAGTGCTCTATTTCATTCAGGAACGCGAACGAATCCTGGACTTTTTCGAGGCGGTCGCTGGCAGCCGCATGATGTGCAATTACATGCGATTCGGTGGCTTGTTCGGCGATTTGCCCGAGCGCATCAAGAGCGTCAGCAATTTGACCAACGATCGCGTTCGTGATTACAACACGATGCAGTTTCTCACGGAAATGATCAACGAGCGCATTCCGCGCACGATCGACGAACTGGAAGTCCTGCTAACGCAGAACGAAATCTTGATCGAGCGTTCGATGGGCGTTGGCATTCTCAGCGCCGAGGACGCCCTCAACTTCAGCGCGGCGGGCCCGCTGTTGCGCGGGAGCGGCGTGGCCTATGATATTCGCCGAGCCGACCCCTACAGCATCTACCCCGAGCTTGATTTTGATGTCGCTGTCGAAGAAGAAGGCGATATGTACGCGCGCTACCGCGTTCGTGTGACCGAGCTGCGCGAAAGCGTGCGGATTCTGAAGCAGATTCTGCCGCGGCTGGAATCCACGCAAGGCGAATCGATCTGGGCCGATGGCAAGCCGGGCGCTTACGCCCCGCGTGTGCCGCATGGCGAGTCTTACGGCCGCGTGGAAAACGGCAAGGGCGAGCTGGGCTACTATATCGTATCGGCCGGTGGCCGCGGCGGCTCGTCGAACCCCTGGCGCTATCATGTGCGCGCGCCCAGTTTCATCAATTTGACGCCGCTGGGGCATATGAGCAAGGGACACAAAGTAGCGGATATCGTCGGCATTCTTGGCAGCATAGATATCGTGCTGGGCGAAACTGATCGCTAGCTTGTTTGGCGAATCAGCCCGCAGCTTCCAAGAGCTGTCAGCGCGAGACTTTTGAGGAGATAGCATGTACGGAACGGGATTGGCAAAGGGACTCCGGTTGACCTTGCGGCACTTTGTCGAGTCGTATATTGACGACTTGCGTTACGGATTTCGCAAGTACCATCATTCGACCGACAACTTCGGCATCCGCCAGGGTACGCAGACCAAAGGCGTGATAACGGTGCAGTATCCGGACGAGAAAATCGCCGTTCCGGAGCGTTTCCGCTTTGTCCCGTTCTTGATCGTCGAAGACGACGATCATCCCACGCGCTCGGGCAAGGATTGGTGCACCAGCTGCGGCATTTGCGCCAAAGTCTGTCCGCCGCAATGCATCTGGATCGTGCGCGGAAACGACCCCGATACGGGACGCCCGGTGCCGGAGCCCGAGGGCTTCTTCATCGACATCGACATTTGCATGAACTGCGGCTACTGCGCCGAATACTGCCCCTTTGACGCCATCAAGATGGATCACGATTACGAGCTGGCCAGCTACGATCGCACATCGCACCATATCCATGACAAGGAAAAGTTGTCCAAGCCAAATTCCTACTGGCGCAGCATCGCGCCCACGCGAGCCTATGACGAGATGCTGGTTCGCGGCACATGGGAACACAAGGACGCGGCCAAAGAAGCGCGCCGCGGCAGCGCAAGCTCTCGCGCCAGTTCACCGCAACCGGCGGCACAGCAGGCGGCGTCCGCAGCAGCAGCAGAGACAGCAGCGGTATCGGCGGCCGTTGAAGCAGAAACCGTCGCCACGGCTGCGACGGCGGAAGGCGCCACGCCTTGGTCCGAGGACGATGCAAAGCGCGAAGAACGGCGCCGCAAGGCCCTCGAACGCAAAGCCAAGCGCGCTGCCCGGGGTGGTTAGAAGCGCCACGCTTTGAAGTCTATCCTTAGGCGGGGGCGCGAGTCTTTGTCTTGGTAATGCGCCTGGCCTTTACAGCTTTCTAATACAGTCACGTCCATAACCAGCCAATCAATGGTATATTTGCTTTGAAGTCTGCCGACTGAATCGAGGCAATCGATGAGCAATATCAATGAAAAAGTGATGCAAGCGCTTGGCACGGTCATTGAGCCCGAGCTAAATAGCGATATCGTATCGCTGAATATGGTTCGAGATCTGAGCGTGAGCGACGGCGCCGCCGAATTCACCATTGTTCTAACCACGCCCGCCTGCCCCTTGAAAGACGTATTCGTTGAGCGCTGCAACGACGCCTTGATCGGCAAGGTCGACGGCATCGAGCGGATTCGCATCAATTGGGATGCGCAGGTGCCTACCGACCGCCGAATTCACGGCCGCCTGGATGTGCCGATGAACAGCATCGTCGCTATCGGCAGCGGCAAGGGCGGGGTGGGCAAAAGCACCGTCGCCACTAATCTGGCCGTCTGCCTGGCTGACGCCGGCGCCAAGGTCGGTTTGATCGACGCCGACATCCTCAATCCCAACATCCCGCAGATGTTTGGCTTGGGCAGCG
>JAGWBC010000222.1:2222-8709 GCA_021296115.1 Anaerolineae bacterium | reverse complement strand
AACAGGGAAGCGTTGCTCATTTCAGTCCAGCTCCAGGAGTTTGAGAGAATCGCGATAGATGATGGCTTCCAGCTTGTCTTTGGGCACACGCGGCAGCTGAGTGCCAGCAACGATGTCGTTCACCTTGCCCAGCGCGTCAAAGGTTTCGCTGGCGGTCGTCACGGGATAATCCGAGGCGAAGAGCAGTTTGTCCAGCACATTCCACTCGGTCGCTTTGATCATGGCTTCGTAGTAGCCGAAACGACGGTAGAACAAGCCCGAAATATCGGCGTAGACGTTGGGATGCTTGCGCACGACGACCGCGGTGTCAACCGTCCAGGGATGCCCCATATGCGCCATGATGATCTTTAGATCGGGGTAGCGCATGGCAACTTCGTCCATCAGCAGCGGATGGGCAAAGCGAATCGGCGCCATGCGCACCGGCGATGTGCCTTGGTGAAACAAGACGGGCAATCCGTAGCGCTGCGCCTGCTCGTAGATCGCCAGGACGCGCGCCTCCAGCGGATGGAAGATCTGGTAATTGGCGCCCAGCTTGATGCCGCGCAAACCCAAATCGCAGCGGCAGCGCTCCAGTTCGTCGAGCGCGCGCGCATCATGCGGGTGCAGCGACATAAAGCCGATCAGCCGCTCCGGATACGCTTTGACGAGGGCGGCTGTCTTGTCATTGACATTGCCCGGCATATCGGAGTCGTCGGCGATGCCGTCGACGCCGCCGGTGGAGTCGCCCGGGTGCCAGGCCACGCCGAAGACGATGCTGATATCTGCGGGCGTCTGCGCTTGCAGGTACTCGTCCCAGTTGTATACCGATTCCACCGTGCGGTCGGGGCGCCAGGCGGTATTGCTGACGCGCCGCTCGGGCGGAACGGGACCGCGATACTGCGGCGTATGCGAATGCACATCAATGATCATTTTCTTGCAAGCGCTCCCTCAATTGTCCGGTGGCCCGAAGCGTCACCCAGATGGGACATATTGTACTCGATAATCAGCTGACTCCGTCGCAACTGGTCCTGAACCGACCGCTAGACTCGTCTGTCCGCTCATCTGCTCATCCAGATCGCGCAACTATTACTATTGGTCTTAGCATTTGTAAGAAGCGACGTAGCGGCATTCGTGTGACAGCTGGACTCGAATACCGCGAGTTAGTTGCTTCAAGTGCAGAGGCTATGCAGGATGATGTTTGCACTACATCATCTAAATTTGAAGCAACATCATGGACTTGCAAATCCGAGGCCGCGTTGAATTAAGAGGAGATAACCCGCTGGAAGCGGTGATCGCTACCTTAGCCTAACGCTTGAACGCCGTTGTGGTGAATTTTGCGAATCTGATCATCGGGCTTGATTCCGAAACTGACACGCTTATACCGCCATCGAATACACTCACGCCAACTAACTCGCCAGTTCCACTGACAGAAACGCCAACGGCGACGAATACACCCGTGCCACCGACCAACACGCCAGTGCCGGCAAACGCCAGGGATGTGAGCAACATCAGCCTTTCGAGCAATCAGGCAGGGGTACTTGCGGTCACATGGAATGCGCCGTCAGAGACGCCGAGGGATTATCGCGTGGCATGGGCGAAAGTGGGGGAGAACTTCCGAACCTGGAGTGACACAAGCGTCAACGCTTTCCCGACCAGCAACTCGTACACCATCACCGGCTTGGAAGGCGGTCAACGCTACAAAGTGCTGGTTCGCGCACACTACCACAGCGGCGGTCCTGGGCCTTGGTCGAACGAACATGAGGCCGATGTGGCGGGATGAGGCGGACTATTTCATACGGGGCAGCAACCGGCTGACTCAGGTGGCGGAGAAAGTTTACCAGATCTGGTCCGCTTCTGTCGGTGGCGAGGCTCAGATCTTTATTGCATTCCGGGGCGTGAAAGCGGTGCCGACCGGCCCGGCCGACTTAATTCTTTATATCTAGTGTTCTATAGAGTTATCTGGCAGCGCTAGCGCCGGCGCAAAATGCCGAATTCAGCAGAACTCGAGGGTACTGAGATACCCTGCAGCGCCTCAAAATCGCTCCAGGCGAATTGAAGCCCGCGTCTGATAGTCATCGCTTCCATGCCAAGCGGCGCCGCTCCCGTTCTCCACCCTTTGCCGCTTCTCGAAAAACTTGTGGCGACCTAGTACTATAAGCCTTAAGCCGTGCCGGAAAGTCGAGGTTCCTGCTTTGGATGATATAATGTGAACGCGTTCAAGCTGCTAGCCGATGAAAACATCGCAGTTGCCGTGATTGATGAATTAATCAGTCGAGATGTCGATATATCGCGCGTACGTGACGTTATATCAGAAGATACGCCAGACCCGGATCTACTTGAGTATGCACACGCAAACGGATATGCCTTGCTGACACACGATCAGAAGATCACCGGTCATATCGCCGCGCGGCACAGAAAAGGCAAAGGGCATGCTGGCTTGTTTATCGCTGGTAAGCATCTGCAAGGGGAGCATGGGATCGGCACAATCGTGACATCGATCTTGGAATACCGTGCATTGATCGCAGCTGGCGCCGGGACCGTGCAGGATGATGTCGACAACCTAGTAAACTATATTTGAGGCAACAGTATGGTGGTAGAAATTCGAGAACACATTAAATTACGCGGGGATAATCCGCTGGATGCAACAGTCGCCGGCGCCCATTACAAAGCCTATCTGGTAGCAAACCTGGCACTGAACGATGGCCCGCAGGCAGCCGCCGAGCACTACCGCATACCGCTGGCCACTGTGTACGGCGCGTTGGTCTTCCACTGTGACAATGAAGCCGCGATCGATCAGGCGATCCGCGAAGCGCGCGAACTCGGAGAGCATCTGGGCGCTCGCTCTGCGCAATCTGCCATAAAGGAGATGAAAAAACGCCTCAAAGCGCTTTGACCACGGCCTCACGTTAGGGACGCTGGTCTTTTGTCACAAGCTTAGGGCTTCTTTGAAGATGGCCGCCCGCAAGTCGTCGCGCAAGGAGTGGCGATCCACCACTTCCACGCGCCGGTCTAACAGGCGCTGCAAGCCCTGGGTCAAGCGGATGTGGTCGCGCAGCTTATAGTCCTCAAACTCAACCAGGAAATCGATATCACTATCTGCGTGCAATTCGCCGCGTACCAGCGACCCGAAGACGGATACTTGACGGGCGCGATGCTGGCGCGCTAGCGCCATAATCTGCTCCCGCTGCTGCCGTACATCTTCCAAGGTGCGTATTGTCTGCATAGCCATTCGTCCGTACCCAAGCTTAATCACGCCGTCTGATATCGACTGTCCACATTGTCATCCAGATTCCTGTGATCCACAGCATTGAGCAACTTGTGGGCACTCAATAGTTGACCGTAGGCTTGGCATTCTAGCGGGCTATCTAACAGTGGCATATCGGCGCAAACCACCCCAACCAGCTAGCAATCGAGGGTACTTCATATGCCCTGCAGCGTCTCAAAATCGCTCTACGTGGCTCCTAGAGTGCCGTTTCTGGCGCGATCCTGCGAAATCATACGGAAAATGCTGTTTTCCAGGCGCTAGCTCTAAATATCAGATACTGGCGGGAATCTGGCTCAGCGGATCGATGAAACGCTCGGCAACTTCGGCCATCGTGTCGTAATAGGTTCTGGCGCGGGCGAAAGCTCGGGAGCGCGGCATATCCAAGTGCAGATGCGCCGGGTAGATATTCTTCGCACCTTTGCCGACCGTCCCGATCTGCTGGCCGCGCACGACGCGATCGCCCTTCTTCACCAGCTTCTTGTCCAGGTGCGTGTAGCGCAAGCAGGTCCCGTCATCGTGCTCGATGGTGACGGTGTTGCCGAAACCATTGGGCAGGTAGACCGAGTCGATCACAACGCCGGGACGCATGGTGTATACCGGCGCTTGGAAACAACCGTAGCGCGCGATATCTATGCCGCTGTGATGCTTCCCATGGAAAGAGGAATAAGCCTCGTCGTAGAGGATTTCGGCGTAACCCAGCGTGATGCGCCAGTCGCTTCCAGGCGGAATGACCACAGCAGACGACGGATCTATGGGCGAAGTAAGCGCAGACGCGGCAACCGGCGCAGCCACTTGCTGACTAATCGGCTCAATGGTCTCCGGGATGATGAAATAATCGCCGTTCGGCAGGTCGAGGCGCTCTTTGTTGTGGAAGCCAGGGTAGTGATCGACTACGGTTCGTTGAAGCCAGTCATTGAAGCGGGCATCGTCCTTATCGGTTTCCACCATCTCGGATATGAAGGTTTCCAGGAAGAGGTCGCGATTAGCGATTAGCGCTTTGTGCGCCAGCCCCAGGCGCTTTTCGGTTTGAAGCAGCAACTGGTGGCGCAGGCCGAACTTAACTGCTGCCAGCATGATCACAATCGTCGCCACCGGCTCGATGATGCCTCTGGCGATACAGCCAGTCTCGCGGCGTTGTGCCATCCTGACGCGCTCTTTGCGCCAGTTGCTCGGGAAAGACTTGGTGAATCACCTCATGCGCGATGTCCAGAATATCCTGCGGCGCCCCTAGCTCCAGCTGCCGCCCTTCGCCGACAACGGCGGCTGGAGATTCCTGCGTGACATCCGCTGTATTGAGCGCGCTCAGAACATCGCCGGCCAGCCGCAGATGCTCACGCGCCTCGGCAATCTTCCTCAGCGCCAGCGTGACTTGTTCCGATTCAGGCGTCATTAGGCTCATGGCTCCCCTCGATTCGCCAGCTCGCGATCCTCAATGACATAACCGCCCACCAGCGTCACGCAGATCGTCGTGATCGTCGGCGCCAGCACATCCAGGTGCTCTTCCAATTCCGGCCGCGTGGCGGCGATTACAAGAGTGATGATGCTGATGACCGCTGACCAGAAACGCCGCGACTGCAACAGTCGGCGCGGCGCCGTTTTTGATTTATCCATTATGGTTCTCCTTATGATTCAGCCGTTCCAATTCGGCTATACGGGATTTGAGCGCTTGATTTTCCGAATGCAAGGCGACAATCTCCGCCTTCAAAGCGATGCGCTCGTCCTGCAATTCACGGATGGTTTTCTTGTTCGCCCTGACTTCTTCTTCCATCATGCGGAAAGCGCTGTTCTCTTGCAGCAAATGCTGATCCACGATGCGGTGAATGAGCTCGGCCTGCCCGACATCCAACTGATGCTCTGCCTTGATCTTGTCCACATGGATATCCGCCCGGCGCGACTTGCGCTTGAAGACAGCCGAGAAATGATTGACAACCGCGACCACGCTGCCGCCGACAGCCGCCATGATCGGGAGCTTGACCTCTTCCGGCAATTCATTGAAATCCACTGCTGTCGCTTCCTATGTCCTAATGTCCAAAGGTCAACAAATCGCTTGCCTGCCAAGATCGCAAGCTCCGGAAAGATTCTGTTTGCTGCTAGTCGTGGAGAATAGTGAAGCAGTGAGATGAGGCGGGCCCTGTCACATGCCGCCTCATCTCACCGATTCGATCGCTAATACGCCAGGCGCGTACCCCGCTCCAGCTGACTGCGTGTGGCATGCCCCAGCTTCCAAGGCAGAGTCTCCACCTGCGGCTCCAGATACCAGCTGGTAGTCCAGTGCTTGCCGCCGCGCGCCAGCTCATGCGCCTCGCCAATGATGATGTAGGTCCCGTCGTGATCGGTCTGCGTCTCTTGCAGCTCAATCAGGCTGCCGATGGTCAGGCCCAGCTGATCCGCGTGGCGAGCGCCGCCGTCTTCAGCGTGGCTCTGCAGCGTGATCATCTGCGCCAGACCGAAAGGCGTCTTGCGCCGGTTGCGCTCGAAGTCAGCGATGTACTGCGCCTGATCCAGGTCGTCAATCGACGGCAGATTGATGTTCATCGTGCGCCGGCCGAAGTAGGTGATGCTGGTCTGGTCGATGGAGCGCGCGTCCATCTGGCCCTCGTCCACGATCTTGCGTCCCTTGACCACACACTGCTCGACGATGGCTTCGGTCCGCTCGCTCTCGTTCTTGAAGACCAGATTGGCGCCGTTGGCCTTGGCCTCCACCTCGACCGTGCAGCTGCCTTGGAAATATTCTACATCCTCGACCGTGACATCCTTGCCGCCGATGCGCTTGTCCTTCTCGTCCTTGTACTTGACGTAGACCTCGCGCCTCTCGCCCGGCGCCACGCGGATCACGGCGTCCTTCAGCTCCCACAAAGTCGTCGGCGCGGCGCCCACCGAGCGCGGATGACAGGTCACGATGATCTCATTCTTGGTCTGATCCAGGCTGGCGAAGGTGTATTTCATGTCGGTCATGGCGTCATCGAAGCTAGCGTCCGCCGTATCCTTGTCCAGGATATGATGCCGGTTCCAGAAGACCGCCTTGCCCTCGCGGTCGAAGTAGAACTTGCCCCGCTCGGCCGCCGTGATGTCGCGGATGCCGCGGTAGACATCGAAGGTGTCCTTCTCCTGGTCCGAATAGCCGCCCTGGCGCACCCAGTTGTCCCCCGCCAGATTCAGCGTCAGCACGCCCTCTTCGTAGTCGCGGAAGGCTTCCAGATTGGCCAGCTTGGTCGATTCGCCCAGCTTGCTGTAGTCCGGGTC
>JAGWBC010000222.1:0-2125 GCA_021296115.1 Anaerolineae bacterium | reverse complement strand
CCTTCAGGAATTGCATCGCGCCGGCAACACGGATGGTCGCGGTGCGTTCGCCATGCTGATTGGCCGCCGGATGGATCGATTGCACCCAGCCCGAGAAGTGGCGCCGGGTAGTCGTCCCGTCATGCGATTCGACTTTCACCGGACGCAGCGGCGCCAGCTTGCCGCTCAGCGGGCCAGCGCTGTTTTCCGGCGAGAAGCGCTTGTCTTCGTTGCGCATGATGAGGCGAAGCTGCGCGTCATTGCCCACATCCATATACGCTTGCTGGAAACCGAGCGACCACTTGGCGGACAAGACGCGAGCCGTCTCGTCCGTGTAGCTGCCGTCTCGATCCCAGTCGATGCCGATGGTCCATACTGTTGTCATTGCTTTTGCTCCTTATATGATATTGAAACTTGAATCGCTAATGTCTGCGACTGTTGCTGACGCGACCTTTAGGGGTTCTCCGCGTAGTAATCCAAAATGGAACGATAACCAGCATATTCTGCAACGATTTTGTGTGTGTTTGTGTTCCAGATGACAATACGGCCATCACTGCTGATACTTGCTAACTTACTGCCGTCGGGACTCCATTCAATGACGTCCCAAGTGTTGTTGGTTCCCCGAATGAACACACCGGGCAGCTTCACTACCGTATCCGAGGCGAGATCCCAAATTGCGGCGTGGCTGCCTGAAAAGTCTGAAGCGTCCTGAGGATCCTGCTCGGGATGTACCGTGACTACATAGGCGATTTTGCTTGAATCGGGATGCCAGGTTGGACCAAAGCCTCCTGGTCGCTCATACAACAAGTCGCCGATCAACCGACCTTCCTTCGCATCATGCGGATGATGTTGCTGATTAATCTGCCAGATCATCAGGCCATTGCCTTCGGCGGCAAGAAGGTTGCCATCGGGACTCCATTTGAGCACATTGATGTATTTGCGATGCCACATTAAGTCGAAAAGCTGTCCGGTGTAGGCATTGAAAATCGCGAAACCATCCACGATTCCACCGTAGCCAAGGTATTTTTCATCGGGACCCCACTCAAATACATGGGAACCAATCCTGTGGAACGCCTGCAAACTTACGCTCATCACCTCAACCCCAGTTTCAACGCGCCATGTGACGATTCCACCGCCATAGCCCACTGTAGCCGCGATAAATGTGTCAGTTGCTGACCATCCTATATCATGTATTGGACCTGCGCCCCGCAGTTCAGATCGCTGACCGGTGGCTGCGTCGTAGATGTAAATGCTCTGTCCATCGCTGTCTTCGTAAGCGATGCGCAAATCGGTATTGCTCCACGCTATCTTTTTGACATAAAAGGTCTCGTCCAACACGAGTAGTTTTTCCAGATTGTCGCTGGCATGAATGTGAACACCGGCTGTAGTGCCTACGGCAATGAAGCGGCCGTCTGCACTCCAACCCAAGCCGCCCTGTATCGAAGGCTTAGTGTCAGATTGCGCGCCAACAGCGACAGACAGCAGGAATATGACGATAAAGATTAGACTTTTCATTGCTCACTCCAGAATTGTTGACAGGCGCTCTGATCATACGTGAGTTCATCTGGCTCTGTGGCGCCGCTAGCAATATGCTCGAAGTATTGATGTATACCGCATATAATGCTCTTGACGTAAGGTCCATAATGTGCAAACCCGATTCGGTTGTCCGGATTATATACGTCCGCCTTTGAGAAAAAATCTTCTTCATGTCGACCAAAGACAACTGCCGCCGCAACATCCGGAAAAATCTCTTGGTTCCATGGTTCGTCAGAGGCGCGAGAGTCTTCGTTTAGATGAATTGGGTGGAATCCTGGTTGGATCATCATTCCGAAATTGAAGCCAAGTTCAGCGTCGCTTTCGAGATTACGAACCCTATTTTTTAGGTACCACTCCAACCCCCACCAGGGTTCTTTATTGTTGAGAACTGAGAGTCTCCCACCAAATCTCCGGTCAATCTCATGAAATGTCTCGTGAGTTATTCCGCCAATTGCCATTTCGCTGCCAATGAAAACTTCTGTTGACCCTTGCCCCAGAGGCACTAAACCATGGTACTTTGTCTTTGTCATATCGTCGGCACCCAAATGGTAAATCGTATCGGCTGTAGTCGTGCGCATGATCTCAATCCCAAAAGTATTCGTGACATGAT
>JAGWBC010000221.1 GCA_021296115.1 Anaerolineae bacterium | reverse complement strand
GGCCACCACTGTCGAGAATCCGCCGCCGACCTCGACGATTCGCCGTGGTTGGAAATGCCTGATCAGGCCGTGGTAAACTGCCGGATCGTGCCCGATGAATTCGAGCTGCCTGCCGGCAAACAGTCCATCAGCCTGGAAACGCTCGAAGAATTCCCGGTATTCCGATGCGTACAGTGGCAAGGTTTCGCGGAGAATGCGCAGCTGAGCGTCTTCATTCCAGTCTATGCCAATCATCGCCGATTCGGGTCGATAGGTCTCATCCAGCGCTTGGGTGTTGGGAATTGGCTGATAGAAGTGCACCGGCGTGACGTGGTAGCCCTTGGACTCGACATAGCGCCACAACTCAGGATTGTGATAGATAAATCGCAGGCGCGGCGTCATCCATTTGACCAGCTGCTTGAGAATCCACTGTTTCATCGACTTCCGCCTCTGGCAGGCTGCACTTCGATCAAGGAACCCTCAGCCGCGCGCAGCAGCCGATCCCAGAGCGCCAGGCCCAAGCCCTGTTTATCCGGCGCGCGCGCGAGAATCAGGCCAACGCCGGCGCCGTCCAAAGCGCGCATGGCGGCAAACAGACGCGGGGCGGCTTGTTCGGCGTTCCGGCCCAAACGCTCAACCTTGACGTCGAGGTCGGCGAAAGCAGCGGCATCGGCATCGCCGAGCATCAGGCCGACGCGGCGATTGCCTTCGATTTCGGCGCGCATGGCGGCGTAGATCGCGGCGTCGTCGCTGCCCTGGAAGAGCAGGAGCTTGGCGCGCGGCGAGTAATGCTTGAGCAGCGTGCCTGGCGCCGGCGCGGCTTCTCCGTCGCTCAGGAATCGCGGCTCAAAGCGTAAGTCGGGGATGACTTGACGCAAGGCTTCCAGGGGCACGCCGCCCGGTCGCAGCAACTGCGGCGGATCGTCAACCAGGCTGACGATGGTGGATTCCAGACCGATGGCGGTCGGGCCCGCATCCAGCAGCACGTCTACTTCGTCAGCGAGATCGTCAAGGACGTGCTGCGCTGTCGTGGGGCTGGGGCGGGAGAAGCGGTTGGCGCTGGGCGCGGCGATTGGGACTCCGGCGGCTTCAATCAAGGCGGCGGCCACCGCGTGGTCAGGCATGCGCACAGCAAGCGTGTCCAGACCAGCGGTCAAGTTAGCCGGCAGCTGCGCCGACTTGGGCAACACCAGCGTCAGCGCTCCGGGCCAGAAGCGGCGGCAGAGCTCGCGCGCCAAATCGGGCGCATCGCGCGCAATATCGTCGAGCTGGTCGGCGCTGCAGATGTGCGCGATCAGCGGGTCGGTGGCCGGGCGTGCCTTGGCGCGGAAGATCTTGTGGACGGCGTCTGCGTCCCAGGCGTTGGCGCCCAGGCCGTAGACCGTTTCTGTGGGAAAGGCGACCAGACCGCCAGACTTGATCGCCCGGGCGGCGATGTCGATGGCAGCGGCCGCCGGCTGTGCAGGGCTGACGCGGATATGCTGCATCTCGCCCGCGTTCCGCGTTATGTCCCGCGCCACAATGCCCCCTTCCGTGTGATGTCGCCGATGTATTCTACCACGCGGATGCAGCGGGCCGACGCCGTCCAGCCGCGTGGTTTTCTGTCCGTTTTCTGTCCGACGAAAAAGTTTTTTCGGACAGAAACTGTTTTCCGGCGAATTTGCGGTACGGGTTAAGGCGCGGCCGGCAGTCTGTGGCGGCGAGCATGACAAACATGGTAGCGGCCAGGAGGCGGATGGGGGCGACTATATGGTCGCGTTCTCGCCGGCGGCAAGGCCGGGTGGGCGGGCCAAGGCTCGCCCCTACGGATTACGAAGTGGAGCGGGAGAGGATTTGGTAGAATGAGCTAAAGAGAGACTTAGCGAACACAGAGCATCATTTCCGGAATCGCTGGCGGAGGCATTTGCCACGGTATTTGCCACCACCGCAGGTCTTTGCTTTAGGTTCCATTCATCTATGCCGACTATAATCAGAGTAAGCGAGACTATGGAGGCGGGCAGCGATGACAATCTTGGTGACGGGCGCCGCGGGTTATCTGGGCAATCAGACCGTAAAGAAATTGGCAGCGATGGGACGTCCGGTGCGGGCGCTGGTGCGCAAGCGGGCCAAAGCGGCGCTGCGCCTGGCTGATGTCGCCGAGCGGGTTGAAATCGTCGAAGGCGATGTCACGCGACCGGGGAGCCTGGCGCCGGCCATGCGCGACGTCAGCGCCGTGATCCACTACGTCGCCATCGCCATGGAAAAGGGCGGGCAGACTTACGAATCGGTCAATTACCAGGGCACTGTGAATGTGCTGAAGGCGGCGCAGTCCGCCGGCGTCAAGCGCTTCATCAATATGAGCCAGAACGGCGCCAGCAGCGAACTGCCCTATCGCTTTCTGGCCAGCAAAGGCCGCGCGCAGGAATACGTCGCCGCTTCGGAAATGCAGTGGACGGCGCTGCGACCCTCGGCCATATTCGGCCCGCAAGACGAGTTCTTCAATACCTTCGCGCGTCTGCTCAAGATTACGCCGCTGGTCTTCCCGCTGATCGGCGGCGGCAAGGCCGAATTCCAGCCGGTGTCCGTCTACGATGTGGTGGAGGCGGTGCTTCGCTGCCTGGATGATGACAGCACGATCGGCGCGGAACTGGCGCTGGGCGGGCCGGAGGCGCTCACGCTGGGAGAGATTGAGCGGCGCGTCATGGCAGCGATGAATACGCGGCGTCTGCTGGTTCCCGTGCCAGTGCCGCTGCTGCGCCCGGCGGTGCAGGTGATGCAGGCGCTATTGCCCGGCTCGCCGGTCAGCACCAGTCTGCTTGATCTGCTGGCGGTCGCCAATACCGTGCCCGACAACGCCCTCGTCAACCACTTCGGCATGGCGCCGATACCCTTCGCGGACGAGCATATTCAGTATTTAAACGACCATTCGCTGGGCGATATCTTCGCCAAATTCTTGCGCAACGCGACCGTCAATTGAGGCGCAGCAGGTCGTCAAAATAGCGCTTCTGCGCAGCGGACGCTCTGCCGGCGGAGAAGCGGACTGAGGCGTGCTCAGTGGCTGCTCGCCCCATCTGGTGTCGCAGGTCGCCTTCGCGCAGCAGGCGCAGCACCTGAGCCGCCATCGCTTCATCGTCGCCGCTGTCGACCAGGAAGCCGGTGACGCCGTCGATGATCGTCTCTGAGGGTCCGCCGCGGCGGCTGCTGACCACTGGCCGACCGCAGGCCATGGCTTCCAGATTGGCTTTGCCGTAACTTTCGAAGTCCGAGGGACAGACGACGACATCGGCAGCCGCGTAGACCAACTCGACATTCCCCCGAAAGCCGATGTAGCGCAGGCGGTCGCGCAGCAGTGTGCTGGACTTCGCCCGCTCCAGGATTTGCTCGCGATAGCGCTGGTCAGCGGCGACGCCAAAGACATCGTCGCCGGCGATGACAAATTGCGTCTGAGGCGCTTCCGCCAGCACGCGTTCGGCCATGGCCTGAAAGGTATGGTGTCCCTTTACACGCTGGAAGCGCGCCGCCATCGCCACCACCAGAGCGTCTTGGCGCAATCCAAGCTCGCGGCGCAAGTCGGCGCCATTGATTCGCGGATGGAAGCGCTTGGTATCGACGCCGGAATAAATCACCGGCAACTGCTCAGGCGGCATGAAGGGCGGGTCGCCCAGGAAGCCGGCGCGGATGGCCCTTGAACGCGCGACCGCCGGCAGTCCGCGGAAGAAAGCGCGCTGCCAGGGCTTGGGCCGGAACCACCAGCCCCAGACGGTCCAGCATAGCGGGACGCGAGCCCGGCGCGCGGCCGGCGCGATCAAGGGCAGCGTGTGGTAGTCGGCGTGTACCAGGTTGATGCGCTGGCCTTTGAGCAAATCGGCCATGCGCGTCACGACCCGGAAACGCGCCCAAATGGCCGGCACAAAATAGGTCGACGCGCCGCGATAGCCGATGATATGCGTCTGCCGCCCGGCCAAGCGCCATTGCGCCCCCAGTTCGCCGTCCCGCGGCAGCAGCAGGTGGCAGTCGTAGTCGCCCGCCAAGGCATCGGCCAGCGTGAGCAAGTCGGTTTCGCCGCCGCCAAGCCCGCGATACCAGGATGTGAAGAGAATTCGCTTCATGCGCTTACTCGCAAAGCGGCAGCACAAGATGCCGCTCGCGCTCGGCGCAGGTCAGGTCGCGCGGCGGATGATCCGCCTCGATTCGCCGCAGCAGCTCGGCCGGGCTTTCGACTTGCCACAGGCGGGCCAGGCCCCTTGCGTCCCGCGTTAAGAAGCGCTGGGCATCGCCGCTGTGGCTGAAGTCTAGGAGAGGATGGGCGCTGACGAATTGCTGGTCGATGGCCGCGGCCGCCGTGTCCCAGACGGTCACATCACTTCCTGACGACGCCAGCAGCAGGCCGAGCTCTGGAAGCAAACGCAGCGATTGGATCGCGGAAGCCTTCACTGACAGCGTGTGCAGAATGTCTCCAGTTTCCGTGCCGACAATCTGGAAGCGGCCGTCGCTGAGAGCGAGAAGGCTCGCCATAGGCGACGTCCAGGAAGGCGCGGCGGCGGACGCTGTTGTCGGCGATGGCGACCGCTGTGAGACCAGCCAGGCCGCCCTGCAGGCGAACAAAAAAGTAGAGCTTTTCGCCATCGGGGCTGAAGGCCAGGTCGAGCTTGTCGGCCGACGCATCGCCCAGCGGATAGGCGCCCAGGGCTGCTGCGCTGGCGGCATCCCAGAGCAGGACGTGTTGGGCATGGACGGTCGCGAAATTGGCGCCGCCGGCTGCGAATGCGACCTGCAACGGCGGGCCCGCGCCCCCGGCGTTTAAGCGCAAAGGCGACTCGGATTCAGCCCGCAGCAGCCAGAGCTGGCCGCCTGCC
>JAGWBC010000220.1:8626-8939 GCA_021296115.1 Anaerolineae bacterium | reverse complement strand
AACCCCCGCTGCCACAGGGATTCAGCCATTGCGGAAACCTGGAATTGAATGGCGCAAATCGCGCAAAAGAGGGCAACTTAATCAGCCGCCAGCCACTCCTTGACCAGGTAAATCCCCGAAATCGAGACGAAGGTCACGGCGAACTTGACCAGGATATTCGACAGGAACAAACTGAGCATCACCTCGGTCGGCAACAGGACCCAGAAAGCCAGCGCGGTGAAGAGCGCGGACCGGCACGCTGACCGCATTGCGCGACCATCCCCCGCGCCCCCTGATGGAGTGGGGTCCAGTGGGCGAGTGCTTGGAAGCGCAC
>JAGWBC010000220.1:7263-8535 GCA_021296115.1 Anaerolineae bacterium | reverse complement strand
AAGCAAGCAAATCGCTGTAAAGGAGCGGTCATGAATTTTGGTGGTTTATTAGGAATCGTCGCGGTGCTCGCCTTTGGCGTGGGCATTTTGGGCGTCGCTTTCGCCTTCACGCTGGCCTCGCAGGGTCGGTCGGCGCGCGGGGGCATGCTGTTGGCGCTGGTGGGTTTCGCCGGCGGTGTGGTGCTCTTTGTCGTCAGCTCCGGCATCTTGATTGTGCAACCGGCGCGGGCGGCGGTCATCGTCAACGTGCTCACCGGTGAACTGGAAGCTCCGGCGCGCGCCCCGGGCACATCGATCATCATCCCGGGTTTGCAGGAGTACATCATCTACCAGACCGATCAACGTGAATACACCATGTCGGGCATCAGCAGCGAAGGACGCTTGCAGGGCAACGACGCGGTGGAAGCCTTGACTGTTGACGGCCAGGAAATCCGGCTGGATATCACCGTGCTCTATCGCATCGACCGTAGTGATGTCAATCAGATCCATCTTAATTGGCAGAATCGCTACGAATCCGACTTCATTCGTCCCACCGTTCGCGCAGTCGCCCGCGATGTGGTGTCGCAGTTTGAGGCGGAAGCCATTTACGGCTTGGAGCGTGAAGCGCTGGGCGGGCGGATTTCCGAGCTTGTCGGGCAGCGGATGATTGATGAGGGGCTGACCTTGACCTCGCTGCTGGTGCGCCAGATCGACTTCAATGACGCCTTCGCCAATTCAATCGAAGAAAAGCAGATTGAGGAACAGAAGCTGCAACGCGCCCGCACCGAGGCGCAACGTATCCGCACCGAAGCTAGCGGTCGCGCGGACGGCGAGGAAGAAGCGGCTCGCGGTCGAGCCAACGCCCGCTTGATCGAAGCGGAAGCCGAGGCCGAGGCGCTGCGCGTCATCAGCGACCAGATTGCGGCTAATCCCAACCTGATCCAGTATCTCTATGTAGCCAATTTGTCCGACAATGTCTCCTTCGCGCTGCTGCCGTCGGATTCGCCCTTCATCTTCAACGTCGATGACTTCGCCGATCTGGGCGCGGACTTTTCGGCGCCGGAAGTGACCCTCGCGACTGAAGGCTAGTCGGCGCGGTCAATCTCGCATGAACATGGCGCTCTGCTTGCAGGGCGCCTTTTTATTACGATGCCGGCGCGCGTTGCCGCGGTCTATGCGCATCATCCTCTTATTTCTGCTTCTCCTCTCTGCTACACTCGCCTCTGCGCAGGAGGAGGCGGCCTTGCTCGATCGCTATTTCTACACTTATCACAACCCGGCTGGGAATCATTT
>JAGWBC010000220.1:0-7132 GCA_021296115.1 Anaerolineae bacterium | reverse complement strand
GCGCAGACGCTGGCCTACCAGCCCAATTGGTTCGAGGGCGCGCAGCCGCCGGTCGTGGGCGTTTCGATGGTCGAGGGCACTTACGTCCTGCGCAGCGATGAGAGCGTAGCGCCGCTGAGCCATCCCATCCCGGTCAATGACTTTGAAGTACTCTACATCAGCCGCGATGGCGATCTGGTGCTGGGGCGCGAGCAGGGCGCGTTGGCTCGCCTGCCGATTGACGCGCAGCCGGATGCGCGCCTGGTGATGAACAGCGTAGGGCAGGTTGCGCTTTACGCCAACGCCACCGATCAGCGTTATGTGCATGGTATCTTGGGCGATGCGCTGGAAGCGGCGACACTACTTGTGCTCGACGTCCGCGAGGGCCAGATTCGCCTGTTGGCCCGCGTCGATTTACCCGGCGAAGATGTCTATGAAGGCATCGCGCCCTTCTGGGCTGATATTGACGGCGACGGCGTGGAAGACCTGGTGACGACCGTGTCCAATGGTTCGCTGGGCGCTCGTCTACGCGCCTATCTCTGGGATGGCGGCGGCGTCCGGCAGGAGGCTGACGGGCCCGCTATCGGCCAAGGCAATCGCTGGCGGCATCAGCTCAGCGCCGCGCCCTTCGCACCCGCCGGACAAATCGAGATCGCGGCAACGCAGACGCCCCATATCGCCGGCGCGCTGGAGTTTTACCGGTTCAGCGGCGCTGCGCTCGAGCGGACGGCGACTTTCCCCGGCCCGACAACGCACGCCCTCGGCTCGCGCAACCTGGATCAGACTGCCGCTGGCGACTTCAACGGCGACGGCCGGCCCGAGGTCCTGGCGATGGACGCGGCGCGCCGCACTGTGGTGGCGGTGGGGCGGGACGAAGCGGGCGCGCGCGAGCTCTGGCGCCTGGATGCCGGCGGCGAAATCGTCAGCAACTTCGCGCCGGTCGAATTGTTGGACGGGCAGCTGGGCCTGGCGGTGGGCACGGCTGACAGGCGGCTGCGCGTCTGGCTGCCAAAGTGAGTCTTACATCAGACAACGAAGGAGCATATCAGTGATACAAGTATATGAAGCCGAACAAGTCGCTATGTCGAGCGAGCGGCTCGCCCGGATCAACAGTTACCTCGAGAGTGAAGTCGAAGGCGACCGCCTACCCGGCATCATCGCGCTGGCCGCGCGGCGCGGGAAAGTTGTGCATCACAGCTGGCACGGCAAGATGGACATTGAGGCGGGCCGCCAAATGGAAGCGGACGCCATCTTCCGCATCTATAGCATGACCAAACCAATCGTCAGCCTGGCGCTGATGATGCTGCACGACGAAGGCAAGCTGCAGCTGCACGACAAGGTCTCGCGCTATATTCCCAGCTTCGGCAAGACCAAAGTGTACAGCCATGTCAGCGAGGGCCAGCCAAGGTTCGTCGATCAGGACCCGCCGATGTCCATCTTTCACCTGCTGACTCACACTTCCGGGCTGACTTACGGCGGCGATCCTTGGCATCCAGTGGATAAGCAGTTTCAGGCAGCAGCCGCGCAGCAGGGCTATTTTCGCCGCGATATGCTGCTGGCGGAGCTTGTCGAGCATTTTGCCGCGCTGCCGCTCAGGTTTCAGCCGGGCACGGACTGGCTGTACAGCGTCGCTACCGATGTCGCTGGCTATCTGGTGCAGGTCATTTCGGGCATGCCGCTGGCTGATTTCTTGCGCGAGCGGATTTTCGCGCCGCTGGGCATGGTGGACACCGACTTTTACGTGCCGCCGGAAAAGGCGCAGCGTCTGGCGGCCATTTATAGCTCAACGACCAATGTTGATCCCCAGTTGATCAACCCGGATGAAGTCGCCAACGGCGACGTGCGCAAGCCGACTGCCTGCCCCTCGGGCGGGGGCGGACTGGTCTCGACCACGGCCGATTACTTGCGTTTCGCCTCCATGCTGCTGAACGGCGGCGAACTGGATGGCGCGCGTCTGGTCAGTCCCTTGACCATCAAGCGCATGGCCACCAACGCCGTGCCGCGCGAGTGGCTGCCGCTGCGCATCGGCGTGGAGCGCTACGGCTATGGCTTCGGTTTGGGCTTCCGCGTCATGCTGGATTATGGGCGCGCCAACGGCTACAGCTCGCCCGGCGAGTTCGGCTGGGCCGGGGCGGCCAGCACCTATTTCGTGATAGACCCGGCGGAGGATTTGCTCATCTTGCTGATGACGCAAATGTGGCCGCTGGAGCCGCACCGCCCGCGCTCGATCGTGCCTAATCTGGTCTATCAGGCGATTGACGATAGTTACGCCAGCTAGAGCGAGTGGCCTATAAGGCTTGTCCGGTACTGTGACGACTGCAGCGGTCGGTTTGCATTGGCGCAGTATCGACATCTTTACCACCGAGTACACCGAGTGAAATCGAGGGCACAGAGGAGGATTAGACTCAACTGCAGTTGCTCGTGGTCGCAGCGCTACCCGTCACCACCCGGATAGAGCGATTATTCGACGGGTAGAAGCTCAATTATCCTTTGTGCGCTTCGTGTCTTTGTGCCTTTGTGTCAATTCCATCAACTTCAATACCGGTTAAGACAGTCTGAATTGGTGTGAATATCGTTGCGCGGCGCGAACCGGCGAATAGCAGCCCGACGGCTTTCAAGCTGTCTCGTTCCACGATCAGGGCTCCCGAATCGCCACCTTGGCTCATCGGCGTGGAGATGACTTGCCCGGCGAAACGCGCCTGCAGGTTCTCGCCGTAGGAGACGTCGACCGTGGCGTTCATCAGCGTCACATTGCCCTCGGTGTAGCCGGTGGTGCGCCCTTGCTTGCGGATATTCATGCCGAGCTGCGCCAGCCTGGCGCCGTTGGGGCGACCGATGTTGACGATGCTCTGCTGAAAGAGCATGGGATTGACCGGGCGAGCGAGCGCCGCGTCGACGCGATTGGCGTAAATCGGCGCGCCGTCGGTCTGCGCTTTGGGTGCCTGCACGGTGGTCAGCCGCTTGGACGAGCCGCTTATCTTGCTCAGCGCATTGCCCACCGAGACGAAAAGCTCGGCCATATCGCAGCCGCCGGGCGGGAAAAGCGGCGGCGACCCGGTTGGCGGCGCTGGACTGCGGCCCGAGTCAGAGTAGAAGCGGAGCATTTCGAAGCGGTGCAGCTTGGCCACCACATCTTCGGGGCGCGCGCCATGATCGGTGGGGCCCGGCTGCAAGATGGCGTCGCCGATTTCGGCATCGTTGCTGTTGGCCAGCACGTGATTATTGGACAAGATCAGCGGCTCGCCGGTATTGCGATCCATGACGATCGCGCCCAGCGTGCCGGCTGTCACCATATAGTGCCCGATGCTGACGCCGGCGGGTATGTTGGGGCGGAAGCGATCGCGCGGATTGGTGAAGGCTTCCAGGCGGCCGACCTCAACCACGTCGGTGCGCGCGCCATTGACGTCGGGCGGGATAAGATCGTCGGCGCTTAAGGCCTCGACCGGCTTCTTTTGCTCAACCAGCACCGACATCGCCAGCTGGTCGGTGACCTGCTCTTTGTAGTTGCGATAACCGATGGCTACGCCGACTACGCCGCGCCGCTGCAGCAGGTCCGCCTGCGCGATGCGCTGCGCTTCCAGCAATTGCCGGAACAAATCCATCGACATCAGGCGTCAACCCCGTCCATTCCCAGCAGATGAATGCCACAACATTATACGACAGAACGAATGATGGGGATAACTCGCCCGTTAGTGAGAATTACTAATAGCCTTGAGGCCGCTGCCAGTGAACGCCAGCACCAGCTCGGCGGATTCGCCGAGACGCTCGCGGATTTGCGGCAAGGCGCCTGTGGTCACGGCGCTGGTCGTTTCGATCATGAAGCCAGCCGCGTGCACGGCTCGCTGCGCGCGCAGGATCGCCTCGTTGTCAACGCGCAGGGCGAAACCATCGCTGTCGTAGAGCGCCCCCAAAATCTGTTCGCCGCGCACCGGTTGGTCGACCAGAATGCCATCGGCCACACTTTGGGCGGGCGTGACGCGGGCCGGCTGCTGAGCGCGCGCTTTCCAGCCGCGTACGATGGGGTCGACGCCGGCGGATTGCACGGCGATCATTCGCGGTAGTTTGTCAATCAGCCCGGCAAGACGCAGCGCCCGGAAGCCGCGGTAGAAACCGAGGAATAGCCCGCCATGGCCCACTGGAGTAAGCACCGCATCAGGGGCGCGCCTTCCTAACTGCTCCCAGGTTTCCCAGGCGGCCGTCTGCTGGCCCAGCACAAAATAGGGGTTCCAGGCGTGGCTGGCATAGGTGGCGGTTTCGGCCGCCGCGTAGACATCAGCGAGGTAGTCATGCGACTCGACAATCGCGCCGCCAAAAGCGCGGATGAGCCGCTTTTTGCTGGCAACGGCAGTTGCCGCCGGCACATATACCGTGGCCGAGAGCCCGGCCGCGCCGGCATAGGCGGCCAGCGAGGCGCCGGCGTTGCCCGACGAATTGTCTATCACGCGCCCGGCGCCGTTCGCGGCCAGGTGATTCAGCATGGCAGCCGTGCCGCGGTCTTTGAAAGAGCCGCTGGGATTGAGATATTCCAGCTTGGCGTGGAAGCGAATGCCGTCGATTCGGGCGGGCGCCAAGGGCGTCATGCCTTCGCCCAGGCTGAAGCGCCGCTCGACCGGCAGCATGGCGGCATAACGCCACAGGGAGAAATCGCCCTCGACAATCGCGGCGGCGTCAAAGGGCGGCAGGTCTACGAGATCAAGCGAGCCCTCGCAGGAGCGGCAGCGCCAGGCCAGCGCATCCGCTATTGATCCGCATGAATTGCATCGGGCGCTAGCCATAACAGGTCCTCTCTGAGCGTCGACAACGCAGCTAGCCTAACAAGCGCGGCCCTGCGCGACAATGGCGCGTCATCCGGCAAGACGGAAGGTCGTTGACTTTTTTGCCAACGAGTACACTGAGTATGGAGAGTTAACAGAGGGCAGAGCGTAAAGGATTGAATTGGGGCATTGCGCCTTTAGCAAGCGGGCGCATTGTCATTGCCGTGCGTATGGTAAACATATTGGCGCAATAGACCCGCCTCCGCCGCCAGGGCAATTGCATCTAAATGATAGCGGCTGAAAAGGTGGGAAAATCAACTACAGAGGGCGCAGAGAGCACAGAGAAATACAAAAAATATGTATTCATGTCTTATTTGAACTGTGATTTGTAGTGAAAAATCACGTTTCGCTAGTGACTATTGCCTTTTCCAGGCCGCAGATTTAGTAGAATAGTGGTCTTAACTCCTAAAACTCTGTGCCCTCTGCGCTCTCTGTGTTGAAAATAATTTGATGCAATTGACCCGCCTCCGCCGCAGACCAACATATCCAATTCTAAGACTCATCGGCTATACTAGCTGTAAGCGAAGCAATGGCTGTGCCGGCAGGCTTATCAATAGCCGGCCCGCTTGTTAGATTGATTCGTCTACCAACGAGATTGATGCACGCCCATGAGCGTCAGCGACCAATTAGACAGACCTCTGCGCGACCTGCGGATATCGGTCACCGACCGCTGCAATTTCCGCTGTCCCTACTGCATGCCGGCCGCTATCTTTGGCGAGCGCTATCAATTCTTGCCCAAACCGCAGCTGCTGACCTTTGAAGAGATCAGCCGCCTGACGCGCATCATCGTGCGCCTGGGCGCGGTCAAGATCCGGCTGACCGGCGGCGAACCGTTGTTGCGTCAGGACATTGAAGACCTGGTCGCCATGCTCAGCGCGCTCGACGGCGTGGAAGACCTGGCGATGACCACCAACGCCTATCTGCTGCCGCAGAAGCTGGAGGCGCTCAAAGCAGCCGGGCTGAAGCGCTTGACCATCAGCCTGGATACGCTGGACGACGACATCTTCCGCGCCATGAACGGCGGACGCTCCGGCGTTGACAAGGTGCTGGAAGGCATCGCCGCAGCCGAAGCCGCCGGCTACACGCCCCTGAAGATTAACGCCGTAGTGCAGCGCGGGCTTAACGATCACACGCTGGTCGACCTGGCGCGCTTCTTCAAGGAGCGGGGTCATATTCTGCGCTTCATCGAGTATATGGATGTGGGCAACAAGAACGGCTGGAAGATGGACGAGGTTGTGCCATCGGCCGAAATCGTCGAGCGCATCCACAGCGCCATGCCGCTGGAGCCGGCCGCTGGCAATTATTTCGGCGAGGTGGCGCGGCGCTATCGTTACGCCGATGGCGAGGGCGAGATCGGCTTGATCAGCTCGGTGACGCAGCCCTTCTGCGGCTCGTGCACGCGCATGCGCCTGTCACCGGAAGGCGAGATATTCACCTGCCTCTTCGCTACCGAGGGCGTTAGCCTGCGCGATCCCATGCGCGCCGGCGCCAGCGATGCCGAGCTTGAGGCGATCATTCGCGGCAACTGGGGCGCGCGCATCGACCGCTATTCGGAGATTCGCAGCTCGCTCACCGATGAAGTCCGCGACCGGCGCAAGAAAGTAGAAATGTACCACATCGGCGGCTAGCTGCCGCGCCGCGACCCGCAAACTGAAATTTAACCGCAGAGAACACAGAAATAGAACCCAGTTAGACGTGCGAATATCCATACAAGGTCAAACTGTAGGGGCGACACTGTGTGTCGCCCGAAAATCCACAATTGAAACAACGGGCGATTCACAGAATCGCCCCTACAAGTCTTGTCCGCTACTCAATTTCCGATGACGGTACGTTTGGTCGGGGCGGGCGTCTCGCTTTTAGGTATTCGCGACACTTTTGCCACCGAGGGCACAGAGTAAATATGAGAGCACAGAGAGGGATACCGGGACATATGGAGCTGGGTCGCGTCAAGGATGGTCCGCAAGTTCGCCGATTCTGTCTTTGGACTAAGCATGATGCCTTTCCTCTGTGTCCTCTCTTTAACTCGGTGTACTCGGTGGCAAAGATGTCGAATCTTCGCCAATGTCGAGCGAGCGACGGCGGCGTTACAGTACCGGACAAGCCTTACAACGACCTGTTTTATGTTGCATTACTTTGTTGGAATAACTGAGAGCACAGAGGAAACGCTCTTTGTCATTAAGACGTAGACTTGTTTAATTCTCCTAAGCATCATTCAGCGATAGGTCATTGACGAGTTTCCGGCTTGATGAAGCAGCATATAGTCACTTCAGCCTTAAGCTTTGTGCCCTTTGTATCTTTGTGGTGAAATTGCTTTGATTCAATTGCCCTGGCGTCGACCC
>JAGWBC010000219.1:1610-9390 GCA_021296115.1 Anaerolineae bacterium | reverse complement strand
TCACTGGCGCTCCCAAATCTTGGCGGTACAGCGCTGAGTGGATACAAGATTTCAGCGTCTTTGCGCCTTTTGGTGAGAAGAGTTACGCCTGAAAGTTGCCCATCAAATCTTTCAACGTGGGTGACAATGCCCACATGCGTTGGAACGCTATCGTGAGCATAGGTCACAATATCTCCGGTTTCCAACTGTTGAAACATGATTTTAGTATAACCATCTTCTCAAAAGATGTCATTCAACGCTTCTATCTCTATCCAAGCACGGCGATTGGCGAAGACCATTCCGACGCAATTGTACAAATATGGCGAAACTGATCTTACGCGCATAACCGTCTTGTGCTTGCGCGCCATTTCCATCAGAAGACTGTCCGTACGCAAGCGAACGAAATTCTCTGTCTGGAGAGCAGTATGATAAATGACTTCGTTCCATTGTAGTTGTGGTATTTCCCAACCGGACCTGGCGTATACAGGCTTTCGAGGGTCGGTGTCGAATGGCAGAAGAGTCACGATTCCAATGGTTTCCAAGGCTAAATTGACCGCGAGAGCTAAACATGATAGCAGCGCCAACCCATTATTGCCAAGCCACCGCCACCCGCGCTAAACTCCACCCATGAAACCCCTGTACGCCACCCGCATCCTCGACCTCACCCGCCTCCTCCCGGGCGCGGTATGCACCATGCTGCTGCGCGACTTGGGCGCGGAGATCATCAAAGTCGAAGACCCGCGAACCGGCGATTACGCCCGCCTCCTGCCGCCGCTGATCGACGGCATGGGCGCCTTCTTCCGCGGGAGCAACGGCGGCAAAAAGAGCATCGCCCTCGACCTGAAAACCGCAGAAGGACAAGCCATCTTGCACCGCCTGGTCGCTACGGCCGATGTGCTGATCGAAGGCTTCCGTCCGGGCGTGACGGCGCGTCTGGCCGCCGACTACGAGACGCTGCGCGCCATCAATCCGCGGCTGGTATACTGCTCGCTTTCCGGCTGGGGGCAGACCGGGCCCTACGCGTCTCTCAGCGGGCACGACCTCAATTACATCGCGCGCAACGGGGTGCTCGGCGCGAGCTTGGAGCCAAGTACGCCGGGCGCCCAGGTCGCCGATGTCAGCGGCGCCTATGTGGCCGTCATGGGCATCCTGGCGGCGCTGCTCAAACGGCATCACACCGGCGAAGGCGATTATGTCGATGTCGCGCTCTCCGAGGCGGCGATGCCGCTGGCGCTGGCTGCTTGGGTCGAAGCGCAGACCAGGCCCGCAAACAGCGGCTTCATCAGCTTGCGCGGCGAAAGCGCCTGCTACCGCGTATACACTTGCGCCGATGGCGAAGCGGTGGCGTTAGGCGCGGTTGAAGCCAAGTTTTGGGCCAATTTCTGTAACGCCGTCGAGCAGCCGGAGTGGATTGAGCAGCAGCACGTCCACAGCCGACAGCCGGCGCTGATAGCTGCGGTCGCGGAGCTGTTTCGGACGAAGACGGCGGCGGTGTGGGCTGCCCGGCTCGACGATGCCGACTGTTGCTTAACACGCGTCATCACGCCCGCTCAGCTGCTTGCCGACCCGCAGATTGCCGCGCGCGGCATGGTGGGCGTAGGCGAGCGTGGCGCGCCCTGGATGCGCAGCCCGATCCGATTGGGCGAGGACACTATCCGCCGGCAACCCGCGCCGACGCATGGCGAACACACCGCGGAGTTGCTGCGTGAAATCGGCTATTCGGACGGAGAAACCAGGACGCTGATGAAAGACGGCGTCATTCGTCCAGCGCCGTGAAACCCTCGGCATCGGCGAGGATTTTCTTGGGACCGTGCTCCTCAAACAGCACGCTTACGATGCCGCTCTTACCCTCAACGCCGATGACCTTTCCCAAGCCAAACTGCGGATGTTTCACCGACATATTGACTTTGAATTCAGACTCGTCATCCGCCCGCTTGGGCAGCCCCGGGAAGGGGATGATTTTCTTGCGCAACTCTTCGTTTGGCGCGGAGACGGTACCGCTGCGCAGGTCGCGTTTCAGACGGCTGGGCGGCTGAGGATCACGATTCCACTGCGTCTGCGACTCAATGCTCTTTGAGCGGCGCAGTGTTGCCAACGTGGCTGGCGCGCCGTCGAGCAAATGCGGCGGCAGATCCGCCAGAAACTCGGATGGCGCGGCGATGCCCCCACTGCCACTATAGAGCGCGCGGCGGAAGGCGTAACTGAGGTAGAGCGCGCGTTTGGCGCGGGTGACGCCGACGTAGAAGAGACGGCGCTCCTCTTCCAATCCCCCGACTTCTTCAAAGGAGCGGGAATGCGGCAGGATGCCCGTCTCCAGCCCGGTAATGAACACCACCGCATATTCCAGGCCCTTGGCCGCGTGCAGGGTCATCAGCGTTACGGCATCGGTATCTTCTTTGAGGCTGTCGACATCAGCCACAAGCGACTGCTCCGCCAGAAATTCGTGCAGCGGCTGCTCGTATTCCATCGCGTATTGCAGCAAGCCCCGCAGCTCTTGAACATTATCAGCCCGCTCAACCGCCTCTTCGGGGATCTTGCTGCTGTCCTCGAGGTGCAGGTAGTAGCGCGTCTGGGCGGTGATATTGTCGAACATGGTCAGCAGATCGCCGACTTTGGCCATCTCTTGCCAACCCAAAAGCATGGCGGCGAAAGCGGCAAACTTCTTTCTCGCCGCCGAGCCGAGCGGAGTCGGATCGTCGTAGTAAACATGGTTGAGGGCACTGGCGATGCTCAAGCCGTCGCGCGTGACCCAATTCAGGAAAGCCTCTTGCGACTTCTTGCCGATGCCGCGCGCCGGCACATTAATGATGCGCTCGAAGCTGACGCGGTCGTCAGGGTTGTGGATCAAATGACCTCGCGCCGTTTGTAGAAACCAACACCGCCGACCAAAACGTAAGGGATCTTACCGACAAAGGCGTGCTCCATAGCCCGTGATTGCGCGTTGGTACGGTACATTACGGCGAAGTCTTTATAGTCCAGGTCGTTTTCCGTGCGCAGCTGCCGGATCCGCTCCAGCACTTCGCTGGCTTCGTAGCGCTCGTCGAAGGCTTCGAATACCGTGGCCATTTCGCCGCGACCCAGCTCGGTATGCAGCGCCTTGGGCGTACGATTGCGATTGCGGTCAATGACGGCGCGAGCGACATCAAGGATGTTTTGTGTGCTGCGGTAATTCTGTTCGAGCAGGATCACGGCGGCCCACGTTGCGGTAGTCGGCGCCGCGAAAAGCATAGATCGCCTGATCTTCGTCGCCGACGACAAAGACGTTGTTCTGCGGGGCAGCGAACTGCCGCACGAGCTCGTATTGCACCTGATTGGTATCCTGGAACTCATCCACCAGCAGATAGCTGAATCGGTCCTGATAGTAGCCGCGCAGCTCGGCGTTGCCCCGCATGAGGTTCACCATGTTCAGCAGCAGGTCGTCAAAGTCCATGGCGTTGGCCTCAAGCAGCGCTTGCTGATAATTGGCGTACACTTGCTTGACAATCTCGCCAAAATAGTCGAGCGCCTTAAACTGCGCTGGAGGAATCATTTCGTTCTTGGCGCTGGAAATCTTGGACAGGATAGCGCGCGGGTTGTAGCGTTTGGGGTCGATGCCGACCTGTTTGACCACCCGCTTGACCAGAGCGACTTGATCGTCGCTGTCGTAAATGACGTAATCCGGGCGGTAACCGGCGCGTTCCGCATCACGTCGCAAGAAGCGGGCGCAGGTGGCGTGGAAGGTGCCGATCTGCAGGCCGCGCAGGCGGTCGCCCAGCAGCGCCTCAACGCGCGAGCGCATTTCTCCGGCGGCTTTGTTGGTGAATGTGACCGCCATAATGCGATGATGCGGCACGCGATGCTCGCGAATCAGCCAAGCGATGCGGCGCGTCAGCACGCTGGTTTTGCCGCTGCCCGGCCCGGCCAGCACAAGTACCGGGCCGTCAACGGCGGTGATGGCGGCGGTCTGCTGTCGGTTCATGCCCTGCAGCAGGGGATGGTTTGAGGTCATAAATAGATATCCCTTAAGGCAGCCGAAACGAGCCAGCTGAGTAGACTCGAATGCGTCGGCTAGTGCGCATCCAATAGGTGGTCTGGTAGTTCGGAAAGAAACTCCGATGGCGCCTTCAGTACATCACTGAGGCCTTTATGGCTCGTATAGGTCAGAAAAATTCTGGATTCTGCACGAGTCAAGCCGACATAAAACAAGCGCCGTTCTTCCGTTACGTCATTTGGCCCATCGGATTCATGCACATGTGGCAAGACGTTCTCATTTAGCCCGATAATGAAGACAACCGGGAACTCCAAACCCTTGGCGGAGTGCAGCGTCGTCAGCGCGACTTTGTCGGGCTCGTCATCAACATCTCCCTTATCCAATGCTACCATGCGCCCGAACCGTTCAAATGGATCAGAAGAGAGCGATGCGGCGCTAGCTAGACGGCGTAGCTTTTTGACGCTGTCCCTGCGTTCAGCGAGTTCCCAACCTTCCTTGCAAATTCGCTCAAGGTGCTGGTGGTAATCCGCATATTGAATGATCTGGTCGAAGAGATTGACCAAATGCCCCCGAACAGCGGACTCGCGCCATGATTTCAACGCGTCAGAAAAGCCAGCAAACGCTTTTGCCTGGCGGCGATTTAGCGGCGAGTCTCCAGTCTCCACCTTGTTTAGCGCTTCGAATAGATTCAATTCGTCGCTGGCAAGCCAATCCAGAAATCTTCTCATGCCCGATTTGCTAATGCCAAGCGTCTTTATTTCGGCAAGGCGCCTGAAATACTCTTCGAAATCTGAATCGCGCGCCAGATGCATCATGGCCATGATGTCTTTGACTTCTCTGCGCTGGTCGAAGTCAATTGTGTTAACAACTCTGAATGGTACATCATGGAGATGAAAGACGCTTTTGAATGGCAGGGATTGAGAATTCTTGCGATACATGATTGCGAAGTCCCCGTATCGCAAGCGCTTGCTGTCTCGCAGAAACTCAATCTGCTCTTGCGCGTATTCAGCTTCGTCCAAATCCGAAGACGCCTCGTAAACTTGAATGCGATCGCCGACGCCTTTTTTGCTGAACAAGGCCTTTGGCGTACGATGTGGATTGTGGCTGATAACCGCGCGCGCGGCATCGAGAATAGTCTGCGTACTACGATAATTCTGTTCGAGCAGGATCTGGGCCAATCCAGGGAAGTCGCTGCGTAGTCGCTGCAGGTTGTGGTGGTTTGCCCCACGAAAAGCATAGACCGATTGATCTTCGTCGCCAACGACATAGATATTGTTCTGTGGTGGCGCCAGCGCCTTGACAATCTCATATTGCACCAAGTTAGTATCTTGGAATTCGTCGATCAACAGGTACTCGAACTCCTGTTGAAACATTTTGCGCACGGCGGGAAACTCGAGCAGCAGAATGACCAACTGCAACAGCAGGTCGTCGACATCCATGAGATTTTCTTCGAGCAACTCAGCTTGATATACTTGGTGCACTTTCCGAACTGTCTCGCTAAATTCGTCTGTCTCCTCATACATTTCGGGCAAAATTATGCGATTTTTGGCCAGAGAAATCGCCTTACGCACATCGGTGGGGCTAAATGACGCATCTTTTCCGGCAAACCGCTCCAGGATTCGCCGAATGATCCAGTATTGTTTATTTGTGGAAAGTATTTTCCAGTTCGGACGGTAGCCAAGCCGCTCAGCTTCTCGCCGCAGCAATCGCATAGAGATGCGATGGAAAGTGCCAATTTGCATGTCATCAAGATCGTCGCCGAGCATACGCTCCAGCCGCGAACGCATTTCATCTGTGGCTTTGTTGGTGAAGGTGACCGCCATGATGCGTTGCGGCGGCACGCGTCGCAGGCGGATGAGATAGGCGATGCGGCTGGTGAGAACTCGAGTCTTGCCGCTTCCAGGACCAGCCAGTATCAGCACTGGTCCATCGTCGGCCGTTACGGCGGCTTTTTGCTGCGGATTCATGCTAACTTGAGAATTTGCCATGGGAGCGCTGCGTTCTACCGGCTCAGCCGCTTGTAGGCGTCGGAATGATGATCTCTTCGACGGTCGGGCCAAAGGCGGGTTCGCCCGGCTCGGGACTCGCGAGCGAATTATCCAGCGTTACGTTTAAGTCGAAGTTAATCGAGCCGCCATTGAGCGACGAGGCCGCCAGCCGCAGGATGTAATTGCCGTTAGCGACTTGCCCGGCGATCGTATCCCAAGTTCCCAGGGGCGTGCCATATTGCGGCATCTGGACCAGCGATGCGCTGATGGGATAGAATGTCTCCGGTTGCTCGGCGCTGGCGTAAAGCAGTTCGAAGCGGTCGAAATCGGGCGCCTGCGCCTGCCCGCGTATTTCGACGGCGCCATACAGCACTTGACCCTCGTTGGGGCTGCTGATGTTGATCAGCGGCAGTTGCTGCCCTTGGGCGCAAGCTTGCTGCGGCGGCGGACGCACGGGTATGCCCAGGCCCAGGCGCTCGGCAAAATCGCTGCCTTCTTCGGTGCTGTTCAGCCAATCGAGCGCGGCGGCATCGCCAATGGCGGCGAAATTGCGCTCGACGATATGGCTGGGACAGAACTCGTTGGCGCGCAGCAGCGACCAACTGTCCACCGTGAGACGCTGCAAAAAGCCTTGATCCGCCGGCGGCGGATACTGCTCGTGCAAGAATAGGTCCGTAGTCGGCGCCGGACAAGCCGAGAAGCTCAGCGTGCCGGTACTGCGGCAGATTTCGCGCGCGATTACGCCGCCTGGATTCTCAAAGGGAATGGGCGGATACCAATTTGTCGCTGCGGACATAACGGCATTCCATACTGGTGCAGCGCTGCGAGCACCGCTGGTATTGTAGGTGGGCGAATTGTCCGATGTGCCCAGCCATACGCCGACAACCGCATTACGCGTGAAGCCCATAGTCCAGAGGTCGCGGCTGCCGTTGGTGGTGCCGGTCTTGGCGGCGACGGTGTTCTGCGTCGGAATGCCGAGGCGGGCTAGCGTCAGGTTGGAGCCGCCCTCGAAGCTGGGCTGTCGCGCGCGGTCGTCGCTGAGGATGTTCTGCATCAGGTAGGCCAGCGCCGGCGATATGACCTGCTCGGGCGCGGGGCGCTCACGCTTGATCTCCACCGCTTCGCCGTCAACGGACTCGGTGATGCGCTCAATGGCGTAGAGCGGGATGCGCTGTCCCCCGCTGGCGAAAACGCCATAAGCGCCCATCAGATCAAAAAGCGTGACCTCGTTCGAGCCCAAGGCGCTGGCGAGCGAAATGAAGGACTCTTCAGGAAACTTCAGGCCGAATTCGTCCGCCATATTGGCAAAGCGCCCCACCCCGACGTAATCGCGGAAGACCTTGACGGTCGGCACGTTGTAGCTGTTTTGCAGCGCGAACCGCAGCGGCACAGCGCCATGGAAGCGGCGGTCGATATTCTCCGGCTCGTATATGCCGCCAGCGCCGAGATCCTCAATAATCGGCACATCCCAGATGATGCTGGCCGGCGTGAGGAAACTCCCGTCGTTGTTCTGCAGCGCTAACATGTAGACGAAGGGTTTGATGGCGGAACCCGGCTGCTGATATGTCAGCGCGTTGTTGACTTGACCAGCGAGCTCATCGTTGAAATCGTGACTGCCGACCATGGCGCGGATGGCGCCGGTCTTGGGATCCGTCACCATAAGCGCGCCGGTATTGACGCCGCTGGCCGCCGCTTTCAGGCCGCGCACCTGGTTGCTCAGCGCAGCTTGCGCCGCTTCTTGCAGCGCCGGGTTCAGCGTCGTGTGGATATTCAGGCCGCGCTGAAAAAGCGCCTCGGCGCCCAACTCGGCTTCCACCAGCGCGCGCGCGTAATCGACAAAATG